>NZ_VJOL01000011.1 GCF_007556705.1 Tepidimonas thermarum | reverse complement strand
GACCACCAAACTTGCTGGCCAGCACCGTCGTGATCGCCGCCGTCAGCGTCGTCTTGCCGTGGTCCACGTGACCAATCGTGCCCACGTTGACGTGCGGCTTGGTCCGCTCGAATTTTTCCTTTGCCATGATCGATTCCTTGCTTCAAAGAACAATACCCGTGCCGGTTTAACGTCTGCCGCACGGGCCCGCCACGGGCAGCGGGCCCACCCCGGCGTGGGGCGCGGCAGACCTCAGAACGCGTTTACTTGGCGCGCGCGGCGATGATGGCTTCCTGCACGTTGCGCGGGGCTTCGGCGTAGTGCTTGAACTCCATCGTGTAGGTGGCGCGGCCCTGCGACATCGAGCGCAGCGTGGTCGAGTAGCCAAACATTTCGGACAGGGGCACCTCGGCCTTGATGATCTTGCCGCCGCCGGGCAGATCGTCCATGCCTTGCACCATGCCACGGCGGGACGACAGGTCGCCCATGACGTTGCCCGCGTATTCCTCCGGCGTTTCGACCTCCACGGCCATCATGGGCTCGAGGATGACGGGGTTGGCCTTCTTGCAGCCTTCCTTGAAGCCGAAGATGGCCGCCATCTTGAACGCCTGCTCGGAGGAGTCGACCTCGTGGTACGAACCGAAGTGCAGCGTGACCTTGACATCGACCACCGGGTAGCCGGCCAGCACACCGGTTTGCAGCGCCTCTTCGACGCCCTTTTGCACGGCGGGGATGTACTCGCGCGGCACCACACCACCCTTGATGGCGTCGATGAACTCGAAGCCCTTGCCCGGCTCGTTGGGTTCGATCTTGAACACCACGTGACCGTACTGACCCTTACCACCCGACTGGCGCACGAACTTGCCTTCGGCTTCCTCGACCGTGCTGCGAATGGTTTCGCGGTAGGCCACTTGCGGCTTGCCGACGTTGGCCTCGACGCCAAACTCGCGCTTCATGCGGTCGACGATGATCTCCAGGTGCAGCTCGCCCATGCCGGCGATGATGGTCTGGCCGGATTCTTCGTCGGTGTAGACGCGCAGCGACGGGTCTTCGGCCGCCAGACGGCTCAGCGCGATGCCCATCTTCTCCTGGTCGGCCTTGGCCTTGGGCTCGACGGCCTGGCGGATCACCGGCTCGGGGAAGACCATGCGCTCGAGCACGATCGGCGCCGACGGGTCGCACAGAGTTTCGCCCGTGGTCACTTCCTTGAGGCCCACGCAGGCGGCGATGTCACCGGCGCGGATTTCCTCGATTTCCTGGCGGTTGTTGGCGTGCATCTGCACGATGCGGCCGATGCGCTCTTTCTTGCCGCGCACGGAGTTGAGCACGGTGTCGCCCTTGCGCAGCACGCCGGAGTACACGCGCACGAAGGTGAGCTGGCCCACGAACGGGTCGCTCATCAGCTTGAACGCCAGCGCCGAGAGCTTTTCCTCGTCGTCGGCCTTGCGGGTGGCCGGCTGCTCACGGTCATCGGTGCCGGCCACGGGCGGAATGTCCACCGGCGAGGGCAGGAACTGGATGACGGCGTCGAGCATGCGCTGCACGCCCTTGTTCTTGAACGCGGTGCCGCACAGCATCGGCTGGATTTCGGTGGCGATGGTGCGCTGGCGCAGACCGGCGATGATCTCGTCCTCGCTCAGCTCACCGGTCTCCAGGTACTTGTTCATCAGCTCTTCGCTGGCCTCGGCCGCGGCTTCGACCATCTTCTCGCGCCACTCTTGCGCCTGGTCCACGAGGTCGGCGGGGATGTCGCGGTACTCGAACTTCATGCCCTGCGACGCCTCGTCCCAGATGATGGCCTTCATCTTGATGAGGTCCACCACGCCCTGGAAGTTGTCTTCGGCGCCAATCGGAATGACGATCGGCACCGGGTTGCCCTTGAGACGCGCCTTGATCTGGTCGTAGACCTTGAAGAAGTTGGCGCCCACGCGGTCCATCTTGTTGACGAAGGCCAGGCGCGGCACCTTGTACTTGTTGGCCTGGCGCCAGACGGTCTCGGACTGCGGCTGCACGCCACCCACGGCGCAGTAGACCATGCAGGCGCCGTCGAGCACGCGCATGGAGCGCTCCACCTCGATGGTGAAGTCCACGTGGCCCGGGGTGTCGATGATGTTGAAGCGGTGCTCGGGGTAGTTCAGGTCCATCCCGCGCCAGTAGCAGGTGGTGGCCGCGGAGGTGATGGTGATGCCGCGCTCTTGCTCCTGCTCCATCCAGTCCATGGTGGCGGCGCCGTCGTGCACCTCACCAATCTTGTGGTTGACGCCGGTGTAGTAGAGGATGCGCTCGGTGGTGGTGGTCTTGCCGGCGTCGATGTGCGCCGAGATACCGATGTTGCGGTAACGCTCGATGGGCGTGGTACGTGCCATGAGGAAGCTCCAGATTCAGATGGGCAAAGCCCGCCAACCTCGGATGCAGCGGCGGCGGGCTTGGGGGAGGTCTCAGCCTCGGGGGACGGGCGTCAGAAGCGGAAGTGGCTGAATGCCCGGTTGGCCTCGGCCATGCGGTGGACCTCATCGCGCTTCTTCATCGCGCCGCCACGGCCTTCGGTGGCCTCGATGAGCTCGTTGGCCAGCCGCAGCGCCATGGATTTTTCGCTGCGCTTGCGCGCGGCTTGCTTGATCCAGCGCATGGACAGGGCCAGACGGCGCACCGGGCGCACCTCGACCGGCACCTGGTAGTTGGCACCACCGACACGGCGAGACTTGACTTCGACGAGGGGCTTGACGTTGTTGATGGCGGTCGAGAAGACTTCCAGCGGGTCTTTGCCGGTCTTCTTCTCGATGTGCTCGAGCGCGCCATAGACGATGCGCTCGGCCACCGCCTTTTTGCCGCTCTCCATGATGACGTTCATGAACTTGGAGAGCTCGACATTGCCGAACTTGGGATCCGGCAGGATTTCGCGTTTAGGGACTTCGCGACGACGTGGCATGTTGCTATCCTTTTTGCTTCAGTTGGCACCGCGGTGCCACGAGGGCCATGGGACCCCCACTTACTCGACCACCGGCGCGCGCACCGCGCCACCGAGGCCACACTGCCGGACGCCCGCCAGCCAGGCATTCCGACACCGATGCATGACAGCCGTATGACAACGGCCCATGCGTGAATGACGCCGCTTAGGCCTTCTTGGGCCGCTTGGCGCCGTACTTGGAGCGCGCCTGCTTGCGGTCTTTGACCCCTTGCAGGTCCAGCGAGCCGCGCACGATGTGGTAGCGCACACCCGGCAGGTCCTTGACCCGGCCACCGCGCACCAGCACCACCGAGTGCTCTTGCAGGTTGTGGCCTTCACCCCCGATGTAGGAGATGACCTCAAAGCCATTGGTCAGGCGCACCTTGGCGACTTTGCGCAGCGCCGAGTTCGGCTTCTTGGGCGTCGTGGTGTAGACGCGGGTGCACACGCCCCGACGCTGGGGGCAGTTTTGCATCGCCGGGCTCTTGGACTTGACCTTCTCGGCCGTCCGCCCGTGGCGCACGAGTTGGTTGATGGTTGGCATAACGTCCCTAAACGTCAAAAGAAAACAAGCTGCCCTTCCGGAAATTCCGGAAAGCCCTCTATGGTATCACGCGACGCCCGGCAGCGCAACGGCTACCGGGGCAGCGACCTGGCGGACGGGCGCTTGCGCTCAGCGGATCCAGAGCCGCAGCGCACCCCACAGCCGGCCGAGCAAGCCCGCCTCTTGCACGGTGTCGAGCACCGTCAGCGGGATTTCCGCCACGGGCTCGCCCGCTGCCGAGATCACGCGCAGCGTCCCCAACGGCTGGCCCTTGAGCAGCGGCGCCACCAGCGGGTCGGGGCGCACGACCTCGGTGCGCAACCCTTTGGCCTGCCCAGCCGGCACGGTGACGACGACGCCTTCCGGGCGGCCCAGCGCCACCTCGCTGGCCTGCCCTTTCCAGACGGGCGCTTTGGCGACCGGCTGCCCCGGCGCGGCCAGGCGCACGGCCTCGAACGCGGTGTAGCCCCAGTTGAGCAGCTTTTGGCTTTCGGCCGCACGGGCGTTTTCGCTGGCGGCCCCCAAAACGACGCTGATCAGGCGCCGCTGCCCGGCGGCCCCTTCGCCCAGGCCGGCAACCGGGCGGCGCGCCGTGGCCACCAGGCAATAGCCGGCCGCTGCCGTGTGGCCGGTCTTGAGCCCGTCCACCGTCGGGTCGCGAAACAGCAGCAGGTTGCGGTTGGTGTCGTTGGCGGCGGGCGTGCCCGGGTAGCGGTAGCGCTGGATGGCGTAGTACCCGACGTACTCCGGAAAGTCGCGCATCAGGCGCGCCGCCAGCGTGGCCAGATCGCGCGCGGTGGTGGTGTGCCCCGGGGCGGTCAAGCCCTCCGGGTTTTGGTAGCGGGTGCGCGTCAACCCCAGCGCCTGCGCCTGGCGGTTCATGAGTTCCACGAAACGCTCCACGCTGCCGCCCACCCCTTCGGCAAGCACCACGGTCGCGTCGTTGCCCGACTGCACGATCATGCCTTTGAGCAGATCTTCCACCGGAATCTGGGCGTTGGGCTCGATGAACATGCGTGAGCCCGGCATGCGCCAGGCGCGCTCGCTGACGACGAGCTTTTGCTGCAGCGTGAGCTTGCCCGCCTTGAGCGCATCGAACACCAGGTACGCCGTCATGAGCTTGGTCAGCGACGCCGGCTCGACCGGTTCATCGGGGTCCTTGGCCGCCAGAACCTGGCCGCTGGTGGCGTCGTAGAGCAGCCAGGCGCGCGCCGCCACTTCGGGCGGCTGGGGCATCTGCGCGTGCGCGGATGCAGCGGCCAGCGTCAACACGCCCCACAGGGCCAGGGCAGCAGCGGCCCGACGCCGCAGCCGGGCGCAGCAGGCGGCAAACCAAATGGACAGCAACACGGTGGCATTTCCTCCAGAGGGCCCCGTCACGGGGCAGCGGGTCACAACGCGCGCAGGTGGCGCACGACCAACGATTTGAGCAGGGGCAGGCGGCCGTGAAAGAAGTGCTCGCCCCCCGGCAGCACGGTCACGGGCAGGCTTTGCGGGCGCGCCCAGTCGAGCACCGCGGCCAGCGGCACGGTGTCGTCGACCTCGCCATGAACGACCAGGGTGCGCGCCTGAAGTTCCGCGGGCAGCGGAGGCAAAACAAAGCGGCTGGCCGCTGGCGCCACCAGGGCCAGCGCCTGCGCCGGCCGCTGCTCCCACAGGCGCACTGCGGCCGCCGCCGCCACATAGCCGCCAAACGAAAACCCGGCCAGCGCCAGCGGCCCCGCGCCCCCAACGGCGGCAACCACGGCCAGCATGTCGTCGACTTCACCGACGCCGTGGTCGTGCACGCCCGCGCTGCCGCCGACGCCGCGAAAGTGAAACCGCACCGACACCCAACCCTGTTGCACGAACGCACGCGCCAGCGTTTGCACCACCTTGTTGTGCAGCGTGCCGCCAAAGAGCGGGTGGGGATGCGCGATCACCGCCACGCCGCCGTCGGCGCGCGCCTGCGCCGGGCGGTCCACGGCCACTTCCAGAGCGCCAACGGGGCCGGCGATGGCGCGGAATTCGGTTTGGGCGTTCATCGCACGCGCGGCGGCGGAGCGTCAGCGCCCGACGTCCGGCGCCAGCAGCAAGCGCTGCACCACCACCCCATCGCGCAGGTGTGAGGTGACGATCTCATCGATGTCGCTGGCGTCCACGTAGGTGTACCAGACCCCTTCGGGATAGACCACGGCCACAGGTCCCCCAGCGCAACGGTCCAGGCAGCCCGCCTTGTTCACCCGCACCTGCCCGGGGCCCGCCAAGCCCAGGGCGCGCACCTGCGCCTTGCAGTGCTCGAACGCCTGCTGGGCGCCGTGGCGCGCGCAGCAGGCTTGCCCCTCGGCGCGCTCGTTGAGGCAGAAAAAAATGTGGCGGCGGTAATACGGCGGCGTCGTGGTCGCAGCCTGCGCGGTATCGGTCATGGCGTGCGATTGTAGGACGGCCCCTCAGGGCGGTGCAGCGCCAGCCGCGCAGCGGCGGCCAGCGCCGCCCACGGCCACAGCCAACCGAGCCACTGCGACAGCCCGTGAAAACGGCTGAACCGCCCCTGCTCCCAGGCCTGCAGCCATTCGCCGAGGTAGGCGGGATCCGGCACCCGGTTGAGCACGCCCAGCAGCACGCCCCCGGCGAGTACGGCCAGCAAGGCGGCCAGCCGCGTGCGCAGCGGCAGCGCAAACACCGCCATGGCCCCGGCCATGCCCAGGCCCAGCTGGGTGGCGGGGGTCAGCCAGTCCCAGGCGTGCGCTGGGCCAAACGACAGCCCCGCCGAGACCGCGCCACAGGCCAGCGCGAGCGCGCCAAAGCCGAGCGCGAAAGCGATGCGCTGGCCCAGGCGGCGCACGCTTGCGTAGCCGAGCAGCACCGGCAGCCACAGGCTGAGCGCCACCAGCAGCGCCTCGGTCAGCGGCCCCGGTGGCGCCAACGGGGCACGTTCGGGCAACCACGCCTGCAGCGGCGACCCCTCGACCGCGCGCCGCAGCACCCCTTCCAGCCGCGGCCAAAACTGGCCCGTGCCAAAGGGCACCGGTGTCGGGTAGAGCACGGCCAGCGGCCACAGCAACAGCACCACCCAGGCCATTTGCCCACCGGGCTGCTGCCAGCGCGCGCGAAACTGCGTCCACGGCCCCAGCCAACGCCAGCGCAGCAGCAGCCAGGCCGCACACGCCCCCACCACGCCGCCCGCGGTGTTGAGCGCGGCGTCCAGCTGCGAGGGCACGCGCTGCGGCAGATAGGTCTGCGTTGCTTCCAGCGCCAACGACAACAGCGCGGGACCGATGCACCCCAGGGCGAGCGCCATGCGCCGCCAGCCCGAGCGCACCAACGCCACGGTCAGCAATGCCCCCACCGGCGCGTAGCCCACCAGGTTGACCATCACGTCAAAGCCGGTCCAGTAGCGCGGCCAGGGCGCCGCCAAAAATGCCCATGGCGCCACCCCCTGCGAGCGCCAGCCCTCAAACGGAAACAGGCTGGCATAAACCACCAACGCGCCGTAGCCGGCCAGCAGAGGCCACGCCAGCGAAAGGTGGCGCGTCCGCCCGGACACGGCGGTGGTCGATTGGCGCACGGCTGCGCCGCTCAAAAGGGCTTGACCACCACCAGTGCCACCGCGCCCAGCATCAGCAGCACCGGCACCTCGTTGAACCAGCGGTACCAGCGGTGGCTACGACGATTCTCACCGCGCTCGAAGCGGCGCAACAACCGCGCGCAGGCGTGGTGATAACCGATCAACGCCACGACGATGGCCAGCTTGGCGTGCATCCAGCCGTTGCCCGGCCCCAGGCCGATGCCGTAACCCAGCCACAGCCACAGGCCCAGCACCAGGGCTGGCACCGCCAACAGCGTCATGAAGCGCAGCAGCTTGCGCGCCATCAGCAACAGCCGCTCGCGCTCGGCCGCGCTGTCGGGATCGACCATCGCCAGATTGACGAAGATGCGGGGCAGGTAAAACAGCCCGGCAAACCAGCTGGCGATGAACACGATGTGAAAAGTCTTGACCCACAGCATGTTCAACAGTGTATGCGAGGGTCTATTCTGCGCGGGGGGAATGGCCTAAGATGGGGTTTATGGACGCGCGCCCATCCGCCCCACCCACCGCGGACACCGGGCCAGACGGCTGGACCCGCCTGCCCGCCGCGCCGTGTGCCCATGGCGCCTGCCCGGTGTGGCGCGGACTGGAAGATCGCCTGTATTGGCTGGACACCGCCGAGCAGCGGCTGTGGCGGCTGCACGTGCCCAGCGGGCACAGCGAGTGGCAGGCGCTGCCCGGCGCGCCAGGCGCGCTGGCGCCGTGCCGCCGTGGCGGCTGGTTGATCGCGCTGCGCGACGGCATCTACCACCTGGCGGGCTGGGGCCTGCCGCTGGAGCGGCTGGTCGACGCCCCCTACGACACGCGGCGGCTGCACGTCAGCACCGCCACGTGCGACCCGTGGGGGCGGCTGTGGCTGGCCACCAGCGTGGACGCACGCGACCGCGCCGAAGGGGCGGTGTACTGCCTGCGGGCGCGCGATCGGCAGCGCCCCGAGCTGACCCTCGTGCAGACGGGCGCGGTCACCTCCAACGGACTGGCCTGGTCGCCCGATGGCACGCGGCTGTACTGGGCCGACCCCCACCGGCATACGATCGACACCCTGCCCCTGTCCACCGCGGGCCACTGGCCGCCCACACTGGGGGCGCGGCTGTTGCTGCGGCGCTTCCAACCCCGGCCCGCAGGCACGCCCGCCGCCGACACCGCGGCCCATGCCTACGGTGGCCGGCCCGCCGGCGCCGCGATCGACAGCGTCGGGCGCTACTGGGTTGCCATGGAAGAGGGTGGCCGGGTTGTGTGCCTGGATGAGCGCGGGCACATCGTGACCGAGTGGTCGTTGCCGGCCCGGTGTCCGACCGCACTGTGTTTTGGCGGGCCGGACTTGCGCACGCTGTTCGTGACCACCGCCCGGCGACACCGCAGCGCGGCGGAGTTGGCGCAATTCCCCGACAGCGGTTCGGTGTGGTCGCGCCGCGTGAGCGTCCCTGGACGCCCGGCGCCCCTGTACTGGGACTGACCCGGCGGCAGCGCGCTGCGACGCCGTTCAAGCCGGGCGTTCAAAAAGTTCACATCGCCGGGCACCGCGCCCACTACCATAGCGCCCATGGCCGATACCCTGCCCCTGTTTGCCGACAGCGCACCTGCCCGCGACGAAGACCTGCTGCGCACGTGGGCCGAGCGCATTCGCGCCGCGGCCACCGAACGGCGCGTGCTGCGCCTGCGCGGCGGCGGCACGAAAGCGTTTTACGGCGAGCCGCTGCCGCCGGACGCCGAACCCCTCGACACCCGCGCCTATGCCGGCATCGTCAGTCACGAGCCCACCGAACTGGTGGTCACGGCACGCTGCGGAACACCGCTGACCGAGCTGGAGGCCGCCCTGGCCCGACACGGGCAGTGCCTGCCCTTCGAGCCGCCGCACTTCGGCCCGACGGCGACCGTGGGCGGCATGGTGGCCGCGGGGCTGGCCGGCCCGGCCCGTGCCGCCGTGGGCGGCGTGCGCGACTTTGTGCTGGGGGTGCGCATGCTCAACGGCCGGGGGGAGGACCTGGTCTTTGGCGGCCAGGTCATGAAAAACGTCGCCGGCTATGACGTCAGCCGTGCCCTGGCGGGCAGCCTGGGGACGCTTGGGCTCATCACGGAAGTGTCGTTGAAGGTGCTGCCGGTGGCCGCTGGCGAGGCAACGCTGCGCGTACCGCTGGCCGCCGAGGCTGCGTTGCAGCACCTGGCGCGCTGGCGCGGCCAGCCCCTGCCCCTGAACGCGAGCCGCTGGTTGGACGACGACGGGGGGACCCTGCTGGTGCGCTTGCGCGGGGCCGCCGCGGCCGTGGCGGCGGCCAGTGAGCGGCTGCGCCAGGAGGTCGGCGGGGACGTGCTCGAACCCGCTGCCGCCGAGCAGGCGTGGCGCGCCACGCGCGAGCAGACGCTGCCCTTTTTTACCGCGCCCTCGCCCGCGCACGGGCTGTGGCGCCTGTCGGTGGCGCCCGCCACACCGATGCTGCCGCTGCCCGGGCCGGTGTTGATCGAGTGGTTTGGCGCGCTGCGCTGGGTGTGGGCGCCGCCGGAGGCCGCCGCGCAGCTGCGCACGCTGGCGCGCCAGGCGGGCGGCCACGCCACGCTGTTTCGCGCCCCCGCCGAGGCCCCGCACGCGCGCGGCCGCTTCACCCCGCCCGAAGGCCCGCTGCTGACGTTGCAGCAGCGCCTGCGCGCCGCGTTCGATCCGCACGGCGTGTTCCAGCCTGGCATCTGGGGGTTTTGAGCCATGCAGACCCGACTGGCACCCGAGTTTCTCAGCACGCCCGATGGGCAGGAGGCCGACGCCATCCTGCGCCGCTGCGTGCACTGCGGTTTTTGCACCGCCACCTGCCCCACGTACCAGCTGCTCGGCGACGAGCTGGACGGCCCGCGCGGGCGCATCTACCTCATCAAACAGGTGCTCGAGGGCGCCGCGCCCAGCCGCGCCACCCAGCTCCACCTCGACCGTTGCCTGACCTGCCGCAACTGCGAGACCACCTGCCCCAGCGGGGTCGAATACGGTCACTTGCTCGACATCGGGCGCAAGGTGGTGGAAGCGCGCGTGCCGCGGCCGGCCGGCGAGCGCGCCGTGCGCTGGCTGCTGCGCGAGGGCCTGACCTCGCCCCTGTTTGGCCCGGCGATGCGCGTCGGGCAGGCGGTGCGCGACTGGCTGCCGCCGCCCGTGCGGGCCAAGGTGCCCGCACGGCGTGACCCCGGCCCGTGGCCGCAGACACCGCGCGCGCGCCGCATGCTGATGCTGGCGGGCTGCGTGCAACCTGCGATGCTGCCCAGCATCAACGCGGCCACCGCGCGCGTGCTCGACGCCGCTGGCATCCAGACCGTGGTCGCACCGGGTGCCGGCTGTTGCGGCGCCATTCGCTTTCACCTCAACGACCAGGTCGGCGCGCTCGACGAGATGCGCGCCAACATCGACGCCTGGTGGCCCTGGATCGAGCCCGAGGATGGCAGCGCCGGGGTCGAGGCGATCGTCATGAACGCCTCGGGCTGCGGCGTGACCGTCAAAGACTACGGCCACGCGCTGCGGCACGACCCGGCGTACGCGGACAAGGCACGTCGCGTGAGCGAACTCACGCGCGATGTGAGCGAACTGCTGCCCCAGCTGCTGCCGGCATGGCAGGCACGGCTGGGGGGAGCGCTACCGTCCGGGGTGCCAAAGCGCGTGGTGTTTCATCCCCCGTGCACCCTGCAGCACGGGCAAAAGCTGCGTGGCGGGGTCGAGCAGCATCTGCGCGCGCTGGGCTTCGAGGTGCAGGTGGCGCGGCAGGAAGCACACCTGTGCTGCGGATCCGCCGGCACCTACAGCGTGTTGCAGCCCCACGTGAGCGAGCAGCTGCGCGACCGCAAGCTCGCCCACCTGCAGGCCGATGCGCCCGAGGTGATCGCCTCGGCCAATATCGGCTGCATCACGCACCTGCAAAGCGGCACCGCCACCCCCGTGCGCCACTGGGTGGAGGTGGTCGATGCGGCGCTGGCCGCCGCCGGCGGGGTGTGACGCGCGGCGCGGGGGCAGTGACAGGCCATGCTGGGCGCCCTCACCACGCTGCTGACGCTGCAACTGGTCGGCGAGGTGCTGGTGCGGATGGTGGGACTGCCCATCCCCGGGCCGGTGCTGGGCATGGCCCTGCTGTTGGCGGTCTTGACGGTGCGGCCCGCGTGGCGCGCGGCCTTGCAGCCCACCGCGGATGGCCTGTTGCGGCATCTGTCGTTGCTGTTCGTGCCAGCCGGCGTGGGGGTGGTGCAACACCTGCAACGCCTCGGTGACGAGGCGCTGGCCATCGCCGTGGCGCTGACCGTGAGCACCTGGGTGGGCCTGCTGGTGACCGCGGCCACGGTGCGCGCTCTGATACCGCACGACACCACGGCGGTGGACAACGGGGAACCACGATGAGCGCCCCCATGGCCGATGTCGGCATGGCGCGCCTAGGCGACGTATGGGTCTATCTGGCCGCCAGCCCGCTGCTTGGGCTCACGCTGACCCTGCTGGCCTACGGCCTGGCGCACCGGATCTTCACCGCCTGCGGCGCGCACCCGTTGGCCAATCCGGTGGCCTTGGCCGTCGCGCTCATCGGCACCCTGCTGTGGTTGACCGGCACGCCCTACGCCACCTACTTCGAGGGCGCGCAGTTCGTGCATTTTCTGCTCGGCCCGGCCACGGTGGCCCTGGCCGTGGCGCTGCACGCCCACGCACCGCTGCTGCGGCGGCTGTGGGCGCCGCTGCTGGCTGGCCTGGTCACGGGCGCGCTGGCGGCGTCGCTGAGCGCGGTGGCACTGGGCTGGCTGCTGGGCGCCAGCCCGCAAACCCTGGCCTCGCTGGCGCCCAAGTCGGTGACCACCCCGGTGGCGATGGGCATCGCCGAAGGGCTGGGCGGGCTGCCGTCGCTGACCGCGGTGCTGGTCGTGAGCACCGGCATTTGGGGGGCGGTGACGGCCCGGCCGCTGTTCGACCGCTTGGGGTGGCGCGACCCCGTGGTGCGCGGGTTCGCGCTCGGGGTGGCGGCGCACGGGATCGGCACCGCACGCGCCTTTCAGGTCCACCCCACCATGGGCGCCTTCGCGGGACTGGCCATGGGCCTGGCCGCCCTGTTCAACGCCGTGGTGCTGCCCTGGGTGCTGGGCCCCGTCTTGCAGTGGCTGCGCGGCACGGCGTGACGCACGTGCCGCCCGCACGCCGCCGGCGGCAGGGGATCAGCCGTGCAAATCGTCGCGGCGCGCGATTTCGAACAGGCGCTCGAGCTCGTGCGGGTAGCGGCGCAGGTTGGCCGCGTGCCAGCGCTGGATGCCCCACATCGCCAGCGCGACGAGCGCGCCGAAGGCCGTGATGGCGCCAAACGCCGACAGCCCCGCGCCGGTGGCGGCGCTGTAGAGGAAGCCCAGGCCCAGGATGCAGGCCTGCTCGTTGAAGTTTTGCACCGCGATCGAGCGGCCGGCGCCCATGAGGTTGTGGCCACGGTGCTGCAACAGCGCATTCATGGGCACGACCAAAAATCCGCCCAACGCCCCCAGCAGCACCAAAAAGGGCGCCGCCACCCAGACGTTGTCGATCAGGTTCATCAGCACCACGAGCACGCCCATGGCCACCCCCAGCGGCATGACGCGCGGCGCCATGTCCAGCCGCATGCGCAGCGACGCCACGACCGCGCCCACCGCCGTGCCAATGGCCACCACCCCCACCAGCGAGGACGCCTGCGTGGTGCCGTAGCCCAGCGCCGCAGCCGCCCACGCCAACACGATGTAGCGCAGGTTGCCGCTGACGCCCCAAAACAGCGTCGTCGTGGCCAGCGAGATCTGCCCCAGGTGGTCGCGCCACAAGCGGGTGTTGTTGCGCCAGAAATCCCCCAGCAGCGCCAGCGGGTTGGCCGGCAGGTGCCGCAGCGGCGCGGTGGTGCGCGGAATGTGCAGGTTGAACACCGCCGCCAGCGCGTACACCGCCACCAGGCCGACGATTGCGGCCTCAGCGGGCGAGCGCAGGTGCAGCACATCCACCCCCGGCACATCCAGGCGCTGCAGCCAGCCCGCCACCGTGGGCCCCACCAGTTGACCGCCCAGCACCACCCCCAGGATGATGGAGGCGATGGTCAGCCCTTCGATCCAGCCATTGGCCTTGACCAGCTGCGAGGGCGGCAGCAGCTCGGTGAGGATGCCGTATTTGGCCGGCGAATAGGCCGCCGCCCCCAGACCGACCAGGCTGTAAGCGAGCAAGGGGTGGATGGGCGTGAGCATGAGCAAACAGCCCGCCACCTTGATCGCGTTGCTGATGAACATCACCTCGCCCTTGGGCCGCGCGTCGGCAAACGCCCCCACGAAAGGGGCCAGCACCACATAAAACAGCGCGAACATGGGCACGAGCGCGGCGGCCTGCCACTCCGGCGCGCCGCGGCTGCGCAGCAGTTCGACAGCCACCACGAACAGCGCGTTGTCGGCCAGCGAGCTGCAAAACTGCGCTGTCATGATGGTGTAGAAGCCGCGCTTCATGGCGGTGAAAACGGATCGGAAAACGGCGCCAGTGGGCGTGATTTGTGCGAAAGTGCGCGCGTTTATAGCACGCGCCATTGACCATGCCCCGTCCCATCCTCGCCACCGTCCACCTCGAGGCCTTGCGCCACAACCTGCAACGCTGCCGCGCCGCGGCGGGCACCGCCCGCGTCTGGGCCGTGGTCAAGGCCAACGCCTATGGGCACGGCCTCGAGCGCGTCTACCCCGCCCTGCGTGGGGCCGACGGATTTGCGCTGCTGGACCTGGAGGAGGCGCAGCGGCTGCGCGCCCTGGGCTGGCGCGGCCCCATCCTGTTGCTGGAAGGCTGCTTCGAGCCACGCGACCTGGAGCTGTGCTCGCGCCTGGACCTGTGGCACGTGGTGCACTGCGAGGACCAAATCGACTGGCTGAGCGCGCACAAAACCCACCGCCCCCACCACGTTTTTCTCAAAATGAACTCGGGCATGAACCGCCTGGGCTTTCGGCCCGAGGCCTACCGCGCCGCCTGGGCGCGGCTGCAGGCGCTGCCGCAGGTGGGCGAAGTCGGTTTGATGACGCACTTTTCCGACGCCGACGGGCTGCGTCGGGGGCGCGAAGGCGTGCTGCACCAGGTGGAGGCGTTCGTCGCGGCCAGCGCCGATCTGCCAGGCGAGCGCAGCCTGTGCAACAGTGCCGCCACGCTGCGCCACGCCCTGCGCCTGCCGTTGGGTGACCGCGGGCCAGCGCTGGCGGCCGACTGGGTGCGGGCGGGTATCGCACTCTATGGCAGCGCGCCGGACCACCCGGTGCACGCGGCACAGGACTGGGATTTGCAGCCCACGCTGACACTGGCCAGCCGCTTGATCGCGATCCAGCCAGTGGCCGCTGGCGAGACGGTGGGGTACGGATCGATCTACACCGCACCGCGCGACATGCGCGTGGGCATCGTGGCCTGTGGGTACGCCGACGGGTACCCGCGCCACGCCAGCCTGGGGCAGGACCACGGCGCCCCGGTGCTGGTGCGGGGGGTGCGCACGCGGCTGGTCGGGCGTGTCAGCATGGACATGCTGGCGGTGGATTTGACGCCGGTGGAAGCCGGTGGCGTACCGTGCGCCATCGGCGACGAGGTGGTGCTGTGGGGCCGCAGCGCCAGCGCCGCGGTGCTGCCGATCGACGAGGTGGCGCAGGCGGCCGGCACCATCGCCTACGAACTGATGTGCGCGGTGGCGGCGCGCGTGCCGTTTGCCGTCGCGGATGACGCATCGCCGTAACGACGACAGCACCCGCTCTTGTACTCCGGGGGGTATAACGCTATACTGATGGTCAATGGAGGCATTCACCATGGATCGACGCACGACGCCCCTCATGACACAGCCGCCGCGCCGGCGCTGGCTCGGCACGGCCATCACAGCCTTGCTCATCGGCGCGCTGCCGACGCTCACGTGGGCGCAGGCCGACACCGGGGGCCCGCGTGTGCCGGTGGCCGAAGCCGCCCGCCGTCCCGTGGGCCAAACCCTGTTGCTCGATGGCACCATCGAGGCACAGCAGCAAGCCACGCTGGCGGCGCAGGCCAGCGGCCGCATCGTGCAGCTCCTGGTCAAGGCGGGCGATCGTGTGCGCGCCGGTCAGGTGTTGGCCACGATCGACGACCGCGAAACCAGCGCCGGTGTGCAACGCGCCAGCGGCGCGGTGGCGCAGGTCGAGGCCGAGCTGCGCAACGCCGAGGCGCATGCCAAGCGCACGCGCGAGCTGCGTGCGCAGGGCTTCGTGTCACAAGCGGCACTGGACACGGCCGAGGCGCAGGCCGCGGCCGCGCGCGCCGCGCTGCAACAGGCCAAGGCCGCCCAGGCGCAGGCGGCGCTGGCGCAGGGCTTCACGCGCCTGACCGCGCCGTTCGACGGTTTTGTGCTGGCCACGCACGCCGAGGCTGGCGATCTGGCCGCCCCTGGGCGCCCGGTGCTGACCGTGTACGCGCCGCAGCCGCTGCGCGCCACGGTGCACGTGCCTGCCTCGCAATCGGCGCTGGCCGAGCGGGCGCAGCGCATCGAGGTGCGTCTGGCCGACGGGCGCTGGGTCCAGCCCGCCAGCCGCAGCCGACTGCCGGCGGCCGACCCGGTCGCGCAGACGGTGGAGTGGCGGCTGCCGCTGGCCAGCGCAGACGCGCAGGGCGTGCTGCCCGGGCAGGCGGTCAAGGTGCGCTTTGCCGCGGGCAACGACGACCGTCTGGTGGTGCCGGCGGCCGCCCTGCTGCGCCGGGGCGAGCTGACCGCTGTCTACGTCGCCGCGCCGGCCGGCGCGCCCACGGGCTTCGTGCTGCGTGCGGTGCGTGTTGGCGCCGACCACGGTGAGGCCGGTGTCGAAATCCTGTCGGGTCTGCAACCCGGTGAGCGCGTCGCGCTCGACCCGGTGCGCGCCGGTCTGCGCGGCGCCCTGCCCGCGCAGTGATCGGCCCCAGCCCCCAACGCCTGCAGGAGAACGGCCGATGAACGCCGAACCCCAACACACCCCCACCGCCCCCCAGAGCGAGCGTCTGGGCATTTCCGGCACCATCGCGCGCGCCTTTCAGGCCAATGCCATCACGCCCTTGCTGGCGCTGGTGGCGTTGCTGCTGGGCCTGTTTGCCGTGCTGGTCACGCCGCGCGAGGAGGAGCCGCAGATCAACGTGACCATGGCCAACGTGCTCATCCCGTTTCCGGGCGCGGCCGCCGCCGACGTGGAAAAGATGGTCGCGCAACCGGCCGAGCACGTGCTGTCGCAAATCCATGGCATCGAGCACACCTACAGCGTCGCGCGCCCGGGTGTGGCGGTGCTGACGGTGCAGTTCAAGGTCGGCGTGCCACGCACCGAGGCGCTGGTGCGCCTGTACGACGTGCTCAACGCCAACCAGGACTGGCTGCCCCAGGGCCTGGGCGTGCTGCCGCCCATCGTCAAGCCCAAGGGCATCGACGACGTGCCGGTGCTGGCCGCCACGCTGTGGAGCCCGGCGGGCAAAAGCGCCTGGGAAATCGAGCGCGTGGCGCACGCGATCGAAACCGAGCTCAAGCGCGTGCCGGGCACGCGCGAGGTGCAGACCATCGGTGGGCTGGGCCGGGCGATCCACGTCTGGATCGAACCCGAACGCCTGCGTGCGCGCGGCGTGCCGCTGCAGGCCATCCACCAGGCCATCGCCACAGCCAACCAGGCCATGCCCGCGGGCACGGTGGCACAGCCGCGCCCGCAAGCCGGCGCGCCGGGGCTGCTGACGGTGGAGACCGGCGAGTTCTTGCAAAGCGTGCAAGACGTTGGTGACATCGTCGTCGGCGTGCACCAGGGCCGTCCGGTGTACCTGCGCGAGGTGGCGCGCATCGAAGAAGGGGCGCAGTTGCCGCGCCGCTACGTGTGGCACACGCCAGGCCCCGCCGCGGCGCTGCCCGAGGGTGCACAGGCCGCCCAGGCCTACCCGGCGGTGACCGTGATCGTGACCAAAAAGCCCGGCGAAAACGCCGTGGACGTGGCGCGCGCGGCCACCGAACAGCTGCAACGCCTGCACAACACGCTCATCCCCGACGGCATCGAGGTTACCATCAGCCGCGACTACGGCGCCACCGCCGCCGACAAGGCCAACAAGCTCATCAGCAAGCTCATCTTTGCCACCGGCAGCGTGATCGTGCTGGTCGGGCTGGCGCTGGGCCGGCGCGAGGCGGTCATCGTCGGCGTGGCGGTGATCCTCACGCTCACCGCCACCCTGTTTGCCTCGTGGGCGTGGGGCTTTACGCTCAACCGGGTGTCGTTGTTTGCGCTGATTTTCTCGATCGGCATTTTGGTGGACGACGCCATCGTGGTGGTGGAAAACATCCACCGCCACCGCCAGCTCACGCCCGAGGCGTCGCTGCTGGAGATCATCCCGCGCGCGGTCGATGAGGTGGGCGGGCCGACCATTCTGGCCACGCTAACGGTGATCGCGGCGCTGCTGCCGATGGCGTTCGTCACCGGCCTGATGGGGCCCTACATGAGCCCGATTCCGATCAACGCCAGCATGGGCATGGCCATTTCGCTGGCCATCGCCTTCACGGTCACGCCGTGGCTGGCGCACAAGCTCATGGCCCCGCACGCCGCGGGCCACGCCGGGCATGGCCCCTCGACGCTCACGCGCGGGCTGCAAACCCTGTTCACACGCGTGCTCACGCCGTTCCTGGCCAGCGCCCGCCACCGTTGGCTGCTGGCGCTGGGGGTGGTCGCCGGCCTGCTGTTGTCGGTGGGCCTGGCCGTGGTGCAAGCGGTGATCTTGAAGATGCTGCCGTTTGACAACAAGAGCGAATTCCAGGTGGTGTTGGAAATGCCCGCCGGCACCGCGCTGGAAGACACGGCCGCGGCGCTGCAGGACATGACCGCGTTCCTCGCGCAGCAGCCCGAGGTCACGCACGTGCAGGGCTACGCCGGCACCGCCAGCCCCATCACCTTCAACGGTCTGGTGCGTCAGTACTACCTGCGCGCGGACGCCGAGCAAGGCGATCTGCAGGTCAATCTGGTCGATGCCAAGCACCGCCACGAAAAGAGCCACGCCATCGCCCAGCGCCTGCGCCCAGGGCTGGAGGCGATCGCGCAGGCGCATGGTGGGCGCATCAAGGTGGTCGAGGTGCCGCCTGGCCCGCCGGTGCTCTCGCCCATCGTCGCCGAGGTCTACGGGCCCGACGAGGCCGGCCGCGCCGAACTCGCCCGCCGCGTGGCCAAGGCGTTTGCGGACACGCCCGACATCGTCGGTGTGGACACCACGCTCAAGGAGGACGCGCCGCGCGTATTCCTGCGCATCGAGCGCGCGCGCGCCGAAAGCCTGGGCATCCCGGCGCAGGTGATCGCGCAAACGGTCTACACCGCGCTGTCGGGCAGCGACGCGGCCTACTTGCACGACGGTCACGCCAAGTTTGCGGTGCCCGTGCGGCTGCAGCTGCCGCGCGAGCGCCAAGTCGGGCTGGACGCGCTGCTGGCACTGCCGCTCAAAGCCGCCGACGGCCGCATGGTGCCGCTGTCGGAGCTGGTGCGCATCGAGCACGGCGTCATCGATCAGCCGCGCTTTTCCAAGGACCTGCTGCCCGTGGTGTACGTGCTGGGGGACATGGCGGGCAAGACCGACTCGCCGCTGTACGGGATGTTTGCGATCCGCAGCCGGCTGGCCGAGGCGGCGCTGCCCGATACGGGAGGGCTGGGCGAGTATTGGATCCGCCAGCCGGTCGATCCCTGGCGTGAGTACGCGATCAAGTGGGACGGCGAGTGGCAGGTGACCTACGAAACCTTCCGCGACATGGGTGCGGCCTACGCGGTCGGGCTGGTGCTGATCTACCTGCTGGTGGTGGCGCAGTTCCGCAGCTACCTCACGCCGCTCATCATCATGGCGCCCATTCCGCTGACCCTGGTGGGCATCATGCCCGGCCACGCGCTGCTGGGCGCGCAGTTCACGGCCACCAGCATGATCGGCATGATCGCGCTGGCCGGCATCATCGTGCGCAACTCCATCCTGCTGGTGGACTTCATCGAGCTGGAGAGCGCCAAGGGCATGCCGTTCAAGGAGGCCGTGATCCAGTCCGCCGCGGTGCGCGCGCAGCCGATCGCGCTGACCGCGCTGGCGGCCATGCTGGGGGCGTTTTTCATCTTGGACGACCCCATCTTCAACGGCCTGGCCGTGTCTTTGATCTTCGGCATCGCCGTCTCCACCTTGCTGACGCTGGTGGTGATCCCGGTGCTGTACTACGCGGTGTATCGGCGCCGCCACGAGGCCGCGGGGTCCGCCCGCGCCGCGTAAACGCCGTGGTTTTGCAACCCTGACCCAACCCTGTTCTTGGAGGTGATCATCATGACCGTCGAACGTTGGATCCGCGTCATCGCGGGGCTGTTCGTGTTTGCGTCGGTGGCGCTGGGCGCGCCGTCGAGCCCGCTGTTCGTCAGCGAGTGGTTTTTGGCTTTCACGGCCTTTGTTGGCCTGAACCTGTTCCAGTTTGGCTTTACCAACTTCTGCCCGCTGGCGATCATCCTGAAAAAGCTGGGCGTGCCGGACAGCGCGCTGCCCTGCAAAGCCTGCTAACCCCCAGCTGGAGCCCCCCATGCACACGCCTGCTTCCCCGTTGAAGTTCCTGCACCCCGGCTGGTTCTCGCTCGTCATGGGGCTGTGCGGCCTGGCGCTGGCATGGCACGCCAGTGCCGCCATCCTGGGCGAATGGGCGGGCGGCGCCGCGCTGGTCATCGGTGCCCTGGCGGCGCTGCTGTGCGTGGTGTTGCTGGTGGCCTCCGGGGTACGCTGGCAGCGCCATCCGCAGGCCCTGGCAGAAGACCTGCGCCACCCGGTGCGGCACGCCTTCTTGGCCGCACTGCCGGTGTCGCTGCTGCTGCTGGCCACCTGGCTGCAGGCCATGGATCTGGCCACGGACGTGGCGCACGCGCTGTGGTCGGTGGGCGCACTGGCACAGTTGGGTGTGACGGTGTGGGCGCTGTCGCGCTGGCTGGCGCCCACCGTCGCCCATGCGCCCGATGCCCAGTCGCTGTGGAACGGCGTGACACCCGTGCTCTACATCCCGGTGGTGGGCAATGTGGTGGCGCCGCTGGCCGGCGTGGCCTTTGGGCATCCGGTGTGGGCCGCGGTGCACTTCGGGATTGGGCTGTTTTTCTGGCCAGTGGTGTTCACGCTGCTGGTGGCACGGCGACTGGCGCATGGCCCGATCCCGCCGCGCCTGCACCCGACGTGGTTCATCTCGCTGGCACCGGCGTCGGTGGTGGGCCTGTGCCTGCTGCGCTTCGAGGCCGCGCCGCTGCTGGCGGCCGCGGTGTGGGGCATCGGGCTGTTCGTGCTGCTGTGGGTGGGCACGCAGGCGCGGCGCTTTTTCGCGCAGCCGTTTGCGCTGACGTTTTGGGCCGTCTCCTTCCCGCTGGCGGCGTTCACGACCCTGAGCTTTCGGCTGGCGCAAGCGCTCGATCTGCCCGTGCTGCGCCTGGGCGCGCTGGTGCTGCTGGCCCTGACGTCGGTGGTCATCACCGCGTTGGTGCTGGCCACGGTCAAGGGGTTGCGCAACGGCACGCTGCTGGCGCCGGAGCCGGTGGCGCCCGTCGTGCCGGCGTCGGCCTGAGCCGCGACGACCGCGTCGGCGGCTGCCCGGTGGCAGCGGTTAGCATCGGGCGCTGACTCATCCCCGCGCCGTGCATCGCGCACGGCCGGCTGATGGGCATACGTACCCGGAGCGCTCGATGACCCCAGAACACGGTCTGTTGCTGGCTGCCGCCGCGTTTGCCGCTGGCGCGCTCAATGCCGTCGCCGGTGGTGGCAGTTTTTTGACCTTTCCGGCGCTCGTGTTCACGGGGGTGCCGCCCATCGTCGCCAACGCCACCAGTGCGGTGGCGGTCAGCCCCGGTTACCTGGGCAGCACGTGGGGGCTGCGCCAGGAGCTGGCCGGACTGCCGCGCCAGCGCCTGCGGCGCGAGGCCGGCATCGCGGCCGCTGGCGGCGTGCTCGGTGCGCTGCTGCTGCTGGTCACCCCGGCCGACACCTTCCGCGCCCTGGTGCCCTGGCTGCTGTTGTTTGCCACAGGCGTGTTCATGGCGGGGCCGGCGCTCGTGCGGCGCCTGACCCGGCACCGCGGTCAAGCACCCGGTGCGCTGGCACGCGCCTGGGGGCTGCTCGCGGTATCGGTTTACGGCGGCTACTTCAACGGCGGGCTGGGCATCCTGCTCATGGCGCTCTACGCGGTGACCGGTGAGACGCGCATCCACACCGCCAACGCGCTGAAGAACCTGAATTCGCTCGTGCTGTCGTGGCTGTCCGTGGCGACGTTCGCGGTGGCCGGCGCCATTGCGTGGGGGCCAGCACTGCTGATGATGGCGGCGGCCACCGCAGGCGGCTATGCCGGCGCGCGCGCGGCGCGGCAGTTGCCCGCGCAGGCGGTGCGCGCGTTGGTCACGGTCACCGGGCTGCTCATGAGCGCGGTGTTCTTCCTGCGTGACTGACGGGTGTCCGTCGACGCCGCGCCCTCTGGGCACGCCGTGGGAACCCTGATAGCATTTTCACGTCCAAACCAACGCTTATTGAGTTCTGCCATGGACCGCCTGCCTGATGTCCTACAGGGACGCCTCGAGCAAATCGCTTACCCCCACATTCGGGATCGCCTGGAGCAGCTCAAGGACGATCCCCAGGGCATGCTCGATTACATCAACGGACTGTTGCTGGACACGCGGGACGGGACCAGACGCGGGTTTGATTTGACCACCGCGGACGCACTCATGTCCATCAAAGTGGACCTATTGATACGTCTTGGGGAACTCGAGCGCTTAGGCGGACACACGTTGCTCCCCGATTCGGAATTCAGCGCAGCACCAGGCAAGCCCGTCAACGGCTACACCAAGGTCCCGTTGCCCAAAAACTGGTGAGCGCAGGCCGGCTCAACCCGGCTCGCCGCCAGGCCCGGCTTCCCGGCCCCACACACGCTCCAGCGCCGACCACGCCGCGGCCACCGCCGGCTCGCGGGCCCGGTCGGCCAAGCTGACGAAGCTGAGCACGCAGTCGAGCGCCACGCGGTCGGCCACGACCAGGCCGCGCGCCTGCGCCTCGCGGATCGCCACCGCATCGCGCACCAGGCTCAGGCCCACGCCCGAGCGCACCAAATCGAGCATCGACGCCTCCTGGTCCACCAAGGCCACGCGCCGCACCCGCAGCCCCAGCGGCTCCAAGGTGCGGCGCAGCAGGCGGTGGTGGGCCGATTCGGGCGGCGTCTCGATCCACGGCAGCGCGGCAAGCTCAGCCCAGCCGCGCCCCTGCACCTGCGGCCCCCAGCCCGCCGGCGCGAGCACCCGGTAGGTAAACGCCGTGAGCGTGCGCACCCGGTAGCGCCCCGGGGCTGCCCGGTCGGCGTTGGGGTCGCCCAGGTAGTAGCCGACGTCGTGCTCGCCCGCGTCGAGGCGCTGCAACACCTCCCCGCTCATGCCCTGGCGCAGCGTCGTTTGCACATGCGGCGCGGTCTCGACCAGCTCGCGCAAAAACGCCCCCAGGCGGGTGAACTCGGGGTCGAGGATGGTGCCGATGGCCAACTCGCCGCGCACCTGCTGCCGCAGGCGCTGCGCCGCACCATCGAACTCGCGCTGCGCGGCCAATACGCGGTCGGCCAGCGGCAGCAGCGCCGCGCCATCCGGTGTCAGGCGCATGCCACGCGGGGTGCGCTCGAACAGCCGCACCCCCAGCCGCGCCTGCAACGCCTTGAGCTGCAGGCTCAGCGCCGGCTGGGTCAGATGCAAGCGCTGCGCGGCCCGCGACAGACTGCCTTCGCGGGCCACGGCGGCAAAGACGCGCAGGCTGGTGTGGTCCATGGCGATATTAGACCAGCTTATTTTGAGTTTAGAAAAACTCGCTGGTCAGCCCAGACCGCTTCCCGTAAAGTGCCGCCATTCGCCATCAGACCTATTTAAGTCCATGATCTTGACCCCCACCGCCATCGGCCACCACATCGGCGGCCGCGCCGTCAGCGGCCAGTCGGGCCGCACACAGGATGTTTTCAACCCCGCCACCGGGGCCGTCACCGGCCGTGTGGCGCTGGCCGACGCGGCCGAGGTGGACGCGGCCGTCGCCGCCGCACGCGCGGCGTTTCCCGCCTGGGCGGAGCTGCCGCCCCTGCGCCGCGCGCGCATCCTGTTTCGGTTTCTGGAGCTGCTGCAGCGGCACCGCGACGAGCTGGCGCGCCTGATCACCGCCGAACACGGCAAGGTCTTTACCGACGCGCAGGGCGAGGTCACCCGGGGCATCGAAATCGTCGAATTCGCCTGCGGCATCCCGCAACTGCTCAAGGGCGACTACACCGACCAGGTTTCCACCGGCATCGACAACTGGACCCTGCGCCAGCCGCTGGGGGTGGTGGCGGGCATCACGCCGTTCAACTTCCCGGTCATGGTGCCGATGTGGATGTTCCCGGTGGCGCTGGCCTGCGGCAACACCTTCGTGCTCAAGCCCAGCCCGATCGACCCGACGCCGTCGCTGCGCATCGCCGAGCTGTTGCAGCAAGCCGGCTTGCCCGATGGCGTGTTCAATGTGGTGCAGGGTGACAAGGTGGCGGTGGACGCGCTGCTGGCCCACCCCGACGTGCGCGCGGTGAGCTTCGTCGGCTCGACCCCGATCGCGCAGCACATCTACGAAACCGGCGCGCGCCACGGCAAGCGCGTGCAGGCGCTGGGCGGGGCCAAAAACCACATGGTGGTGATGCCCGATGCCGACCTGGACCAGGCGGTGGACGCGCTCATCGGGGCCGCCTTCGGCTCGGCGGGCGAGCGCTGCATGGCGATTTCGGTCGGTGTGCTGGTGGGCGACGTGGCCGACCGCATCATGCCGCGGCTCGTCGAGCGCACGCGCGCGCTGCAGGTGCTCGATGGCATGAACCCGCGGGCCGAGATGGGTCCCATCGTCACCGACGTGGCGCGCCAGCGCATCGTCGGCTTTATCGAAGCCGGCGTGCGCGAAGGGGCGCAGCTGCTGGTGGACGGGCGCGGCTTTGACGGCCGCCAGGCCGGCCCCGGCTGCGACAACGGCTTTTGGCTCGGCGGCACGCTGTTCGACCATGTCACGCCCGCGATGGCGATCTACCGCGAGGAAATCTTTGGCCCGGTGCTGTCGTGCGTACGCGTGCCCGACTTCGCCAGCGCGCTGCGGCTGATCAACGAGCACGCCTACGGCAACGGCACGGCCTGCTTCACGCGCGACGGCCACGTGGCGCGTGAATTTGCGCGCCGCGTGCAGGTCGGCATGGTGGGCATCAACGTCCCCATCCCGGTGCCCATGGCATGGCACGGCTTTGGCGGCTGGAAAAAGAGCCTCTTGGGCGACATGCACGCCTACGGCGAGGAAGGCGTGCGCTTCTACACCGCGCAAAAGAGCGTGATGCAGCGCTGGCCCGAGAGCACGCCCAAGGGCGCCGAGTTCGTCATGCCCACCGCGCAGTGAACACGTTCGACTTCATCATCGTCGGCGCCGGCACCGCCGGCAGCCTGCTGGCCAACCGGCTCTCGGCCAACCCGGCGCACCGCGTGCTGCTGATCGAAGCGGGCGGCCGGGACGACTATCTGTGGATCCACATTCCGGTCGGCTACCTGTACTGCATCGGCAATCCGCGCACCGACTGGCTCTACCAGACCGAGCCGGACGATGGCCTCAACGGCCGGCGCCTGCGCTACCCGCGCGGCAAGGTGCTCGGGGGCTGCTCCAGCATCAACGGCATGATCTACATGCGCGGGCAGGCGCGCGACTACGACCAGTGGGCGCAGCTGACCGGCGACGACGACTGGAGGTGGGAGCGCTGCCTGCCGGACTTCAAGGCGCACGAGGATCACTACCGCCTGGATGCGGACACCGACCCCGCATTCGCCGCCCTGCACGGCCACCGGCGCACCGGCAGCACGGGCGAGTGGCGCGTGGAAAAACAGCGCCTGCGCTGGGACATCCTGGACGCCTTCGCGCAGGCCGCGCAGCAGGCGGGCATCCCCGCCACCGACGACTTCAACCGCGGCACCAACGAGGGGGTGGGCTACTTTGAGGTCAACCAAAAACGCGGCTGGCGCTGGAACGCCGCCAAGGCGTTTTTGCGCCCCACCTGCGTGCGGCGGCCCAACTTCACGCTGTGGACCGGCGCACAGGTCAAGCGGCTGCTGATCGAGCGCGCGCCCGACGGCGCGCTGCACTGCCGCGGCGTCGAGGTCTGGACCGCGCGCGGCCTGGTCACCGCGCACGCGGCGCGCGAGGCGGTGCTCAGCGCCGGCGCCATCGGCAGCCCGCAGATCCTGCAGCTCTCAGGCATCGGCCCGGGATCGCTGCTGCAACCGCTGGGCATCCCCGTGCTGGCCGACCTGCCCGGTGTGGGCGCCAACCTGCAAGACCACCTGCAAATCCGCGCCGTCTACCGGGTGCAGGGCGCGCAAACCCTCAACACCCTGGTGCACAGCCTCTGGGGCAAGATGCGCATCGGGCTGCAGTATGGCCTCACGCGCAGCGGGCCCATGAGCATGGCGCCCAGCCAACTGGGGGCGTTCACGCGCAGCGCACCGGGCTACACATGGCCCAATGTGGAATACCACGTGCAGCCGCTCAGCCTGGACGCCTTCGGCGAGCCGCTGCACCCCTTCCCGGCCTTTACCGCGAGCGTGTGCAACCTCAACCCCACCAGCCGGGGCACGGTGCGCATCCGCAGCCCCCGCTTCGAGGACGCGCCCGCCATTGCGCCCCATTACCTCTCCACCCCGGAGGACCGCCAGGTCGCGGCCGACAGCCTGCGCCTGACGCGGCGCATCGTCGCCCAGCCCGCGCTGGCGCGCTACCAGCCGCAGGAGTACCGGCCCGGCCCGCAATACCAGACCGATGACGAGCTGGCGCGGCTGGCCGGCGACATCGCCACCACCATCTTCCACCCCGTGGGCACCACGGCGATGGGCCGCGACGGCGACCCCATGGCGGTGACGGACGCGCACCTGCGCGTGCGCGACGGGCGCGGTGGACGCATTGGCGGCCTGCGCGTGGTCGACGCCGGCATCATGCCCACCATCACCAGCGGCAACACCAACAGCCCCACGCTCATGATTGCGGAAAAGGCGGCGCGCTGGATCCTGGCGGGCGTGTGATGGCAGCGGCCGCCCTCCGATGGACGCCCGCCCCCGATGCCATCCCCGGGTAAATCCGGGGGCGGCGTGGGGCTATTCGTCCCTAGAATGGGGCCACTCGACGCTGCACCGCGGTGCAGCCGCCGTCGAGAGGACCGAGGAGACAAGCGGGCCGCCATGATGCGGCGCCCCCCACCAACGGGGGTGATGAGACACGACAAAACGGGATGCGGGGCGAGGGCCATGCAAACGCACCCACCCGCGAGCAGACCGACGCCAGCCCCGTCGGTCTTTTTTTGCGCGGCGCAGCCCACGCCAGCCGCTGCGAGCCCCCTACCCTGCGTCGGCGCGGGTGCGCCGGGGTGGTCAGCCCAACCGGGACACCGCGGCCATCAGGCCTCGGTGTCGAGCCATCGGCCCAACATCTGCTGCTCGCGCCGCACGACCTGCCCGTTGGCCGCAAACGCCACCGCCGCCTGTTTTTGTTCCACCAGATCGGCGGCCAGGTCCGCGCCGGGCACGGGTACGCGCTCGGCGCGCGTGCGCACCCCGCCCGCCGGCAGCTGCGCTTCGCTGCGCACCTGCAGGCGTTGAAAACCCTCGGTCTGCACGTTGGCGATGTTGTGCGCGGCACCATCGAGCCGCGCCTGCGCGGCACGCATTCCGGACAGGGCAATGGCGGTGGCGTCCATGGTGCCAGTGTAGGGCCAACGGTGCCGGCCGGGCGCCACGCGCCGACGGACGGCACACGATCGCGCCATGGGCGCGGGCATCAGCCCGCGCGGCGGCGGTTGAGCAGCGCGTACAAGCCGATGGCGCCAAAGGTGGCCGTGCCAATGCCGCCAAGCGCGAAGTCGCCAAACTTCAGCGTGAAATCGCCCGTGCCCAGCACCAGCGTGATGGCCGCCACCAGCAGGTTTTTGTTGTCCGAGAAGTCCACCTGGTTGTCGACCCAGATCTTGGCGCCGGCCACGGCGATCAGACCAAACACCACGATCGACACGCCGCCCATGACCGCCAGCGGAATCGCCTGGATGAGCGCGCCGAACTTGGGGCTAAAGCCCAGCAGGATCGCCATCAGACCGGCGACGACGAAGATCGCGGTCGAGTAGATCTTGGTCGCCGCCATGACACCGATGTTTTCGGCGTAGGTGGTCACACCCGTGCCGCCCACACTGCCGGCCACCATCGTGGCCACGCCGTCGCCCATGAAGGCGCGGCCCATGTAGCGGTCCAATGGTTTGCCGGTCATGGCCGTGACCGCCTTGATGTGCCCGAGGTTTTCGGCCACCAGGATGACGGCCACCGGCGCGATCAGCAGCATCGCCGGCGCGCTGAAGACGGGCGTGCTGAACCGCGGCAATCCGAACCAGGGGGCGCTGGCCACACCGGAGAGGTCCAGCGGTTGGCCCAACCCCAGCCCATTGGCCAGCACCGCATACACGACGCTGGCCACGATCAAGCCCATCAGGATCAGCAGGCGCTGCACCATGCCCCGCGTGAACACCGCCACCAGCCCCACGCACACGAAGGTCACCGCCTGCATCCACGCGTCGAACGCGGTGGGCGCCATGTTCTTGACCGG
Organism: Tepidimonas thermarum; assembly: GCF_007556705.1. Lineage (GTDB taxonomy): Bacteria > Pseudomonadota > Gammaproteobacteria > Burkholderiales > Burkholderiaceae_C > Tepidimonas > Tepidimonas thermarum. The sequence continues at coordinate 28,115 of NZ_VJOL01000011.1, read as the reverse complement.
AATGTGGGCGAGGTTGAGGCCGATGACCGCCACCACGGCGCCCGTCACCACCGGCGGCATGAGGCGCTCGATCCAGCCCGTGCCCACCGCCTGCACGATCGCGCCAATGACGAAGTACAGCGCCCCGCAGGCGATGATGCCTCCCAGCGCCACACCGATGTTGGCGTTGGGCCCCTGCCCGGCGTAGCCGGTGGCCGCGATCACCACGCCGATGAAGGCAAAGCTCGACCCCAGGTAGCTGGGCACGCGCCCACCGGTGAACACAAAGAACAGCAGCGTGCCAATGCCACTCATCAAAATGGCGACGTTGGGGTCAAAGCCCATCAGGATGGGCGCGAGCACCGTCGCGCCAAACATGGCGATGAGGTGCTGCACGCCCAGCAAGGCGGTCTGGGGCCAGGGCAAGCGCTCATCCGGGCCGATGACGCCGCCCGACTGCAGGGTGGCATCGGATTGTTCCGTCCATTGAAACATGGTGGTTCTCACTCCTCAGGGGGGGATCAGGTCGTGGGGCGTGATTCTGCCTGCTGACGGCCGCCCATCGCAAGCGGCATCCGCGTCCAGCGCGCGCGCAGCGCCGGTGACGCCGAGGTGACGGCGTACGCTGGCGCCACCCCAATAATCGAAGCGCTTGGCTGGCGCTGGCCCCGGCTGCCCCCGCCGCGGCCGATCGCACGCGCCTGCGCCCGCCCCGCGTGTACCGACAGGAGACCCCATGGCTGCCCCGACCGCCCCGTATGTGCCCCAGATCCAGCGCTACCAAGACTGGCTGCGCGAACACCGCGGCCTGCGGTTCGAGGATTACGACGCGCTGTGGCGCTGGTCCACGACGGATGTGGCCGCGTTTTGGCAAAGCATCTGGGACTACTTCGGCCTGCCATCGCCCACGCCGCACCGCGCGGTGCTGGAGGGCGACACCATGCCCCACGTGCGCTGGTTCCCGGGCGCGCAAACCAACTACGCGCGCCAGGTCTGGCGCCACGTCGAAGCGGCCGAGGCCGCCGCGCAGCCCGCCCTCATCGCCGAGGACGAACTGGGGCGGGTACGCCAGGTGGGCTGGCGTGCGCTGCGGCAGCAAGTCGCCGCGTTGGCCACGGGCCTGCAGGCGCTGGGCGTGCAGCCGGGCGACCGCGTGGCGGCCTATTTGCCCAACCGAGCCGAAACGGTGGTGGCGTTTTTGGCCTGCGCCAGCCTGGGCGCGATTTGGAGCGTGTGCGCGCCCGACATGGGCACGGCAGCGGTGCTGGATCGCTTTCGCCAAATCGAGCCCAGCGTGCTCATCGCCGCCGACGGCGTGCACTATGCCGGCCGGCCGCTGGACCGCAGCGCGACCGTGCGCGAGCTGCGCGCCGGCCTGCCCACGCTGCGGCACGTGATCACCCTGCGCACGCCCTACGCAGCACAGCGCCTGGCCGACACGCTCGACTTCGGCGCCCTGGTGGACCGCGACGATGCGGCCGTGCGCGCCTTCGAGCCGGCCTGGCTGCCGTTCGACCACCCGCTGTGGATCGTGTACTCCAGCGGCACCACGGGGCTGCCCAAGCCGATCGTGCATGGGCACGGCGGCATCGTGCTCACCGCGCTGGCGCTCAAGGTGCTGCACAACGACATCGGCCCCAGCTACGACCCCAACAGCTTGGGCGAACGCTTTCACTGGTACAGCTCCACCGGCTGGGTGATGTGGAACGCGCAGATCGCCGGGCTGCTGGGCGGCACCACCGTGGTGCTCTACGACGGCAGCCCCGGCGGACGCAAGGACGAGCCGGACTGGAGCGTGCTGTGGCGCTTTGCGGCGCGGCACCGCGTCACCTTCTTTGGCGCGGGCGCCGCGTTCTACGGCAACGCCATGAAGGCCGGGGTGGACTTGCCGGCGCTGCAGGCCGCTGGGCATGACCTGAGCGCCATCCGGGCGCTGGGCTCCACCGGCTCCCCCCTGCCCGAAGCGGTGCAACGCTGGGGCAGTGCGCAGTTCGAGCGGGTTTACGCCCTGGCCGGCCACCCGGTGCAGCCGGGCGCGCTGCCCGGTGGGCCGGGCGGGCCTCTGTGGTGGTGCAACATCTCGGGCGGCACCGACTTTTGCGGCGCGTTCATCGGCGGCCACCGCGGCCTGCCGCAAGTGCCTGGCCAGATGCAGTGTCGGCAGCTGGGCTGCGCGGTGCAGGCGTGGGATGACCAGGGTCAGCCCGTGGTGGGGCAGGTGGGCGAGCTGGTCTGCGTGCAGCCCATCCCGTCGATGCCCTTGTATTTTTGGAACGACGTGGGCCACGCGCGCTACCTGTCCAGCTATTTCGACACCTACCCGGGCGTGTGGCGCCACGGCGATTGGCTGGAGGTGCGCGCCGACGGCGGCTGTGTGATCTATGGCCGCTCCGACGCCACGCTCAACCGCCACGGTCTGCGCATGGGCACGAGCGAACTCTACGCCGCCGTCGAAGCCCTGCCCGAGGTGCTGGACAGCCTGGTGGTCGATCTGGAATACCTGGGCCGCCCGAGCTTCATGCCGCTGTTCGTGATGCTGCGTCCGGGACTGACGCTGGACGAGCCGCTGCGCGAGCGCATCCGCGCCGCGATCCGCGCGCGCCTGTCACCGCGCTTCGTGCCGGACGCCATCGAGCAGGTGCCCGACATCCCGCGCACGCTCAGCGGCAAAAAGCAGGAGCTGCCCATCAAAAAACTGCTGCTGGGTCAGCCGCCAGAGCGTGTGCTCAACCGCGACGCCATGGCCAACCCCGAGTGCCTGGCGTGGTACATCGCCTACGCCCGCGACCATGCCGCGGTCCCCCCCGCGGACGCGCCGATGTCACCGGCAAGCGGCACAATCGGGGCATCATGAGCGACTCGACCGTCGAAGCCGAACTGGACCGGGCGCGCACGCAGGGGCCGCTGCGCGACATCGTGATCCCCCCTGTCCCGAACTGCTGCGCCAGTTGCAACAGGCCACCGCCCACGGGGACCCCGACCCCGCCACGCTGGAGGCCATCGCCAGCGCCGACGTGGCGATGGCCGCCGCCCTGATGCGCCAGGCCAACAGCCCGCTGTACGGGTTGCGCACGCCGGTGACCACGGTGGGCCAGGCGCTCACCGTCATGGGCGTGCGGCCGTCGGTGCAGCTGCTCACCGGCTTTTTGACGCGGCAGGCGCTGCACGTGCACTCCCCCGTGTTGGCCCACTTCTGGGAAAGCTCCACGCGCCGCGCCATCGCCTGCGAACACATCGGCGCGCAGCTCTACGACCTCGACCCCGGACTGGCCTATACCTTCGGCCTGTTCTGCCACGTCGGCATGCCCGTGCTGTTGCGCGGCGTGCGCGGCTACGCGGCCACCATCGCCGAGGCGCTGGCGCGCAAGGACCGCACCTTCACCCAAACCGAAAACGCCAACCACCGCACCGACCATGCGGTGGTGGGCGCCATCGTGGCGCGCACCTGGCGCCTGCCGCCCCCCGTTGCGGTGGCGATCCGGCTGCACCACGATTTCACCTGCCTCGACGATGCGCGCTACTCCGACACCGTGCGGCACCTGGTCGCCATGGCGCTGATTGCCGACCACCTGGTGCAACAGCACGAAGGGGTGCCGCCGTCGCCGGACTGGGCGGCGCACAGCGCGGCCTGCCTGGCGCACCTGCAAATCGGCGCCGCCGAAGTCGAGCACTGGGTGGACGCGCTGCACCCGGCCTTCGAGGCGGTGACCGTCGCATAAGGCGCACCCGGGTGGCGGCGCCCCACCTGGCGCGCGCGCGTGCGGCGCCCGTTGCGGCTGCGGGGCGGCCCCGCCTTTAGCGGCGGTTGACCAGCACGATGCCCGTCGCCACCCCAAGCAGCGCCAGCAGCAACTGCGCCGTCAACGGCTCACCCAGCAGCAGCACGCCAAACACCAACGCAAACAGCGGCGTCAAAAAGGTAAACGTCGCCATGCGCGTGGCCGGGTAGTGGCGCAGCATCCACATCCAGGCCAGGTAGCTGGCAAAGGCCCCGACCGCCGTTTGCAACAACACCGCCCCCCAGGCCAACCCCGAATAGTCCAACGCCCACACCTCGCCGCGCGCCAGCGACAGCAGCGGGGTCACCGCGGCGGTCACCCCCAGTTGGTAGAAGAGCGACTTTTCCGCCGACACCGTGGCCACGCGCGTGCTGCGGATGGCCACCGTGGTCAGACCCCAAAACAACCCGGCGGCCAGCCCCAGCACATCGCCCTTCCACTGACCTGGCACAGAGCCGTGCCCAAACGCCTCGCCAAACGCCACCGCGACGGCACCGAAGGCCAGGCTCAGCCCCACCCATTGGACGGGACGCAGCCGCTCGGCCGGGGCAAAGCGTGGCAGCAGCAGCGCCACCCAAAACGGACTGGTGTACAAAAACACCGTCAGGCGCGAGGCGCTGGTGTGTTGCAGGCCCAGGTAAATGCACACGAACTCGGCCGCAAACAACGCGCCCACCAGCAGCCCGGCGCGCAGCGAGCCGTCGCGCTGCGCCAGCGGCACGCCGCGCCAGCGGCACCACAGCCACAGCAGCGCCGTTGCCCCCCACATGCGCAGCGAGGCCTGCCACATCGGCGGCATCTCGCGCCCCGCGACCTTGATGAGGATTTGCTGAAACCCCCAAAACGCACAGCACAGGATCAGCAGCGACACCGCAAAGGTGTCCAGCGCCTCTTTGCGCGGTGGGGTGGCGGCGGCGATGGTGCTCATGCGACGGGACCGGTGTGAAAACGCCCGCCATGGTAGAGCAGCGCCGGCGTCGCATCGCCATGCTGGCAGCGCAGCACTTCACCCACCAGGATGATGTGGTCCCCTTCGGGGTAGCGGCTGCGGCAGCGGCACTCGAACACGGCCAGCGCCTGCGGCAGCAGCGGCGCGCCGCCCGCACCGGGCGTCCACGCCACGCCGGCCCAGCGGTCCACGTCACGGCGGGCAAAGCGCTCGGCCAGCGCCTGCTGCTGCGCGCCCAGCACGTGGATTGCAAAATGGGTGGCGGTCTGAAACACCGGCAGCGCGCGCGACGACAGCGCCAGGCTCCACAGCACCAGCGGCGGCTGCAACGAGACCGAATTGAAGGAATTGGCGGTCAGGCCGACCGGCGCGCCATCCGCCGCCCGGGCGGTGACGATGGTCACGCCGGTGGCAAAACGCCCAAGGGCCGCCCGCAACCGCTCGGGCGAGGGTTCGAACATGGCCCGCCATTGTGCCCGGCCCGCCGCCACCGCGCCATCGCACACGGCGATGCCCCCGCGCGGCGCGCGCTCAGGCCGTGGCCGAGGCCGGCTGCGCTCGCCGCGGGCGGCCGCCGCCGGTGTCGATGCCCACGAAATCCATCGCCACCGCAGGGCGCTCGCCACTGAGCAGCTCGGCCAGCGCGCGCCCGGAGCCGGCACCGTGCGTCCAGCCCAGCGTGCCGTGGCCGGCGTTGATCCACAGGCGCTGCAGCGGCAAGCGGCCGATGAGCGGGATGTTGGTCGGGGTGGCCGGGCGCAGCCCGCACCAAAATTGCGGATCGCCCCCTTGCTCGGGCGGGCGCGTGTCGGCTGCGCCGGGGAACAGCTCCTCGATGCGCTGCAGCAGCATGCGGCAGCGTGCCTGCGCCACCGGGGTGTCCAGGCGCAGGTCAAAGCCACCCAGCTCGATCGTGCCCGCCACGCGCAAGCGTTCGCCCAGGCGCGAGATGGCGATCTTGCGCCCGTCGTCGAGCAGGCTGACCTGCGGCGCGCGCGCCGGCTCGCGCAGCGCCAGCGTGGCGCTGTAGCCCTTGCCGGGATAGATGGGCACGCGCAGGCCCACCGTGGCCAGCAGCGGCGTGGTGTACGAGCCGCAAGCCACCACATACGCATCGCCCTGCAAGGTGCGCACACGCCCATCGTCGCGCGCGCGCACCTGCACCCCGTGCACCGCGCCGCCCGCCACCTCCAGACGCTCGACGTCGTGGCCAAACAGCAGCTCGGCGCCGCGCTGCGCGCACCGGCGCGCCAGCGCCTGCGTGAACTCGCGGGCATCGCCGTGCTCGTCGCTGGCGGTGTAGGTGCCGCCGACGATGGGTTGCTGGCTGAACGCCAGCGCCGGCTCCAGGCGCAGCAGCTCCTCGCGCGAGACCACACGGCGCTGCACGCCATGGCGGCGCATCAGCTCGGCGGCACCGGCGGCCTCCTCGAAGGCCTTGGCGTCGGTGTAGACGTGCGCGATGCCGCGCTCGCTGCGCTGGTACTCGATGCCCGTCTCGGCCACCATCTGCTTGAGCGTGGCGTGGCTGAACGCCCCCAGCGACACCAGCTGCGCCACGTTGCGCTCGAAGGCGCGGTCGGTGCACTGGCCGAGGAATTGCAGCAACCAGCGCCACTGGGCCGGGTCCCACTGCGGACGCCACAGCAGCGGCGCTTGCTTGTCGAACATCCACTTGAGCGCCTTCAACGGCGCCTGGCGGTTGGCCCACGGCTCGCAGTAGCTCACCGAAATCTGCGCCGCGTTGGCAAAGCTGGTCTCCAGCGCCGCGTCGGGCTGGCGATCGACCAGCACCACGTCGTGCCCGCGCTGCAGCAAATGCCAAGCCGTCGATGTGCCGATGATGCCGGCCCCCAAAACCACCACGCGCATGTTCGTCTCCTGCGACCGCCGCACCGCACCCCTGCGCGGATGCGTGGCCGCCCATGGGACGCGAGTGTGCGCCAGGCCCTCGAGAAAATAAAGCGCTATTCAATAAAGCGCGATAACATCAGTAAAGCTAATGGAGCAGCCGATGACCACCGCCTTCGACCCCGACGCCCTCGAGTGCCTGGCCGCCATCGTCGAGGAGGGTGGCTTCGAGCGCGCAGCGCAGCGCCTGTCCATCACCCAGTCGGCGGTCTCGCAGCGGCTGCGCGCGCTCGAAGCCCAGGCCGGCGCGGTGCTGCTGGTGCGCAGCCGGCCCATCCGCCCCACGCCCGCCGGGCAGCTGCTCATCAAACACGCCAAGATGATGCGGCTGCTGCGCGCCGACCTGGAGCACGACCTGCGCGAGCTCGCCCCCACTGTGGCGCGCCGCCCGCGCGATGAGGGCCGCATCTCGGTGGCGATCAACGCCGACAGCATCGCCAGCTGGGCGCTGCCCGCCGTCACGCCGCTGGTGCGCGATGGCGTGCCGCTGGAAATCATCCACGACGACCAGGACTTTACCCACGAGTGGCTGCGCGAAGGCCAGGTGATGGGCTGCGTCACCTCGCTGGCGCAGGCACTGCGCGGCTGCCGGCTCGAGCCGCTGGGGCGCATGCGCTACGTGGCCGTGGCCAGCCCGGCGTTTGCGCGCGATGCGCTGCAGGGACGCCTGACGCGCCACAACTTCCACCGCGTGCCGTTCGTGGCGTTCAACCGCAAGGACGACCTGCAGCGCGACTTCGTCTGCCAAACCTTTGGCCTGTCGCAGGTGGTGTTGCAGCAGTGCTTCGTGCCCTCGTCCGAGGGTCAGGTGCGTGCCGCGCAGGCCGGCTGGGGGGTGACCGTGGTGCCGCAGCTGGTGGCGGGCGCGGCGCTGGCGGCCGGCACGCTGGTGGACGTGGCGCCCGAGAGCGCCTACGCCGTGCCGCTGTACTGGCACTGCTGGAACCTGGCGTCCGACGTGCTCACGCGGCTGACCCAGACGTTGCGCAGCGCCGCCGCGGCGGCGCTCGACCCCATGTGAGCCGCCCGCGCCGGCGCCACCGGTGGGCGCCGTCAGGCCCGGGTATCGGCGTATTCGCGTCGCAGGCCCGGGATGCCGGACCAGATCTCGTCCAGATCGGGAATCTTCCAGCGCGCGGGGTCTTCGCGCTGCACCACCTGCACCGTGCAGCCGGGCGCCGAGAGGTCGATGCGCTCGGGCACGACGCGCTCACCGCTGCGCGTGGAAAAAACCGTTTTGACCACGGGCTTGAGCAGGCTGCGCGGCGACTGCTCCACCACCACCGCCAGCCGGCCGTTGCTCAGCAACACGAGCGAGCCGACGGGATAAATCCCCAGGCTGCGCACGAACGCCTGAAAAACCCGCTCGTCGAACTGGCCCTGCCAGCTGGCCATGCGCTTGAGCGACTCGGCCGGGTCCCAACCCGCTTTGTACGGCCGGTTGGAGGTGATGGCATCGTACACATCGCACACCGCGCCCATGCGCGCCATCAGCGACAGCGCGTCGCCCGCCAGCCCTTCCGGGTAGCCGCGGCCATCGACGCGCTTGTGGTGGTGCAGGCAAACGTCCAGGGCCACCGCATCGTCGATGCCGGCGTCGCGCAAACGCTGCCAGCCCCGGCGCGGGTGTTCGCGCACGATGGCGAACTCCTCGTCGGTGAGCTTGCCCGGCTTGTTGAGGATCTCCAGCGGAATGTCCACCTTGCCGATGTCGTGCAGCAGCCCGCCAAAGCCTGCGGCGCGCGCCTGCGCGTCGGACAGGCCCAGTTGACGCGCCAGCGCCACCATCAGCGCACACACCGCCACCGAGTGCAGGTAGGTGTAGTCGTCGGCGGTCTTCAGGCGCGCCAGGCTGATGAGCGCACCGCCGTTGCGGGTGACCGAATCGGCGATGTCCGAGGCCACGGCCTGCGCCACCGCCTGGTCGATGGCGCGGCCCATGCGCGCGTCTTGAAACATGCTGGCCACGGCGTTGCGCGCGCTGTTGAGCAGCCGGTAGGCGTGCTTGAGCTCGACCTCCTGCGGCGTGGGGGCCAGATCGCGCTCGGGAGGGGGCTCGGCAGGGGTTTGTTGCGCCACCGCCTGCTCGTCTGCGACCTGCGCCGTGACGGTCGCGTCGGGGGCAACGTCGGCGCCTTTGCTGACGTCGATCCAGACCTCGCGCACAGCGCTGGCGCGGATGCGCGCCAAATCCTGCGGATCCTCCAGCAAAAAGCGGTTGCGCCAAAACGGATGGTCCAGCCACGACCCGACGAAGCCATGGATGTACATCCCGAGGCGCACGTCCTGGACGTGAATGCGTTTCAACATGCCTGCCTACCCTCACCCGCATTATCGCGCCGCGGCTCAAGGCCCGCCTGCGGCGGCCGCGGTGCGTCGGCAGGCGCTGGCACCGTCACCACCGACAGCGGCGCAAACCCCGCCTGCTCACCCTTGTCCGCGTAACCCAGCGGATTGGCCACGACGCGGCAACGGCCCACGCGGTAGTCGTGCGGGCAGTGCAAATGCCCGTGCAGCCACACATCGGCATGCGCCAGCAGATCGTCGAGCGCGTTGCAAAACCCGGCGGTGCCCGGCTGCACGCCGTAGCGCGGATCGGCACTGCGCAGCGACGGCGCAAAATGCGTCACCACCACCGTGGGGCCGTCGAACGGAGCGGACAGCGCGGCGCGCAGCCAGGCCTGACAGCGCAGCGCCTCCTCGCGCATCGCGGCCGCGTCGAACAGCCGGCCGTGGCGCTGCGTGGCCATCTGCGTCAGGTAGAAATTGGCGGCACGAAACGCCCGCTCGCGCTGGCGCAACCGGTGCGCCTCGGGGTCGGTGATCGGCCGCTCACGCCCCTGGCGGCGCTGCGGCACCTGCGCCAGCGCGTCGTAATCGCTCCACAGCGTGGTGCCGACGAAGCGCACGCCGTCGATCACGGCCGCGGCGCGCTCCAGCCACTGGATGCCCAGTCGGTCGCAGGCGGCGCGCAGGCCTGCGTGCGCCGCGTCCCAGTCGAGCGCGTCGTACTCGTGGTTGCCGGGCACGAACAGCACCGGCACCGGCCAACCCGCGTATTGCGGCAGCGGCGAAAACGCCTGCAAGCCCCAGTCCGGCAGCGCCATCACCGTGCCGTCCGCGCGGCGCTGGTACGAGCCGATGTCCCCCGCCAGCACCAGCACGTCGGCGTCGGGCGCCGGGGTGGGGACGAAGCCGGGGTTGGCCTCCAGGTGCAGATCCGACAACAGCTGGATGCGCATCAGAACGCCTCCGGGTGCGGCGGCGCACTGGCCACGGCGCGCACCACCGCCTCGCGCAGCCAGCGCTGGGCGCTGGCCGACTCGGTTTGCCGATGCCACAGCATGTCCACGTGCACCCGCGGCACCGCCAGCGGCAGCGGCTGCACCGCCAGCTCCGCAGCGCGGCCGGTGCTGCTCAAAAAGTGGTAGGGCAGCACGGTCAGCAAGTCGGACGTGGCCACCACCTGACCCGCGGTAAAAAACTGGTTGACGGTCAACACGATGCGCCGCCGGCGCGACAGCGCGGCCAGCGCCTCGTCGACGAAGCCAAAGGGCCGCCCGGAAAAACTCACCAGCAGGTGGCGCGCGGCGCAATAGTCGTCCAGTGTCAGCGGCCCTTGCGCCAGCGGGTGGCGGCGCCGCATGGCGACGATGTAGTGCCCCTCGTACAGGCGGCGCGACGCGTAGCGCGGCACCTGCTCCTGCAGATGCGTGGCACCGAGCTCCGCCAGCACCCCGGGAAAGTAGCCGATCGCCAGATCGACCCCGCCGTCATCGAGCAGCGGGCGCGGATCGCGCGTGGTCAGCGGCAGCACCCGCAGGGTCACGCCCGGGGCCTCGCGATCCAGAATCGCCACCAGGCCCGGCATGATCTTCGAGGCCGTGGCATCGGCCATCGCCAGCACGAAGGCATCCTGCGCCCCGGCCGGGTCGAACGGCCCTGGCGCCAGCGATTCGCGCAGGCGCTGCAGAGCCTCGCGCACCGCCGGCCACAGCTGCAACGCCAGCGGCGTCGGCTCCACCCCGTAGCCCGCGCGGCGCACCAGGTCGTCGCCCAGCAGCTCGCGCAAGCGGCGCAACGCGTTGCTGACCGCCGGTTGCGACAGCGCCAGGTTGTGCGCGGCGCGCGTCAGGCTGCGCTCGGCCATCACCTCGTCGAAGACGCGCAGCAGGTTGAGGTCGAGCGTGCGGAAATTCACCGGGTTCATAACCGTGGTGAATGTATGACATTCCAAATCAAAAGTTGAAACCCATTCGGGGAAACCCTAGTATTCGACCATCTTCTGCTGCATGGCAGCATGAAAGGAATCCCGATGAGCACGTTGATGATGCAAACGCCCCCTGCAGCCGCGCCGACCCACGCGGGTGCGCCGTCCCACGTCGAGGCCGCGCGGCGCAGCGCGGCACCGCGCGCCTTGGCGACCTTGCTGCTGGCCGCCGGCGTCGCCGCGCTGGCCGTGGTCACCGACCGCCTGGTGGTCACCTGGGCCGATGGTGATCTGCTGAGCGCCTGGGTCCTGATGTGGGCCGTGGTGTTCGCCGGCAGCCTGCTGCTGGCCTCGCCCGCCCGCCACGCCGCCCAGCGGGTCATGGCCGCCCTCAACGCCTGGGCCCTGCGCCGCGCGCTGGCCCGGGCCGAAGCCCGCACCCAGGCGCTGGCCCGCACCGACGCCCGCCTGCACGCCGACCTGCAGGCCCGCCCGGCGCCTGCCACCGCGTCGCCGGCCGACTGGGCCGATGCCCTCAGCCCCCTGGGCCCCGACCTGGCGCTGGACACGGCCCACGCCACCCGCGCGTGGGCGCTGAGCACCGCCGAGCAGGTGGTCATGCCCGACGGCCGCCGCTACAGCCTGTACTACGTGTGATTCCGCGGCTGGCGGGGAAAGCCCCGCCACGCCGCCGCAGTGGGCCTCCGGCCTTAGCCCAGGATGCGCTGGGCCATGCGCGCTTTGGTCTCGACCAGCGCGCGGGGCAGGTGGTGGGCCAGCTTGTCGAACAGCTCCTGGTGCAGTTCGAGCTCGCGCGCCCAGTCGGCGGGGTTCATGTCGGTCACGGCAGCAAACTGCTCGGGCCCGAAGTCCAGGCCGTCCCAGTGGATCTCGTCGTACGAGGGGCTGATGCCGAAGGCGTGGTCTTCGCCGGACACGCGCCCTTCCAGGCGGTCGATCATCCAGCGCAGCACGCGCATGTTCTCGCCGTAGCCGGGCCAGATGAACTGGCCGTTGGCATCCTTGCGGAACCAGTTGACGCAGAAGATGCGCGGCAGGGTGTGGCCGTTTTCCTCCAGCCGGCGCTCCATGTCGAGCCAGTGCTGGAAGTAGTCGCTCATGTGGTAGCCGCAGAAGGGCAGCATGGCAAACGGGTCGCGCCGCACCACGCCCTGCGCGCCGAACGCGGCGGCGGTGGTCTCGGACCCCATGGTGGCGGCCATGTAGACGCCTTCCATCCAGGTGCGCGCCTCGGTCACCAGCGGCACGGTGTTGGAACGGCGCCCGCCAAAGATGAAGGCGTCGATGGGCACGCCGGCCGGTTCGTCCCACTGCGGGTCGAGCGCGGGGTTGTTGGTGGCGGCCACGGTAAAGCGCGCGTTGGGGTGCGCGGCCTTGCGCCCGGCGGCACCGTCGGCCGGCGTCCAGTCCTGGCCTTGCCAGTCCAGGCAGTGCGCGGGCGCGGGGCCCATGCCCTCCCACCAGACGTCGCCGTCGTCGGTCAGCGCCACGTTGGTGAAAATGACGTCGCGCGTCAGACTGGCCATGCAGTTGGGGTTGGTCTGCTCGTTGGTGCCGGGCGCCACGCCAAAGTAGCCGGCCTCGGGGTTGATGGCGTAGAGCCGCCCGTCGGCGTGCGGCTTGATCCAGGCGATGTCGTCGCCAATGGTGGTGACCCGCCAGCCTTCGAAACCCTTGGGCGGGATGAGCATGGCAAAGTTGGTTTTGCCGCAGGCGCTGGGGAAGGCCGCCGCGACGTGGTACTTCTTGCCCTCGGGGCTGGTCACGCCCAGGATCAGCATGTGCTCGGCCAGCCAGCCCTCGTCACGCCCCATGACCGACGCGATGCGCAGCGCCAGGCATTTTTTGCCCAGCAGCGCGTTGCCGCCGTAGCCGGAACCGTAGGACCAGATCTCGCGCGTCTCGGGGTAGTGGACGATGTACTTGGTGCTGGGGTTGCAAGGCCAGGGCACATCGGCCTGCCCCGGCGCCAGCGGCGCGCCCACGGTGTGCACGCAGGGCACGAAGGTGCCGTCGCGGCCCAGCACGTCGTAGACGGCACGCCCCATGCGCGTCATGAGGCGCATGTTGACGACCACATACGGGCTGTCGGTGAGCTCGACGCCGATCTGCGCGATCGGCGAGCCCAACGGCCCCATGCTGAACGGCACCACGTACATGGTGCGGCCGCGCATGCAGCCATCGAACAGGCCGGGCTGGCCGTCGCGGCCGTATTGCAGGATGGCGCGCATCTCCTCGGGCGCCATCCAGTTGTTGGTCGGGCCGGCGTCTTCGGGGCGCTGGCTGCAGATGAAGGTGCGATCCTCGACCCGGGCCACGTCCGAGGGATCGGTCCAGGCCAGATAGGAATTGGGGCGCTTGGCGGGATTGAGCCGCTTGAGCGTGCCCGCTGCCACCATGTGCGCACACAGGCGGTCGTATTCGGCCTGGCTGCCGTCGCACCACTCGATGCGATCGGGCTTGCACAGCGCCGCCATGTCGGCGACCCAGGCCAGCAGACGGGCGTGTTGAACGTTGGCAGGTGCGCTTAGGCGCAGACCCTGCATCACGGGAGCATTCATGGCCATGACCCTACGGTTGGAACGCCGACACGGACGCCGTGCACACACGTCGCCCAGGCCCGGCGAGGCGGAACAACATCGGAGGGGCCTCGCGGGCACACCCGCCAGCGGATCGCGCTGGCGGCAGCCCGCCAGCCCCTGCCGGTGCGCGTGGGGCCGGGGTGTCCGTCAAGACCGATGGCCCATTGTATGTAACCGGTATGACACCCGCGGCGCGCTCATCGCCGAATCCATGCAAAACTTGCATGACACGATGCCGTCTGCACCACTTCCCCTGGCAACGGGGGTGGCACCGCCTCGGTGACACCGCACAAAAGCCAAACCCCGCCCGGCCATATGCCCAGCGGGGTTTACAACATGGCGCCGCCCTGTCGGGGCGCGCCGTGCGTTCGGTGGCAGCCGTCAGGCCATGAACACGGCGATGAACGCCAACAGGAACATCAAAATGGCGCCCGCCGCGGGAACCAACCAGGGAATCACGTGGACGATGGCCTCGGCCGGATCGGCCGCGGCGGGGCTGTGCTCGGTCGAGGAAACGTGCGCCATGCGAGATCTCCAGGGTCTGAGTGAAACGCCCGGCCGCGCGGACCGGAACTACGGATTGATTTTAGTCAAAATGGCGTCCTCCATGCCCGAACGCTCTTTGCCCCGCCCGGACCGCGCCGAGGCGCTGCTGCTGGCCGCTGGCCGCGGCGAGCGCATGCGACCGCTGACCGACACCTGCCCCAAACCCCTGCTGCCGGTGCGCGGCCGTCCACTGCTGGCCTGGCACCTGGATGCGCTGGCGCGTGCGGGCGTGCGCCGCGTCCTGATCAACACCGCGTGGCTGGGCGAGCAGATCCCGGCGGCCCTGGGCACGGTGTACGGCCAGCCACCGCAGGCGCTTGCGCTGCACTATTCGATGGAGGGACAGGACTTTGGCCGCGCGCTGGAGACGGCAGGCGGCATCGCACGCGCCCTGCCGTGGCTGCAAGACGTGTTTTGGCTGGCTGCGGGGGATGTGTACATGCCGGGTTTTGGCTTTGACCCCGCAGCCCGGGCGCGGTTTGCGGCCAGTGACGCGCTGGCCCACCTGTGGCTGGTGCCCAACCCGCCGCACCACCCGCGCGGGGACTTCGGGCTCGGCCCCGATGGTCGCGCCCTCGACCTGACCGGCGACGCCCCCGCCGCGCGCTGGACCTACGCCACGGTCGCGCTGCTGCGCCGCGCGCTGTTCGAGCCGCCCTGGTGCGACATCCCCCCGGGCAACCCGGCCGGCGTCGCCGCACCGCTGGCCCCGCTGCTGCGCCGCGCCATGGCGGCCGGCCGCGTAACAGCCGAGGTCTGGCACGGCGACTGGACCGACGTGGGCACGCCCGAACGCTGGGCCGCCCTCAATGCCGCAGCGCCCGATGCGCCAACCGCGCCGCCCGTATCATCACCGCCATGACGACCCCCATTGCCCACCAGGCCCTGTACGCGCAGCGCCGTGCCCGACTGGCCGCGCAGCTCGGTGACGGCGGCATCGCCATCATCCCCACCGCGCCCGAGCGCCTGCGCAACCGCGACAGCGAATACCTGTTCCGCTTCGACAGCTACTTTTATTACCTGACCGGGTTTACCGAACCGCGCGCGTGGCTGGTGCTCACCGCCGAGGGGCACAGCACGCTCTTTTGCCAACCCAAAGACGTCGAGCGCGAGATTTGGGATGGCTACCGCCTGGGGCCGGCGGCGGCGCCCGCCGCGCTGGGCGTGGACGCGGCGTATTCGGTGGACGAGCTGGACGCGCGACTGCCCAAGCTGCTGGAAAACCGCCGCAGCGTGTGGTACCCGTTTGCCACCCACACGGGGCTGGAAAGCCGCATCGAGGGCTGGCTGCAGGCGGTGCGCGCGCGCGTGCGCTACGGCGTGCTGTGCCCACACGCCCTGCACGACGTGTGCGCCGTGCTCGACGAGATGCGGCTGATCAAGGATGCGCACGAAATCGGCTTGATGCGGCGCGCCGCCCAGATCAGCGCACGGGCGCACATCCGCGCCATGCGCCGCTGCGCGGCCATGATCCGCGCCGGCGAGGACGTGCGCGAATACCACCTGGATGCCGAGCTGCTGCACGAATTTCGCCAAAGCGGCTCGCAGTACCCGGCTTACGGCAGCATCGTGGCCGCTGGCGCCAACGCCTGCGTGCTGCACTACCGGGCCGATGCAGCGCCGGTGCGCGACGGCGAGCTGGTGCTCATCGACGCCGGCTGCGAGCTCGACGGCTACGCCAGCGACATCACGCGCACCTTCCCCGCCAACGGGCGCTACAGCGGGCCGCAGCGCGACCTGTACGAACTGGTGCTGGCATCGCAGCAGGCCGCCATCGATGCGACCCGCCCCGGGGCGCGCTTCGTCGATGCGCACGACGCCGCGGTCAAGGTGCTGGCGCAGGGCATGCTGGACCTAGGACTGCTGGACAAGAACGACGTCGGCCACCTGGACGACGTGATCGAGCAGCGGCACTACTTTCGCTTCTACATGCACCGCACCGGCCACTGGCTGGGGCTGGACGTGCACGACGTGGGCAGCTATGTCGAGCCCGGCGCGGTGGGGCAGACCAGCGAGCGGCGCGACCCGCTCAGCGGCGAGATCATCCGCGACCGCCCCAGCCGCATCCTGCGCCCCGGCATGGTGCTGACCATTGAGCCCGGGCTGTACGTCAGCCCTGCAGACAACGTGCCGGCGCATTTCTGGAACATCGGCATCCGCATCGAGGACGATGCCGTGGTGACCGAAGATGGCTGCGAGCTCATCACACGCGACGTACCGGTGGAGCCGGACGCCATCGAGGCGTTGATGCGGGGGTGAGGTATCGGCGCCGCTTGCGCCGGGGGATGCCGCGCGTCCCCGCTCTGTCGCACCCAGGCAACAGTCAGGGCGAACCCGAATGGCCAGGGAACCTGGGCGCCCCTAGGATCGAACGGTCGTTCGATTTTTTGGCCAGGAGGTTTGTCATGCGCTGGAGTTATCGTGTGGGCGTCATCGCCCTTGCCGCTGTACTGGCGTCGTGCGGTGGCGGCTCGGACGTCACCGCCGTCAAGGTGGCTGGGGACAGTTTGGCCGACGGCGGCACGTTCGGCTTCAAGTTCACGGTGCAGGGGGCCAACCTGGCCAGCACCCGCATCTGGGTGGACCACGTGGCCGAGGCCGCGGACGTCGATCCGCTGTGCGCGCGCTATACGGCCACCGGCCCGAGCACGGTCGCGCCCAATCCCTCGGCGGCCAATTGCACGAATTACGCCGTCGGGGGCGCACGCATCAACGTCGTAGGGACGGCAGGGGACAGCACGCCGTTTTCGGTGCTGCAACAGCTGCGCGACCTGGGCACACGGGGATACAGCCCCAGCGACATTCTGCTGGTGGATGGCGGCGGCAACGATGCAGCCGATTTGATTGGCGCCTACCTGCAGGCTTCGGCGGACGCTGGCGCGGCCTACACGGCATTGCTGAGCGAGCTGCTCAGCCCCACCCAAGTGGCCCAGGCGGCCGCTGGCGGCGCGGCAGGCTTGGCCCAGGCGGGTGGTGCGTACATGGCCGCGCTGGCCGACCGGTTGGTGGATACGCTGCAGGCCGAGGCGCTGGCCAAAGGCGCGCGCCGCGTGGTGGTGGTCAACGCACCCGACGTGACACGCACGCCGCGCTTTCAGGCGGTGTTGGCGGGCGTGGCACAGGCCAGCGGCGGCGGGGACGCCGGTGCGGCGGCAGCGGCCCAAATCGCGGCCACGGCGCAAAACTGGGTCGGCGCGTTCAATGCACGCTTGGCGCAGCGCCTGGCAGGCGAGTCCCGCGTGGCCGTGGTGGACTTCTACAGCGCGCTCAACCAATGGCTGGCGTCCCCCGCGGCCTACGGGCTGAGCAACACGACGACGCCGGCCTGTCCCGCCACGGGTGTCGATGCGCAGGGGTTGCCGACCTACAGCATCCAGACCTGCACGGAAGCGGCGTTGAGCGCCAACCCGCCCGCCGGCGCTGGTGCGGGGTGGTGGAACACCTACGTGTTCTCGGACAACTTCCACGGCACGCCACGCACCAACCAGCTCATGGGCAACATCGTCAAAGACGCGCTGCGCGCGCGCGGCTGGCTCTGATCCGGCTCGGCGACCTTCGGCAGCGCCGGGGCCGCTCAGCCGCGACGCCGCCACGCGCGCGGGTTGCCCGCGCGCAGGCAGGCGCGGCGGTAGGCGGCCAGCGTGGCCGCGGCGCGTCCCAGCACGGTGTCGGCCTGGTAGGCCTCGGGGCCGGGGTGCAGCGGCGCGGTGGCCGTCCAGGGGGTGGGGTCGCCAAAGCGCACGCCGGTGAGCAAGGTCATGCCATCGGCCACGTGGTCCACGGCCCAGACGTGGAACCGCCCCGCCTCGACCGCCGCGCAAACATCGTCGGCCAGCACGAGGTGGCGGCGGTTGCGTGCCGGGATCAGCACGCCCTGGGTGCCGTCGAGCCCCTGCGCAGCACAGACGCGGTAGAAGCCCTCGATCTTTTCGTTGACGCCACCCACCGGCAGCACCTCGCCAAACGCGTTGAGGGCGCCGGTGACCGCGATGCCCTGGCGCAGCGGCAGCCCGGACAGTGCCGACAACAAGGCGTAGAACTCGGCGCATGAGGCCGAGTCGCCCTCGACGCCCGCGTACTCCTGCTCGAACATGATGGAGGCGGTCAGCGCCAGCGGTGCCAGCGGCGCGAACAGGGCCGAGAGGTAGCTGTGCAGCACCAGCACCGCCTTGTCGTGGATGGGGCCGGAGAGGGACACCTCGCGCTCGATGTTGAGCAGGCCCTCGGTACCGGGCAGCGTGCGCGCGGCCACGCGGATGGGCAGGCCAAAGCGGTAGTCGCCCAGGTCGATAACCGACAGGCCGTTGAGCTGTCCGATGCGCGCGCCACGCACGTGCACGACGCGATCGCCCTCGAGCACCGCTTCGCGCAGGCGCTGATCCGGGTAGTCGTGGCGGCGGTTGCGCGCAGCGATCGCCTGCGCCACGTCGGCGCGTTCGACGCGCCTCGCGCCGCGCTGGCGCGCCACTTCGGCCGCCTCGACGACCAACGCCTCGGTGCGGGCGAAGGCGGCACTTTGGCGGGTGCGGTCTTCGGCTTCGCGGTGGCTGTCCTCGATCAGACGCGCGACCGCATCGGCGGTAAAGGCGGGCAGCCCCAGGCGCCGCACCGTGTGGGCGACGAACACGCCGGTGGCACGGCGCGTCTCGTCGGTGGCGGCAAAGGCATCGGCAAAATCGACTTGGATGCGAAAGTGCCGCGCAAACTCCGGGTCGCCCTGCTGCAGCGCGTAAAACTGCTCGTGCGAGCCGATGAGCACCAGCTTGACGTCCACGTCCACCGCCTCGGGTTCGAGCGAGGTCGTGGCCAGTGCCGAAAACATCGTGCCCGGCTCCTCGATCTGCAGCCGGCCGCTGCGCAGGAAGCGGCGCAGCTTTTCCCACACCAGGTCGTCGACCAGCAGGTCGCGCACGTGCAGCATCAAAAAGCCACCATGCGCGCGCAGCAAGCTGCCGGCGCGGATGCGGCTGAAGTCGGTGACCAGCACATCGTTGTCGGTCTGGTACTCGATGCTGCCAAACAGCGGCCGGTACAGCGGGTTGTCTTCGACGATGACGGGGGCCCCTTCGGTCTCGGCGTTGTCCACCACCAGGTTGACGCGGTAGCGCTGCAGCCGGCGCTCGAGCGCGTCGCGGCGCTCGGCGTCGTCGTCGGGGTCGGTGGGCTCGAACAGATCGAGGTTGTCCAGAACGTCGCGCTCCACCCCGTCGAGCCACTGGCCGAGCTTGCGCGTGTCCTTGAACTGTTTGCGCAGGCTCTGGCGGATGGCGTCGAGCTCGCGCTCCAGCAGCGGCCGCACGGCCTGGCGGCGCAGCGCCTCCACGCCATCGCGCAACGCCCGCTCCAGCGGCCCGGTGACCTCCAGAAACCGCAGGATCTCGGCACGCAGCTCGCGCTCGCCCTCGTCGTAGGCGGCGCGCCGCGTGGGGTCGAGTGCGGCCAGCGCATCGGCCGTCAACGGCTCGCCCTGTTCATCGACCAGCGTGAAGATGAGCTGACCGCCCTCGCGCCGCAACGCAAAGTGGCGCGCCCGGGCAAAGGCCGACAGCGCCGCATACGCCTCGGCCTCGCGGTCGCTGTAGGTTTTCTCCAGCGCCGACAAGGCGGCTTTGAAACTGGGCTCGCTAAGCCGCTTGGGGATCTCGGTCTGCAGGATGCGGCAAAACGCGGCCATGCGCTGGCGCAGCTCGCGCCCCTGCCCGGCCGGCAATCGCAAGGCCCGCGGACGCTCGGGCACGTCGAAGTTGTGCAAATAACACAGGTCAGGCGGGACCGGCCGCGCCGCAGCCGCTGCGCGCATCTCTTGCACCAACAAGGTGGAGCGGCCCGTGCCCACCTCGCCCAGCACGAACAGGTGCGTGTGCGGTTGGTCGATCCCCAACCCGAAGCGCGCCGCGGTGTGCGCCCGCTCCTGTCCGATCCACGGCAAAGGTTCATGCGCCAGGGCGGACGTATCCTCGAACCCCAACGCCGCGGGATCGACGCGCAGGCGCAGCGCCTCCACCGGCAGCCGCTGGGCGCCGGGGGGCGCATGCGCATCCACGGGTGGGTTGGCGGGGTCAGGCACGGCAGCGGCATCGTTCATGCGGCCAGTCTAGCGCCGTTCGTCGGGCCTGGCTGCAGCACCGACGCGACACGGCCGATACCTGCGGCATGAAAATCGCCCACAGCACCGTTGCGCTGGACAGCCAGGCCGAGCGCGCCGTGCGCACGCAGACCCAGACGCGTTGGCAGGTCTGGCGCAGCCCGCCACCGTCGCCCGCGCCCCGCCCGTCGGCCCTGCTGCAGTTGTCGCCGCGCGCGGCCGCCTCCCGCCCCGACGCGGTACCCGGGAGCGCCGTGGGGCGCCCCGCCCACGACAGCCGCGCCACCGCCCACGCGGCCGACGACACCCGGGTCAGCGCGGACACCCCCGACGATGGCCTGGAGCCGCGGCTGCGCACGCTGGCGCGCATGATCGAGGCCCTGACCGGCCTGCGCGTGCGCGTCTTTCGCGCCGAAGCATGGCAGCCCTCGCGTCCGGCGGACGGCGGGCCTGCCATACCCGCAGCGGACACCACCGCCACCGCGCCGACGTGGGGTTTGGCGTACGACCACGTCGAGATCCGCACCGAATCGCACACGGTGGCCTTCGAGGCCCGGGGCCGCGTGGCGCTGGCCGACGGCACCGCCATCGACTTCGAGCTGCGCTTGGCGCTGCGCAGCGAAACCGTGGACGTGCGCGCGCTGTCGCTGCGCGCCGGCGGCGCGGCGCAGCGCCTGCAGGACCCGCTGGTGCTGGCCCTCGACGGTGCCCCGCCCACCCTCACCGATATGCGCTTTGCCTTCGACCTCGATGCCGACGGCAGCCCCGAGTCGGTGCCGTTCGTCGCCAGCGGCAGCGGCTTTTTGGCGCTGGACCGCAACGGCAACGGCAGCATCGACGACGGGCGCGAGCTCTTTGGGGCGCTCAGCGGCGACGGCTTTGCCGAACTGGCCGCACTGGACAACGACGGCAACGGCTGGATCGACGCCGGCGACGCCGCGTTCGAGCAGTTGCGCGTGTGGACGCGCGACGGCGGCACCGACCGCCTGCAAACACTGGCCGAGGCCGGCGTCGGGGCGCTGCACCTGGGCCGCGTGGCCACGCCCTTCGCGCTGGGCGAGGCGGGCCGCCTGCGCAGCAGCGGGCTGTACCTGACCGAAGCGGGGCAGGCGCGGCCGTTGCAGCAAATCGACCTGGCGGTCTAAGCCGCCGCGCCTCTGGCACCGGCAAGCCGGCTACACTGCGGCCATGATGACGCCCGACGCCATGCCCAGCCCCGCAGCCACCGCCGCCGCGATGACGGACGAGGATTTCCAACAGCTCGAAGCCCTGTTGGACGATTTGGGCACGCGCGCCCCCGACATACCCACGTCGTGGGAGTATTGCGACGGCTTCATGGCCGCGCTGCTGTGCTGCCGTCGCCTGATCATGCCCAGCGAGTATTTCCCCGTCCTGTTTGGCGCGCCCGACGGTGGCCCCGGCTTTGGCCACGCGCACTTTCGGGATGAGGCGCAACGGCAAACGTTTTTGGACCTGTGGATGCGGCGCTGGAACGAGATCGCCACCGCGCTGCAGGCACCGGTGGAGACGCTGGACGACGAGCGCACCTTCCACCCCTATCTGGTCGACGTGCGCGGGATGGTGGCGGCCGCCACGGACGAGGAGCGCCAGGCCCTCGTCGAGGCGCTGGAGGACGGCCCCTTGCCGTCGTTTGCGCAGTATTGGGCGGTGGGCTTCATGGATGCCGTGCAGGCCTGGGCGGACGACTGGCGTGCGCCACGCGAGCGCGAGCTGGCACGCGAATGGGAAGAGGCGCTGCTCACGATTGCCGCGCTGATGGAGGACGACGACGAACCGGCCGCGATCAACCCGGTATCGGACGACGCGCCCCCCAGCGTGAGCGCGGCGCGGCTGGAGCTGTTCGGCGAGGCCATCTGGGCGGTCTACACCCTGCACGACATCGCACGCGAGCTGGGGCCGCCGATTGCCACCGTGCGCAAGGCGGCCGAGCCGGGCCGCAACGACCCCTGTCCCTGCGGCAGCGGCAAGAAGTACAAGAAATGCTGCGGCGCGGCGGCTTGACCCGCCGCCTGGGGCGCCCACGCCAACCGTGATCCGGCGTCAGCCGGCCGCCGCCAACCGCTGCAGCAGCCCGGCCAAGGCGTGCTCGACCGCTGCCGCGCGCACGGCGGCGCGATCGCCGGCGAAGCGCTGGCACTGCGTCTCGACCCGGCCGGCCACGCACCAACCGAACCACACCGTGCCCACCGGCTTGGCGGCGCTGCCGCCGCTGGGCCCGGCAATGCCGGTGATGGCCAACGACACCGGCACGCCCGCAGCGGCCGCGGCGCCGTGCGCCATGGCGCGCGCCACCGGCTCGCTGACGGCCCCGTGGGTGGCGATCAGGGCTGCGTCCACGCCCAGCTCGGCGACCTTGGCGGCATTGGCGTACGTGACGTAGCCGCGCTCGAACCAGTCGCTGGACCCCGCCAGCGCGGTGCAGCACGCCGCCACCAGCCCGCCGGTGCAGCTCTCGGCGGTGGCCAGCCGCCAGCCGCGCGCCAGCAACGCCGCGGCCAGCGCCTGCACGCCGGGCCAGACCGCATCGGGCACCCACAGGGGTGGCGCGCACGCCATCGCCTCAGCCCCCCCACGCAAAGCGCCACAGCGCGATGACCAGCAGCGTGCAAAACGCCGCCACCAGGTCGTCGAACATCACGCCCCAGCCGCCGCGCCAGCCCGGCCCCTTGCAGACCTGGTCGGCCCAGGCCACCGGCCCCGGCTTGGCCGCGTCGAAGCAGCGAAACAGCGCAAAGCACACCACCTGCCCCCACAGCCCGCCGGGGGCGGCCATCCACAGCACCAGCCAAAACGCCACCACCTCGTCGATCACGACGAAGCCGGGATCGGCCATGCCCGCGCGGCGCGCCGTGGCCGTGCTCGCCCACCAGCCCACCAGCACACCCATGCCGATGATCACCGCCCAGCCCGCATCGCCGGGTGCTGCCAACGCGTCGATGAGCAAAAACGCCGCCCAAGCCCACAGCGTGCCCACGGTGCCCGGCGCCCAGCGCGACAACCCGGCGCCGAACCCCAGCGCGATCAGGTGCGACAGGCGCGCACACATGAAGCGCACCGACGGAACGGGGACGTGCTCGACCGCGGCGTTCATGCAAACCACCCCGCAAAGCCATCGAACGGCTCGAAGCGCCCCTGGACCAGCCGCAGCCGCGTCGGGCCGGGCAAGGCGCGCTCGGCCACGGGGTGCAGCGGGTCGCCGGGGTAGCACATGGCGCGGTGCTCGCCGTCGCGAAACTGCTCGGGCTGAATGCACGGCGGCGTGCGGCCCGCCGCCTCGGCCCAGGCGTCGGCCACGGTGGCGTGGCGCGCCAGCTGCGCCAGCCCCATGAGCTGGGGTGGTATGAGCTCGATCTCGCGCGCCCAGTAGCGCTGCAAGGCCGCGCGCGGGGTGAGCCACAGGCTATCGCTGGCCTCGAACGCGTCGTGGCGGACCTGCGCCCCCGCAGGCAGCCGCGCCAGAAAAAAGCGCGTATCGAACCGCGGGGTGCCCACGGGCGGGTTGCGCGGGGTGATCCAGCGCGACCACGGCCGCAGCGCCGCGGTGGACAGCCGCACTCCCGCAGCCGCCAGCTGCGCGCGCCAGCCACCCGCCGCCGCGCCCGCCGGCAGTGCGGCCAGCGCCGCCGGCGCATCCACCAGGGCCACACCGGCTTCCTCCCACAATTCGCGCGCGGCCGCCACGTACAAAGCTTGCGCCGCCGCGGGGGTCAGCCCGGGCTCGCCCAGGCGTGCCGGCAGGGTGCCGACCGGCGCGTCCAGATGGGCGACCCACTCGGGCGCGGCGTCCTCCGGATCCACCTTGCCGCCAGGGAAGACGTACAACCCGCCCAGCACCCGCGCATCGCGGTGCCGCTGCAGCAGCAGCACCTGCAGGCCGTCGGCGCTGTCGCGAAGCAACACCACCGACGCGGCCGCGCGCGGCGGTGCCTCATCGGCGGCGGCGGAAGATGCGGCTGGGGCAGCGGTGCTCATGGCGCCATGGTAGCGAAATGATCGAACCCCCCCAAAGCCACGCCGGGCGGCAGCGCGTAGGGCTGCCCCTCCGCGTCGCACAGTCGAACCCGCGACGCACCGGGCTCCAGCACATGCCCAGCCGGCACGCCCGCCACGACACGGCCGATGCGCGTCACGGGCGTGCTGGCCTGGGCCGCTGCGGCCTGCACCGCCGCGCGGTGCGCCGGCGCGGCGGTAAAGACGAGTTCGTAGTCGTCCCCCCCCGCCAGCACATACCCCAGCCGCGTCGCCAGCGGCAGGGCGTGCAGCGCGTCGTTGGCGGCCGCGCGCTGCAGCAGCGCCTCCACATCGAGCTCGGCCGCCACCCCGCTGGCCACCAGGATGTGCCCCAAATCGGCCAGCAGGCCGTCGCTGACATCGGCCGCGGCGTGCGCCACCCCGCGCAAGGCTAGCCCCAGCGCCACGCGCGGCGCCGGGCGCAGCAGTTGCTGCCGCGCCGCCTCGGCCCCGGCGCCCTGCAGCGCCTGCTCGCCACGCAACAACGCCAGCCCCAGGCGCGCCACGCCAGGGGTGCCGCTGACCCAGATGTCGTCCCCCACGCGGGCAGCGTCGCGGCGCAGCGCCTGCGCCGGCGCCACTTCGCCCACCACGGTCAGGCACAGGTTGAGCGGCCCGGCCGTGGTGTCGCCGCCGATCAGGGCGCAACCGTGCGCGTCGGCCAGCGCCAACAGCCCGCGCGCCAACCCCTGCAGCCACGCCGCGTCGGGCTGCGGCAGCGCCAGCGCCAGCGTGCAGGCCAGGGGCCGGGCGCCCATGGCGGCCAAATCGCTGAGGTTGACCGCCAGCGCCTTGTGGCCCAGCGCCTCGGGGTCGACGTCGGGCAAAAAATGCCGCCCCGCCACCAACATATCGGTGGATACGGCCAGCGCCATCCCCGGCGCGGGGGCCAACAGCGCGGCGTCATCGCCGTTGCCCAGCAGCACCCCGGTGCCATCGGGCCGTGCGGCTGCGCCGCGCCAAAAATGCGTGCGGATCAGATCGAATTCGCCCATCGCGCCTCCATCGCCGGGGACAGCCCGAGTGGCCACATCAGCTGCGCGGGGGCGCATCGTCTGGCGGCGGCCACAAAAAACTGCCGGGTGCCTTGCGCCAGCGGTGCGCAAGCGCCTGCTGGATGCGCTGGCGGTTGACCGCATTGATGCCCTGCGCCTTGAGCGCCAGCCGGAAGGCCAGATAAAAGCTCACCGCCAGGTTGATGGGCCCCACCAGCAGCGTCGCCACCAGCGCGGAGGCCACGTCGCCGCGCAACAGCGCCTCGGGACCGAGCGCCGCCACCGCGGCGGTGAGCTGCCCCGTGACCAGCGTGACGTGGCGCACATCGAACGGGATGCCGAAAAACCCCAGCAGCGCCGGCACCAGCCCAAGCAACAGGCCCAACGAGATGTTGGCCGCCAGCCCCGAGACATGGGTGCGCAGCCATGCCGCCCAGCGCCGTGCGCGCTCGGGCCCCAGCCAACGCTGCCAGGTGGGGTGGTGGGCCAGCGCGCTGTCCAGCCGGTACAGCACAAAGGCGTTTTCCACCCAGCCCGCGATCAGGCTGCTGGCAAACAGCAGCACGCCCGTGCCCGCGGCCAGCAGCAGGGTCGGCCCCCACAGCTGATGCGCGGCCAGCAGGTGCTCGGCCTTGGCGGCGTCGATCAGCGACGTCCCGCGCCACAGCCGCCAGCCCGCGTCCAACAGCCATACCGCCGGGATGACAGCCAGCAGGTTGCCGGCAATGGCCGCCACCTGCGAGCGCAGCAGATGCGCCACTTCGTCGACGAAGCGCAGCACCGCCTCGCGACTGTGCAGGTGCTTCAGGCGCGCGGCCAGCGCCGGGGCGGTCATGGCAGGCTGCTTGGTCGCCACCGTCCAGTGCAGCAGCATGATGAGCACGAACCACGCCGCGTAGTTGAGCCCGGCAGCCAGTCCACCCCAGAAGGCGGTCAGCCCCAGCGATGTCAGCGCCAGCTTGCTCCAAGTCGTCAACCCCAGCACGGCGCCACCGCCAAGCGCGCGCCGCAGCATCACGCCATATTCCGCACGGTTGCGGCTGATGTAGTGCTCGCCGGTTTCGGCGTTGCGCTCGGTCACGCGCTGCGCCAGCAGCTGCGAGGTGCGCGCCACCAGGGGGCCGATGCGGCG
The DNA here is from genome assembly GCF_007556705.1 of Tepidimonas thermarum. Lineage (GTDB taxonomy): Bacteria > Pseudomonadota > Gammaproteobacteria > Burkholderiales > Burkholderiaceae_C > Tepidimonas > Tepidimonas thermarum. The sequence goes on along the minus strand of NZ_VJOL01000011.1, from coordinate 1,894 downwards.
TGCCTCGTGGCTGGCGCGCACCAGCCGTGCCAACACGTGCAAGGCCGCGCGCTCGGTATTGGGACTGCCCAGGGCGTCCAGCAGCCGCTTGGCGCGCAGCACGCGTTCGCGCAGCTGGCGCAGCCGAAAGACGACGGCGGTGGAAATGCCATGCTCGTCCAAATGGGCGTAGACGGTGTAGGCGGCGCGGCGGCACTCATCCAAGCCGTCGCGCAACGCCTGCAGCGCCGCCTGCGTGGGCGGCGCATGCCAGCCGTGGGTGGCCAGCGCATCCCGCAATGCGTCGAGCCGGCGCCCCAGCTCGTGAAAGACACGGCTGCGCTGCGCCGCCGGCGACATGCGCTGGCGCAGCTCGGGCTCAAAGCCGGCCACCACCACCTGGGCGACGCAGATCCCCACCGCATCGAGCAAGGCAGGCCACCACACCGTGGCCGCGGTCGGGGCCTCGCCTTCCAACGCCAGCAAACGGGCCAGGCGCTGCACCTGCCGGGCCGGCACCGCCGCCAGCCAGCGCGCATCCAGCGGGTCGTCGAACACCCAACCAAACCATTCCGAGGCGTCGCTCGTTTCCGGCGACACCGGCAGCAGCCGCCGGCGCAGACGGTGGCCAAACTCCGCCCAGAACGCGGGCCGCCGCGCCATGCCCTCATCCGCCAACAGGGACGCCCAGTCCAACCCGTGCGCCGTCCAGGCATGCCAGGCCCGCGCCAGGCGCGCGCGTGCCGATGCGTCAGCCTCCAGCGCATGCAGCCAGGCGTCCAATCGGGCCAGCACGGCACGCACCTCGGCCCGCGGCCCGCGCAGCCAACGCACCCAATCGCGCAGCCACAGCCGCAGCCCGGCCACAGAGGCGTCGTGGGGGGGCGCGAGCAACGGGGCGGGGGGGTGTGCGTCGTGTGGTGTCATCCCGGTTTTGCGGCAGTGGCGATCCGTGGCAAGGCAACGGCCATTGGCGGCAATGGTAGCCGCGCCACGCCGATTCGATCCACAATACGCGGCGCATACCCCTGCCGGGTCCCCCTGCCACCCACCACGTACCCTGCCCATGAAACGCTACCGCATCGCCCCCTCCATCCTGTCGGCCGACTTCGCCCGCCTGGGCGACGAGGTGCGCACCGTGATCGCCGCGGGCGCCGACTGGATCCACTTCGACGTCATGGACAACCATTACGTGCCCAACCTGACCATCGGGCCCGCGGTGGCGCAGGCGCTCAAGCCGCACTGCGTGACCCCTGACGGCCGCCCGGTGCCGCTGGACGTGCACCTGATGGTGCAGCCTGTGGACGCCCTGGCGCAGATGTTCGCCGATGCCGGCGCGGACCTGATCAGCTTCCACCCGGATGCCAGCACCCACGTGCACCGCAGCATCCAGGCGATCAAGGCGCGCGGCTGCCAGGTCGGCCTGGTGTTCAACCCGGCCACGCCGCTGGACGTGTTGGACTGGGTGATCGACGACCTGGACCTGATCCTGATCATGAGCGTCAACCCCGGCTTTGGCGGACAGTCGTTCATCGACAGCGCCTTGCGCAAGGTCGAGCAGGCGCGCCGGCGCATCGACGCCTGCGGCAAGGACATCCGGCTGGAGGTGGACGGCGGCATCAAGGCCGACAACATCCGCCGGGTGGCCGACGCCGGCGCCGACACCTTTGTGGCGGGCAGCGCCATCTTCGGCAAGCCCGATTACAAGGCCGTGATCGACCAGATGCGCGCGGCGCTCAACTAGGGTTTTTCTTGCCCTCGAGCGCGGCCGCCATCGCCGATACTTAGCAGGCCGTTGAAAAAATACCCTTCGAACGCACCAGTGACGCTGCTTTCGAAGAAACGAGCCGCCCAGACGTGGCTGCGCAGCGATTGCGACGTGCATTTCGGCCGGTTTGCAGGCCGTTTTGCCCAT
>NZ_VJOL01000109.1 GCF_007556705.1 Tepidimonas thermarum | reverse complement strand
GCGCCATCCAGTCCGTTCTCGAGCAAGATCGCATAAGCGGCTTCCAAGGGGTTGGTTTCGACTCGTATTGCCATGAGGGTTACACCCCTTTCTCGAAGTCATGGCGTCAGACCCACCCTCGCGCTGTCTGCTGGGCGGGGAGCGTAGGCGCGTAGCGCCGGAGATCCCCGCCCAGCAGACAACCGGCAAAATGGAATTTACAGAAAGAACGATACACAACTCAGCAGCGCCTCGCCTTCCAGCCTCACGCCGTGGGCCTGCACGCCCTTGGCGCTCAGGTAGGGATGCTCTGCGGTGGCCGGGGCTGCTGCCTGCCAGCGCCGGGCCGCCACCTGTGCGGCTTGCTGCTGGCGCTGCGCCGTGTCTGCATCGCGTTGCTGGCGCATGGCTTGCAGCTTGCGCCGGTAGGCTTCGCGCTCCGCCGGTGTCATGGCTTGCCGGGTCTTGCTGCACCATTGGCGCGTGAAGCCTTCGCGCCAGCAGCCGAAAGCGCCAGCCGGTACGCCGTCCAAGTGCAGCACGTACCATCCCGCATCGTCGCCGCGCTTGCCGTCGCTGGAAAAGCGGTGCAGCTTGCCATCGTGGATGATGCCATCCGGTGGCGTCAGGCCAGCGGCCAGGATGGCGGCCCGGAATTGTTTGGTGGGGTCTGCTGGGTGCAGGGCCAGCCCATGATCAAAGGCTTTGCCCGGTTGCTTCGCCGTGGGAAAATGCAAACCGTTGATCGCCCGGCCTGCCGTGGGGTTGCCGCCCCCGGCGGGCTTTTCTTCAAGGGTGGGGTTGATCGCCATTGCCCCCCCTCATACCGCCTGCAACAGTTCGGCCCGCTTGCTGTGCAGCCGCTTCACCAGTTCGCGGATTTCGTCGTCGGTTTTGCCCGCGATTCGCGCCGCGCACAATGCCCGCACCTCGTCATCCGGCCAGCCCACGGACCGCTGTCCAATGGGCACAGGCTTTGTCCAAAGCCCGGCGCGGATCAGGTTGTAAATGGATGCGTTGCTGCGGTAGCCCGCTTCCGCCTTGCAGGTGTCGATTCGCCAAATTGCCATACGTGCCCATCGTTAGCCGGCTTTGGTCGCCGTTGTTGCGATGGGTGAATGGTCGGTTTGGGTGAAGTGGTTTTGAAGCCTGTCAGCCGGTGCGCACTACAGTGCGCCGGCAATTCCTACGGTGTGCCGGCAGAACGTAGCTTTTTCCATTCGGCTACCCAGTTACGGGCTGTTCGCCATTTGATGGGCGCCACCTTCCCGGCAATCGCCTCAGCAGCCGCGTCCATGCTTTTGAACTGGCTCATGTTGGCGTCTAGCCAAGTAAAAACAAATTGCTTCATTGCACGGTTTTCAGCGTTGCTGGAGTAGGCACGAGCCACCTGTAGCGCTTTAGGGAAACACTGATTTATTCCCCTCCCGCCCCCTGCGCGGGAAGCCTGAGCGATTGTGCAACCTCTTTTCTGTAAATTTCCGGTTGGGTGGTCATGACAACCGGGTTACAGGTTGAAGTTGAGATAGACCTTGCCGGTCAGCCACTCGTCGTCGAGTTCGGCGAGCATTGCGGAAACC
>NZ_VJOL01000108.1 GCF_007556705.1 Tepidimonas thermarum | reverse complement strand
CGGCGCCCGCCCGCAACGTTGGCAGTTCCGGCTCGGGCAGCGGCGGCAGGCTCTTGAGGTCGGGCAGGCCCACGTCACGGCCGGGCTTGCGCGGCTTGGCCCCCTGCACCGTCACGAAGCTCGGGCAAAACCCCTTGGTGCAGGAAAAATCCTTGTTGCACGTGCTCTGGTTGATGGTGCGCTTGCGGCCGAACTCGGTCTCCAGCGGCTCCACGCTCAGGCAGTTGCTCTGCACGCTGCAATCACCGCAGCCCTCGCAGACGCGCTCGTTGATGACGACGCGCTGGTCCGGGTCGGGCATCAAGCCGCGCTTGCGGCGGCGGCGCTTTTCGGTGGCGCAGGTCTGGTCATAAATGATGGCGGTCACGCCCTCGGTGTCGCGGCACTCGCGTTGCACGCGGTCGAGCGCGTCGCGGTGCAGCACCGGCACATCCGGCGGCAGCGTCAAGGTCACGCCCCCCAGCGTGGTGTGGTGCGCATGGGCGTACTTGGCCGGCTCGTCGGTGACGATGAACAGCTTGCGCACCCCTTCGGCGCGCAGGCTGTGCACGATTTGCAGCACCGAGTGCCCCTCCGGCCGCTCGCCCACCGGCTGGCCGCCCGTCATGGCCACGGCGTCGTTGTACAAAATTTTGTAGGTGATGTTGACGCCAGCGGCAATGGCTTGCCGGATCGCCAGCAGCCCGCTGTGGAAATAGGTGCCATCGCCCAAGTTGGCGAACAGGTGCTTTTCGTTCGTGAAGGGCTGCTGCCCCACCCAGGGCACGCCTTCGCCGCCCATTTGCGTGAAGGCCACCGTCTGGCGGTCCATCCAGATCGCCATGTAGTGGCAGCCGATGCCGGCCATCGCACGCGAGCCCTCCGGCACGCGCGTGGAGGTGTTGTGCGGGCAGCCCGAGCAAAACCAGGGCACGCGCTGCGCATCCCCGGTGTGCACCTGCAGGGTCTGCAGCGAGCGCTCGCGCGCCTCGATCAGCGCCAGCTGCGCCTGCACGCGCGCGGCGATGTCGCTGCCTTCGGGCAACAGGCCGCGCTTGCTCAGCCGGCGCGCCAGCGCGCGCGCGACGATGGCGGGCGTGAGGTCGGCGTTGGCGCGCAACAGGGTGTTGGCACTCGGGTTGGGCATGGACCATTCGCCGCCGGAGTGGTCCCCTTCGATCTCGTCGAACTTGCCCAACACGTCGGGGCGCACATCGGCGCGCCAGTTGTAGAGCTCCTCCTTGAGCTGGTACTCAATCACCTGGCGCTTTTCCTCCACCACCAGGATCTCGCGCAAGCCCTGCGCAAAGGCACGCGTGAGTTGCGCCTCCAGCGGCCACACCACCGCCACCTTGTGCACGCGTATGCCCAACTGGCGGCAGGTGTCGTCGTCCAGGCCCAGGTCGTGCA
>NZ_VJOL01000107.1 GCF_007556705.1 Tepidimonas thermarum | reverse complement strand
GTTTCCGCAATGCTCGCCGAACTCGACGACGAGTGGCTGACCGGCAAGGTCTATCTCAACTTCAACCTGTAACCCGGTTGTCATGACCACCCAACCGGAAATTTACAGAAAAGAGGTTGCACAATCCCTGGGCCATAGCGGCCGCCTTGGTTTGCACGGTCAGGTGCGCGTATCGGCGCGTCATGTCGAGCTTGCGATGCCCGAGCACTTCGGCCACCACGTTGAGCGGCACGCCCGCCTGCGCCATGTAGGACGCGCAGCAGTGGCGCAAGTCGTGGAAGCGGAAATTGCGCAGCTTGGCGCGCGCCACGGCTTCGCGCCAGGCGGTATCAATCCGCGCGGGCTCGAGGTACTTGCTGCGCACGCTGCCGAAGACGAAGCGCGCGGGGTCGGTCGAGACAAAGGGACGCAGCGCTTCCACCACGTCGGGCAGCAGGACCAGGGTGCGGCGGTCGCCGTTTTTGGTGCGGCCCAGGTAGGCCAGACCGGCCTCGAGGTCGACGTCGCGCCAGGTCAGGCCCAGCAGCTCGCCTTTGCGCGCGCCGGTTTTCATGGCCATGAGCACGAGGGCGTACAGCCTGGGGTACTTGGACACCCGGCACGCCAGAAACAGCCGCGAGCGCTCGTCGGTGTCGAGGTAGCGCACGCGGCCATCGCTCTCGCCCATGCGCTTGAGCCCGCGGCACGGGTGAACAAACCCCTTGGGCGTCAGGCGCTGCTCGATGGCCCAGGTAAAGACCGATGCGATGGCCTGCACGTAGCGATTGAGGGTCGCGCCGCTTTTCTGGCGCTGGCGGCCCTTGACCTTGAAGATTTGCCGCCCTTGGTGATCCACCCCGACGAAGACCAGCGGCGGCTTGGTCGCCAGCTCGCTGCGTCCAGCGTGGATCAGGTCAGCGTCGACCTGGCTCACCTCAAAGTCGCCAATCATCTCCTGCCATGCGGCGAGGCGATGCGCGCGAGAGCCGTCTTGCCCGTTGTACTGGGCCATGTAACGCTCGATCAGCTCGCTGACGGTGATCGAGGTTGGGCGCTGCGAAAGCGAGCGCAGCCGGAGGGAAACGCCCTCCGGGTCGACTTGTGAGCGGGCGCTGGGAACACCCGCAACACTGTTGCTGCCATGAAACGTCATGTCGATTTCCTCCAAAAGCGCCGACAAGCGGCGGACTGGTTGGAGTCTGGACTGACGCTGGCAAACCACTAACTAAGTCATAGACTTAGCGGAGCATTTTGGCTCCCCGACCTGGGCTCGAACCAGGGACCTACGGATTAACAGTCCGGCGCTCTACCGACTGAGCTATCGGGGATCGGTGCCAAAGCTGCCATTGTAGCAGCCTTTGGGTGCAGGTTGGCGGGCGCCAGGCCGGGTCACGCGTTGGACAGTCGGCGGTGGCGCCGCGCCGGCGCCACACGCACAATCGGGCGTGTGCGCACCGGCCACCCGGGTGGGTGGTGGGTGCTTGTGGAGTTTGCGATGGACCTGCGATTCAGCCCCGACGAGGCCGCCTTCCGCGACGAGGTGCGCGCCTTTTTGCGCGACCACTTGCCGGTCGAGCTGGCCACCAAAGTGCGCCAGGGCCTGCGCCTGACGCGCGACGACATGGCCCGCTGGCACGCCATTTTGCAGGCGCGCGGTTGGCTGGCCACCCATTGGCCCCGCGAATGGGGCGGGACCTGATCATGGTGCTGATGGACGCCGCCAATTCGTCAGCGCGCTGGACCGACGCCGAGCGGCTGCTGCGCTGGCTGGAGCGCTCGTTGCTCCCGGGCACGGACCGCTCGGGCGAGGCG
>NZ_VJOL01000106.1 GCF_007556705.1 Tepidimonas thermarum | reverse complement strand
GCGCCATCCAGTCCGTTCTCGAGCAAGATCGCATAAGCGGCTTCCAAGGGGTTGGTTTCGACTCGTATTGCCATGAGGGTTACACCCCTTTCTCGAAGTCATGGCGTCAGACCCACCCTCGCGCTGTCTGCTGGGCGGGGAGCGTAGGCGCGTAGCGCCGGAGATCCCCGCCCAGCAGACAACCGGCAAAATGGAATTTACAGAAAGAACGATACACAACTGGTCGCCGCGCCTCACGCAACAAGGAGACCGTTTATGTACCAGCGCATCCTGGTGGCCACCGATGGCTCCCAACTGTCGGACCGGGCCGTCGAGCACGCCATCGCCCTGGCCGACCTCACGGGCGCCGAGCTCGTGGCGCTGCGCGTCGTGCCGCGCTACCCGCAAACCTACTTCGAAGGCGGCATCGCGCTGGCGGCGGCGGAAGTGCGGCAAATCGAAAAGCAGTGGGAGGACGAAGCCCGCGCCACGGTCAACGCGGTCAAGGCACGGGCGCAGCCGCGCCAGGTCAAGGTCAAGCCGATCACGGTGAAGTCCGATCTGGTGGCCGAGGCGATCATCGCCGCGGCCAAGCGCCACAAGTGCGACCTGATCGTCATGGCCTCGCACGGGCGGCGCGGCCTCAAGCGCCTGCTGTTGGGCAGCGAAACCCAGCAGGTGCTCACGCACGCGCACACGCCCGTGCTGGTGCTGCGCTAGACGTGCTGGTGCTGCGCCAGAGCCAAACACGCAAGCGCGGCGATGGGCTGGCCGAGCGTTTCAGGTCGGCCGCCGGCGTGCCCACACCCACAGGGCCACCCCAGCCCCCACCATGGGCAGGCTCAGCCACTGGCCCATGCTCAGCCCCAGCGACAGCAGGCCGAGGTGGGCGTCGGGCTCGCGGAAATACTCCGCAGCAAAGCGCAGCACCCCGTAGCCGACCAAAAACGCGGCCGACACCTCGCCCTCACGGCGTGGCCGGCGCGCAAACGCCCACAACAGAACGAACAGCAGCAACCCCTCCAGCGCAAACTGGTAGAGCTGCGACGGGTGGCGCGGCAGCGGCCCCGCCGCGGGGAACACCATGGCCCACGGCAGGTCGGGCGGCGCGAGGCGACCCCAAAGCTCGCCGTTGATGAAGTTGCCGATGCGCCCCAGCGCCAACCCCACCGGCACGCAGGGTGCGACCAAGTCCATCACCTGCAGCCAGGGCCGGCGCTGACGCCGCGCCCACCACGCCATGGCCAGCAGCACCCCCAGCAAGCCGCCGTGAAAACTCATGCCCCCTTCCCACACGGCGAAGACGCGCCACGGCGCGGCCAGATAGGTCAGCGGCTGGTAGAACACCACATACCCCAGGCGCCCGCCCAGGATGACGCCCAGCACGCCCCAGAACAAAATGTCTTCCACGTCGCGCGCTTGCCAGCCCAGCGTGCGATAGGGCTCGTGCCGCACACGGCGCCGTCCCAGCCAGACGAACATGGCAAACGCGGCCAGGTACATGAGGCCGTACCAGTGCACGGCCAGCGGCCCGATGCGCAGGGCCACCGGGTCGAATTGGGGATGCATCAACATGCGCCGATGGTACGCGATGGCCGCCGCGGCCGGCAGTTGTGTATCGTTCTTTCTGTAAATTCCATTTTGCCGGTTGTCTGCTGGGCGGGGATCTCCGGCGCTACGCGCCTACGCTCCCCGCCCAGCAGACAGCGCGAGGGTGGGTCTGACGCCATGACTTCGAGAAAGGAGTGTAACCCTCATGGCAATACGAGTCGAAACCAACCCCTTGGAAGCCGCTTATGCGATCTTGCTCGAGAACGGACTGGATGGCGC
>NZ_VJOL01000105.1 GCF_007556705.1 Tepidimonas thermarum | reverse complement strand
GCGCCATCCAGTCCGTTCTCGAGCAAGATCGCATAAGCGGCTTCCAAGGGGTTGGTTTCGACTCGTATTGCCATGAGGGTTACACTCCTTTCTCGAAGTCATGGCGTCAGACCCACCCTCGCGCTGTCTGCTGGGCGGGGAGCGTAGGCGCGTAGCGCCGGAGATCCCCGCCCAGCAGACAACCGGCAAAATGGAATTTACAGAAAGAACGATACACAACTCTGTGGGGAGTTCTAAGGATACTCTGCAAAACCCACCCCTCCGGCAAAATTAGCAGCCGGTAGACACGAGACACCACGGATGCTGCCATGATGAAGCCGATGAGCTTTGCCGGCAGCGGATTCGAGCGCAAGATCGGTGCGCACGCGCAAGCGCGAGTTCCTTGACCAGATGGAGCGTGTGGTGCCGTGGGATGAGCTCTTGGCCCTCATCGCCCCATACGCACCCACGCCTGGACCCAAGGGTGGGCGCCCCCTTTTGCGGGGCAGAGCCTGTTGCGCATTCACTTTTTGCAGCAGTGGTTCAACCTCTCGGACCCGACGATGGAAGAGGCGCTCGATGACACGCCCATGTTTGGCGGGTTCGCGGGGCTGGACATCGGCCAAGACGCGCTGCCCGATGAAACCACCATCCTGCGTTTGCGGCACCTCTTGGAAAGGCACGACCTGGTGCGCAAGATCCTGGACGTCGTCCAAGCGTTGCTGCAACAACTCGAGCGCATCAAGGCGAGTATTCGTGCCAAGGCCGAGCACCCCTTACACATCGTCAAGAACCTCTTGGGCTACCGCAAGACGCACGACCGTTTGCCGGCCAAGAACACCGCACAGCGCATGACGCTGTTTGCCCTGGCCCATGTGTGGCTGGCGCACAAGCGACTGCTGAACATGGTGCCCCAGGGATAAGTGCGCCCGCAGGGGGGCAAAAGTGGGCCGAAAAGGGGCCCACAAGCCTCCCAGCGGCTTGCTCATGCCTGGCTGTAGGGTTCCAAGTCGACGCAACCGACCTCCAAATGCCACCATGTGAAACCTCCACGACTCGCGGTGTCCGCAGCGGGTGTTGGGCAGATGTTTTATAGAGCGCGACTCGCCCGGAATGGGCATGGAACGTAAGGCAGTTTTGCTATACTTGCATAGCAATTTCAGAGCAGGAGCACGAACCATGCTTGCCATCCGACTTCCCGCCGACGTGGAAGCTCGCCTTGAAGCACTGGCGCGCGCCACCGGGCGTACCAAGACTTTCTATGCCCGGGAAGCGATCCTTGAGCATTTGGATGACCTCGAAGATTTGTACCTTGCAGAGCAACGCCTGATTGACATTCGCGCAGGTCGCGGCCGCACCTATACGCTGGAAGAAGTGGAGCGCGATCTTGGCTTGGCGGATTGAGATCGGCGACAAGGCCAAGAAAGACTTGGCCGCCTTGGACAAGGCCAGCGCTAAGCGCATCACAGCCTTTCTGCGTGAGCGTGTCGCCCAGCTCGACGATCCGCGCAGCATTGGCGAAGCCCTCAAAGGCTCCCAGCTTGGAGCCTTCTGGAAGTACCGCGTTGGCGACTATCGCATTGTCGCCAGCATCGAGGACGGCGCTTTGCGCATCCTCGTTGTGCGCATCGGCAACCGAAAGGATGTGTACCGGAATTGACATCCTCCTCGGCTGTCAACGGCTCGATGTTATCGAGGTCGATTACGCGCAGGTCGGCCAGCGCTTTGATTGGTTCGCCACCAAGCGCGTGGTCGATCACAAATATTTGAACGTTTTCACGTTCTCGATCTTTGTCCTCTTCGGAACCACTGAACAAAAAAGCTCGTACACCGCACACTCGCTCACGCTCGCTGTGAGGTCAGCGCAAATCACCCCAAGGCAGCCTCTGAGGCGCCCAAAGTGCCCTCGCGGCGGTGCAAAACCCGCCC
>NZ_VJOL01000104.1 GCF_007556705.1 Tepidimonas thermarum | reverse complement strand
GGCTGCGCGCCGCGCGCGTGCCGCTGGGCGCTGGCGCCGCTGGCTTCGATCTCCTAGAATACGCCGAGCGCTACGCCGCCGCGCGCGCCGTGCTGATCGATGCGCAGGTGCCTGGCTATGGCGGCGGATGTCGATGCGGTGCAGCCGCTTGATGGGCGAATGCGCCTGGCATTGCGCAGCCCGAAACGAGCTGAAATCGTGCTCGCCCAGCAAATGTTGGGCGGCGCGCCGCATGGGCTCGAGCGCCAGCGGCCGAAACACCCAGCCGACACGCCCGGCCTCGACGCTGGGCCGCACGGGGGACTCCAGCAGCACGTAGGCGTAGCGGCGCGCGCGGGCGCTGTTGCGGGCGTGGAAGCTGGGCGGGACGGGCCGGGCCCACTGCACCGCGATGTCGGCGGGCAAATAGCGGTTGGTGCCGCGCACCCAGGCGTTCATCGCCCGCGCGACGGGCGCGTCGAAATGCACCACCTGGTTGAGGCCGTGCACACCCGCGTCGGTGCGGCCGGCGCACAGGGTTGCGATCGCCGGCACATCGGCAAAGGTGGCCAGAGCGCGCTCCAGCCGGTCCTGCACGGTTTGCCCGTTGGGCTGGCTTTGCCAACCCAGATAGGCCGTACCCAGGTAGCTGATGCCCAGCGCGATGCGCGTCATCGCCGCAGCCGCCGTCCGAATGGCGCAGCGGCGCTTACGCCAACTGCGCGAGGAACGCGCGCGCGCGCTCCTGCAATTCGCCGCTGGCTTCGGCCACGACCTCCTCGGCCAGGGTGCGCGCGCCATCGATGTCGCCGATGGCTTCGAACTCGCGCGCCAGGGATAGCTTGGTTTCGAGCGGGTCGGCCTCACCCAGGCCCTCGGCGACCTCGAGGCTGGAGAGATCGTCGCCAGGCGGCTCCGCTGCCGCGGTCGCAGCGCCCGCGTCGCTTTCGGCCGCGGGCGGCTCGTCGCCGGGCAGATCGAGCGACAGGCCCTCCAGCGACGGCGGCAGTCCCGCGGGCGCCTCGGCCACGGCGGGTGCGGCGGGCGTGGTCAGATCGAGGTCGAAGTCGAGCCCCTCATCGGCGGGCGCGCGCGTCGGCTCGGCGCTGGGCTGGGCGGCGGGCGTCGTCGCCTCGGCCTCGGCGGCGGGCGCGGTGAGGTCGAGGTCGAAGTCCAGATCGACCGTGTCGTCCGCCGGCGGCGGGGGCGGCGATGCTTGGACTGGTGCTTGCGGCGCGTCGAAACGGAGGTCGAGTTCGGGCACGTCCGCGGGGGCGGCCGCGGCGGTGCGCAGCGCGGCGTCGGTGGCCGAGGCGGCCACACCCGCTGCTGCGCCGGTCGCTGCGGTGCCACGCGCAGGCCGGTACAGCGGGTTGTCCGGGTCGAGCGCTTGCCCCAGCTCGCAGGCCCGCTCCCACTCGGGGCCCTGGCCATCGGTGAGCGTGTGCAGCTCGTGTGCGCCGGCCGCGAAGCGCTCGACATCGCGGCGCTGCGCGTAGATCTCCAACAGCTTCAGGCGCACGGGCAGCCGGTCGGGATGCAGCCGCAGCCCTTCCAGCAGGATTTCCTCGGCCTGTTGGTCACGGCCGTAGGCCAGATAGACGTCGGCCTCGGCCACGGGATCGACATCGCCGCCGGCGTCGAGCTGGCTGGGCGAGTACATCATCGACGAGGCGGGCGCCTCGTCCTCGGTATCGACCGTCTGCCCGACCGCATCGACATGGGGTGCGGCGGCGTCGGCCGCGGCACGGCGGCGCTGGCGGATGCGCCACCAGGCCAGGGCCAAGAGCAAGGTCGCCACGCCCCCGGCCGCGGGCAGCGTCCAAGGCTGGGTGAGCAGGGTGCCGCCCGAAGCGCGGCACGTTGGGTGTCGCAACGATCAACCGCCAGGAGCCAGAGATGAACACCACCACCCAGATCCCCGCCACCCAGAACGAGTCGTGGGGCTTTTACGGCACGATGAACGAGCAGG
>NZ_VJOL01000103.1 GCF_007556705.1 Tepidimonas thermarum | reverse complement strand
GCAAAACGGCCTGCAAACCGGCCGAAATGCACGTCGCAATCGCTGCGCAGCCACGTCTGGGCGGCTCGTTTCTTCGAAAGCAGCGTCACTGGTGCGTTCGAAGGGTATTTTTTCAACGGCCTGTTAGTGTGATGCTCCGCAATCATCTCGACAAGGGCAGATATTGACCTTCGATCAAGACAATTCTTGATAGCCTTGTCCATTCGTTCCCCCCACTCCATAGCGGCATAGCTCGCAGTGTCAGATTGATCATTTACATCAACCTCTTCCTTGCCGCTCATGAATGCATCGAACACTTCACGCGCTCGCGCTCGTTGCTCTTCACGTAACCGTTCCGCAAAATCCGTGAGGTGTTCGAGGAGGCTTTCCAATTCAGGTGCCAGGCCCATAGTTGCCTGTGAAGGTTGCTCCGCAGGTTTACCCATTTACATTCGCTGTCATGCCCCCCGAAAAAGCCAGCGCCGCCGGGTCAGGGTGTCCCGGTTTTCGCCCTCGGGGATCAGCTTCGGGCTAGGCGTGGCATCAAACACTCAAGCCCGTTTCAACTCGATCACATCAGCCCCGGCGGCCAGCTTGTCCAGGTAGTCCGCCCATCGCTGCATCATGTCGCGCCGTTGCTTCAGGTAGGTGGTTCGGTTGTAGGCCCGCCCGTTGGCATCGCGCACCGCGTGGGCCAGTTGCGCCTCGATCAGCAGCGGATCAAATTCCAGCCGTTCGGCCAGCATCGTTCGCGCCGTGGCCCTGAATCCGTGCCAGGTCTGAATGTCGGGGGTGTAGCCCATCGATATCAGGGCAACCCGCACGCTGTTTTCCGATATCGGTCGGTCACGCTGGCGCTCGCCGGGGAATACCAGCCCGGTGGATTCGGTGTAGGGCTTGAGGATTTCCAGGATTCGCACCGCCTGGGTGGGCAGCGGCACCAAATGCGGGTCGCCGTGCTCCTTGCCGTCCTTGCGCCGCTTCATTCTGGCCGCCGGAATCGTCCACATGGCGTTTTGCAGGTCGATTTCCTCCCAGCGTGCCGCCCGTAGCTCGCCGGGGCGCTGAAACAGCATCGGGGCCAGTTGCAGCGCGGCCCGCACCACAGGCCCGCCCTTGTAGCCCTTGATCGCCCGCAGCAGTTCACCCAGCCGCACCGGGTCGGTGATCGCGGCAAAGTGCTTGCCTCGATAGGGTGACAAGGCCCCCTTCAGGTCTGCCGTAATGTCCCGGTTCACGCGGCCCGTGGCAACCCCATAGCGCCATACCTGCCGCGCCAGCATCAGCCCCCGGTCGGCGGTTTCGATGGCCCCCCGTTCCTCGACCTTGCGCAGCGCCGCCAGCAGTTCCACCGGCTCAATGTCGGCCAGCCGCCGTTCCCCCAGCCAGGGGAACAGATCGCGCTCAAGCTGGCGCTTGGCTCGTACCGCGTGGGCTTCGCTCCAATGGGGTTCCTGTTTCTCGAACCATTCCAGGGCCACCACTTTGAAGGTGTCCCCCGCCGGGTTCACGGCCTTGAGCTTTTCCACCTTCTTGGCTTGTATGGGGTCGATCCCCTGGGCCTTTTGCAGCTTCGCCGCATCGCGTGCCCGCCGCGCAGCGGTCAGGCCCACCGTGGGGTAGCTGCCCAGCGCCAGCCGGTACTCCTTGCCCGCGCTGCGGTACTTGAGAAACCATCGTTTTGATCCTGCCGGGGACACTTCCAGGTAAAGCCCGCCGGAATCGGCCAGCCGTGCGCGTGGCTTACCGGGGGAACAAACAGCGTTTTTGCATTGGGCATCGGTCAACATGGGGGCACCTTTTCAACCCTGTTCCCCCGTTTGCCTGGGGCCTCGTTCCCCCACCTTGGGGGATTTTGTAGTTGTGTATCGTTCTTTCTGTAAATTCCATTTTGCCGGTTGTCTGCTGGGCGGGGATCTCCGGCGCTACGCGCCTACGCTCCCCGCCCAGCAGACAGCGCGAGGGTGGGTCTGACGCCATGACTTCGAGAAAGGGGTGTAACCCTCATGGCAATACGAGTCGAAACCAACCCCTTGGAAGCCGCTTATGCGATCTTGCTCGAGAACGGACTGGATGGCGC
>NZ_VJOL01000102.1 GCF_007556705.1 Tepidimonas thermarum | reverse complement strand
GGTTTCCGCAATGCTCGCCGAACTCGACGACGAGTGGCTGACCGGCAAGGTCTATCTCAACTTCAACCTGTAACCCGGTTGTCATGACCACCCAACCGGAAATTTACAGAAAAGAGGTTGCACAATCGACTCTGGGCGGTTCGTACCGCACGGGTCCGTGGTACTTCAGTACAGGCTATGGCCTGAACAAGGCGAAATACGCTAAGGTGACCAACCCGATCCAGGGTTTCCGTAATACCGTCGACGGACTGATCCTGGGGCAATTCTGGGCCGGCCAGACCAATGGCGGCTTCCAGCCGGGCGACGCCAACAAGCGCCAGCTGTTCAAGGTGGGCGTGGGCTATCAGCTGACTCCTCAGCTCAACCTGGGCGCGCACTACTTCCGCGGTAAGCAGTCGGGCTCGGCCACGGGTGCTTCCAACGGCAACGCCAACTTCTACGTGGCCGTGGCGGACTATGCCTTCAGCAAGCGCACCGATGCCTACTTCGGCGTGGACCGCACCAGCATCAGCGGCGGCAGCGCGGTCGTGCTGGATCAGGCGAGCCGCGCACGCAGCCGTACCGGCATCACCGTGGGTGTCCGCCATCGCTTCTAACGCGTATTGAGTGGAGAGGGGAAGGGCCCTTGTGGGCCCGCCCCGATTTCAAACAACCTCCTTCGGGAGGTTGTTTTTTATGTGCGCCCGTGCCGGGCGCACATAAAAAAGCCGCGGCGTATTTTCCGCGGCTTCGGTCGTTCTGTGGATGCATGCGGCCCGATCTGGCCGCTGGGGACTCAGAACGTATGCTTCAGACCGACGCCGAAGCGGCTGTCCGGTGCACCGGCGCGGCCGTTGACGGCAGCGGCGTTGGCGTCGAAGTAGCCCGCATAAGCCGTGGTACGCTTGGACAGCGCATACGCCGCCGCCAAGCTCCAGCCTTGCTCGGCCTTCATGCCATCTTGCTTGCTGCGCGCATAGCCCACCGACACCACCAGGTTCGAGGCCACCGGCACGTCCGCACCGATCGACCACTCATTCACGTCCGCGTTCTTGGCACGACCGTAGGTGCCCAACAACTTGGCCACACCCAGATCATACGAGGCGCCAATACGGGTATATTTTTCATTGTTCGGCTCGTCGTCCTGGTAGCCCAACGCGACGAACAGCGGGCCACCTTCGTACTTGACGTGGAAGGCCGAGACACGGCTGTTGGCCACGCCTTCGCGCAGGTTGGTGCTGACCGCACCGCTAAAACCGCCAAAAGACGGCGTAGCGTAATAGATGCCGTTGTTGGGGTTAGCCGTGTACTCGTACTGGCTTTGGAAGATCAGGGCAACCGGGCCCAGGACGTTGGCGTTGAACGCCGCGTCGGTGGCGCCACCGATGTCGTCGTACGCGGTCCAGATCTTGCCGAACTTGACTTCACCGAAGCCACCGGAGAGGCTCAAGTAAGTCTGGCGATCAAAACCTGGGCCCGCTGCACCATTGTCCAACTTGATGCCCTGCTCGAACAGGAAACCCGCCTTCAGGCCGCCACCCAGGTCTTCCTCACCCTTGATGCCCCAGCGGCTGGTCGAGACGCCGCCGCTGGTCAGCTTGGCGGAGACGTTCTTATCCTTGTGCAGCACCATGTCCGCCACGCCATACAGGGTCACGGAGGACTGGGCCATCGCAGCGCCCGAAGCCGCCAGCACGGCCAACGCGATCAGAGACTTCTTCATACGGTTCACCTTTGCATGGATTGAAAAATGTTCGCCGCAAGCCGACCATCGTCATCGCTTACGACCCACAGCAAAATCATAGTGGCTTTTTTGTGACGATCAGGGTTTTCCCCAATTTGGCGCACCTCGTCCGTTGTGTCGGCGCAACATGCGCCCTGACGGCTCGTGGAGCCTCCTCGTGGAGCCTCCGTCAACGCCACGGCCACACACCGCGCCATCGGCCCGATGGAGGGTCAGCCGCCGAAGACGGC
Organism: Tepidimonas thermarum; assembly: GCF_007556705.1. GTDB lineage: Bacteria > Pseudomonadota > Gammaproteobacteria > Burkholderiales > Burkholderiaceae_C > Tepidimonas > Tepidimonas thermarum. The sequence goes on along the minus strand of NZ_VJOL01000102.1, from coordinate 137 downwards.
GGGCCACTAAATAGGGATAGGGGCGGTCAGTATGCCTGACCGAGCCCCTCCCACACCACCCGGCATGCGGGTCCGCACCGGGCGGTTCGAGAAGTTGAGGTCATGAGAGTCGGGGTAGGCCAAGTTGGTCGAAATAA
>NZ_VJOL01000101.1 GCF_007556705.1 Tepidimonas thermarum | reverse complement strand
GGCAAAACGGCCTGCAAACCGGCCGAAATGCACGTCGCAATCGCTGCGCAGCCACGTCTGGGCGGCTCGTTTCTTCGAAAGCAGCGTCACTGGTGCGTTCGAAGGGTATTTTTTCAACGGCCTGTTAAGGCGGGAAATTCCAAGAACACCAGGAATACCGACATATAGCCGTCGTAATCCAGCCCTTGCCTTCCCAGATAAGACGCTCCCACGGCAAACGTCACCACAGACACGGAACCGTAATGGGCCGAGATCGATGCGGCGTCGGGATGAGGCAAGCGTCCGAGACGAAGCAGTACTTGGTAGGCGACCATGGGCGTGACGGCACTCGCGGCGACGATGACGATCGTGGGCAGCATCAAGGCGGTGACATCGCGGCTGGCCAGCTCGAAACCGCCCTTGAGCCCGATGGCGATGAGCAGATAAATCGTCAGCGTGTCGTACAACCCACTGGACAGCTTCAAGTCGGAGCGCAACATTCCCGCCACCAAGCCGAGGCCAAAGAAGCCCACCACCGGATCGATAGCGTCCATCGCGATCAAGCCCGCTGTTCAGCACTGGGCGCGCGTTTGAGCACGTCGTGACGGCGCACTTCCGTCAGGTACATCCAGATCAGCGAGACCCAGACCACGCCGTACAGCAGCATGAAGGCGCTGGAGCGGATACCCGTCAGGTCGAGCAAAGCCCCGAACATGATGGGGAGAATGAAGCCACCCAACCCCCCGGCCAGTCCCACGATGCCGGAGATGGTGCCGATGTTTTTGGGGTACTCGTCGGAGATGTACTTGAATACGCTGGCCTTACCGAACGCCCAGGCGATGCCGAGTACGAACATCAAGGCGGTAAAGGCGTAGACATTGAGACCGATGTGGAAGGTCTTGGGGCCATCCACCGTCAGGATCGTGAAGTCGGTCTGTGGGTAGCTCAGCAAGAACAGGCAGACCCAGCTCACCCACATGACCCACCAGGTAACGTTGTGCGCACCGTATTTGTCTGACAGCCAGCCACCAATGGCGCGTAGCACGCCGCCGGGCAGCGAGAAGCACGCTGCCAGCAATGCCGCGACGCGGATGTCGAGTCCATACTCGCCCACATAGTATTGAACCATCCATAACGACAGCGCCACATAGCCGCCGAAGACAATGCTGTAGTACTGACAGTATTTCAGAACTGCGGGATCCTTGAGGGCCTTGAGTTGGTCCACGAAGCGCGTGTTGCTTGGCACCAGGTGCGACGGATCGTGATGACTGAACAGCCAGAAAAGGATGACCGTGCCCAGCATCACGGCGGCGTACACCTGTGGCACCATGGTCCAGCCAAAGGCGACAACCAACGCGGGTGCGACGAATTTGTTAACGGCCGCCCCCGAGTTGCCGGCGCCGAAGATGCCCATCGCCAAGCCCTGGCGCTCTTTGGGAAACCAGCGAGCGACATAAGGGGTGCCCACCGAGAACGACCCACCCGCCAGGCCCACGAACAGGCCAATAACCAGGAAGTGCCAAAAAGCCGTCGCGTACGCCATCAACCAGATGGCGGGTACGGTCAGGGCCATGAGCGCGGTAAACACGATACGGCCACCGTATTTGTCGGTCCAGATACCCAGCGGTACCCGCACCAGTGAGCCGGTTAGCACCGGTGTGGCCGTCAGCAGGCCGAACTGTGTGGCGTTGAGTCCTAACTCTTTTTTCAGCGGGATGCCGATGACGCCAAACATCATCCAGACCATAAAACACACCGTAAAAGCCCACGTGCTCACGATGAGCACCGACCAAGCTTGGCGGGTGGAAGCCGACGCAGTAGGAGCCATACCGTCCTCCATAAAAAATGTGTATGGGGAATGGCGGCCACTGTAGGGCCGGGCGGGTGGCCCGCCAATCGACCGGATGGTTTGTGCGCAGGTTGCAAATGGACGATGGGCTGGGCAGCCACATCGTCCGAAAGGAGTTGTGTATCGTTCTTTCTGTAAATTCCATTTTGCCGGTTGTCTGCTGGGCGGGGATCTCCGGCGCTACGCGCCTACGCTCCCCGCCCAGCAGACAGCGCGAGGGTGGGTCTGACGCCATGACTTCGAGAAAGGAGTGTAACCCTCATGGCAATACGAGTCGAAACCAACCCCTTGGAAGCCGCTTATGCGATCTTGCTCGAGAACGGACTGGATGGCGC
>NZ_VJOL01000100.1 GCF_007556705.1 Tepidimonas thermarum | reverse complement strand
GGGGCGGTGTCGCAAAACCCGTTTTTGAGCTTCAAGTTCAAGGGCGGCAACAAGGGCGACAAGGTGGTGGTCAAGTGGACCGACAACAAGGGTGAGTCGCGCACCGACGAGGCCACCATCGCTTAAGCGCTCGTGTGCCGGGCCCGTCGCCGACACCCGGCTTGTCTTCCCAGATCGCCCCGCATGGGGCAGTTCATCCAAAACGAAGGGTGCACACGATGAAAAAGAAGTTCGTTGTGCTGGCAGCCCTCTGCTCGTTGGGAGCGGCGGCAGCAGCACAAGACGCCACGCAAAAAGGCATCGAAGAGTACCGGGCCATGCTGCAAGACGGCAACCCGGCAGAGCTGTACGAAGTCAAAGGCGAAGAGCTCTGGAAACAAAAGCGCGGTCCCAAGAACGCCTCGCTGGAGCAATGCGACCTGGGCAAGGGCCCGGGCGTTGTCAAGGGGGCGTTCGTCGAGCTGCCGCGCTACTTCAAGGACACCGGGCGCGTGCAGGATTTGGAAAGCCGCCTGCTGACCTGCATGGAGACGCTGCAGGGCATCGACGTCAAAAAAGAGGTGTCGCAGCGCAACTTTGGCAAGGGTGAGACCGCCAACGTCGTGGCGCTGGCCACCTGGATCGCCAGCCAGTCGCGGGACATGCCGTTCAACCTGCCGTTCAACACCCAGGCCGAGCGCGACATGTACGAAATCGGCAAGCGCCTGTTCTTCATGCGCGGCGGGCCGCACGATTTTTCGTGCGCGAGCTGCCACGGCGAGGACGGCAAACGCATCCGGCTGCAGGAGTTGCCCAACCTGACCAAGAACCCCGGTGACGGCGTCGGCTTTGCCGCGTGGCCGGCGTACCGCGTCTCCAACGGGCAGATGTGGAGCATGCAGCACCGCCTCAACGACTGCTACCGTCAGCAGCGCTTTCCTGAGCCTACCTTCGCCAGCGATGTGACCATCGCCCTGGGGGTGTACATGGGGGTGAACGCCAAGGGGGCCAAGTCCATCGCCCCGGCCATCAAGCGCTGAAATGCAGGAGCATGACATGAAAAAAACGATTCTGGTTGCATGGGTGCCGGCGCTGGTGGTCGTGGCCGGTTGCAGCTCGTCGCCGTCGCCGGCTGATTACGACAAGATGACCATGGAAGTCATCAAAAAGTCCTTCGTCGAGCGCGGCATCGCCAAGCTCGATCGCCTGGAGCAGGACGAAGCCCGGCTGGCCTGCTGGCAGTCCGAGGTGTCAGGCAAGCCGCTGGACGACAAGACCGCCAAGGCCATCGAGGAGGCGGCTTACAAGAGCGTCAAGTGGCCCAGCGACGGTAAGTTTTTGGGCGACTGGAAGGAGGGCGAAAAGATCGCCCAGAGCGGTCGCGGCCTGACCTGGAGCGACAGCGCCGACATCGTCAACGGCGGCAATTGCTACAACTGCCACCAGATTGACAAGAAGGAGATCTCCTTCGGGACGCTGGGCCCCAGCCTGTGGAACTACGGCAAGCTGCGCGGGGTCACCGACCCGAACAGCCCCGCGGCCAAACCCATCATCGAGTACACCTGGGCCAAGATTTGGAACTCGCGCGCCTTCAACGCGTGCACCAAAATGCCCAGCGCCGGTCACCGGGGTATCTTGACCGAGCAGCAAATCAAGCACGTGATGGCGCTGCTGCTGGATCCGAAATCGCCGGTCAACCAGTGATGAGCGTGGCGTGCACGGATGGGGCGTGCACGCATGACCCTTGAGGGGGCGTCCGTCGGGCGGCCCCCTTTTTTTGCGGGGGGCCTCAGACGCCCAGGTGGCGCTCGAGCATCCCGGGCTGCGCGATGAGCTCGGCGGACGTGCCTTCGAACACCACCCGGCCCTTGACCAGGATCACGTTGCGGTCGCTGATCTGGGTGACGTGCTTCCAGTTTTTGTCCACGATGATGCTGCTGATGCCGCTGTCGCGGATCACGCGGCAGATGCGCCAGATCTCGCGCGCGATCAGCGGCGCCAGCCCCTCGGTGGCCTCGTCCAGGATGAGCACGTCCGGGTTGGTCATGAGCGCGCGGCCGATGGTCAGCATTTGCTGCTCGCCACCGCTGAGCTGTTGACCGCCGTGGTCGAGATTGTGCAACCTCTTTTCTGTAAATTTCCGGTTGGGTGGTCATGACAACCGGGTTACAGGTTGAAGTTGAGATAGACCTTGCCGGTCAGCCACTCGTCGTCGAGTTCGGCGAGCATTGCGGAAACC
>NZ_VJOL01000010.1 GCF_007556705.1 Tepidimonas thermarum | reverse complement strand
GTTTCCGCAATGCTCGCCGAACTCGACGACGAGTGGCTGACCGGCAAGGTCTATCTCAACTTCAACCTGTAACCCGGTTGTCATGACCACCCAACCGGAAATTTACAGAAAAGAGGTTGCACAATCCCTTTTATTGATGGATCCTTTTACTCGTCCCATTTTTAATCCCGCTGTTGTGCTGAAACATGGAAAAAACCCCGCCCCTCGTGAGAAGGACAGGGTTTCGATCACCTCAAGCACCTACCCGAGGGCGGGTGCTTGTCTCCGGAGGAGATTAGGCGAAGTTGAAGTCATGGACGCTCAGACCTGACAGATCAACGAGGCCGCTCAGCTTGACCACGATGTCTGTGGCTGCAAAGGTGTTAGCCGCGCTGAGATCCTGCACGATGTAGGTGTCACCCGCGTACTGGAACCACGTGATCGCGGCGTTGGTTCCGGCGTTGGCCGTGGCAGCCAGGTCGAGGGCGTTCGCCGTGCCGTCAAACAGCGCGGTTGCAGTGCTCACATCCACCTTCGTGGCGGTGAAAGTTTCCGTGCCTTGATCCTTGAAGGTGATCTTGTCAGTACCCACCGTGAAGTCGGTGATGGTGGTGATCACCGGAGCGCTGGTAGAAGCTGCAACGGCGACCTTCACATTAACTGTGTCAGCGCCGGCGCCAGTGGTGATCGTGCCACCCGCCGCCGCCGCCGTGATCGTATCGTCGCCAGCGCCAGCATCCACCGTCGCCTTCTGCGCCAGGGTGATGGTGTCGGCAGCCGAGCCACCCTTGACCGTGAGGCCGGCGGTGGCGGCCGTCACGTTCGTGGTATCGATAGACAGTTTGCCAGTCGCAGCGGAGCCGTCGATCAGCGACACACCGGTGTTGGACGAGATGATCGAGCCGAAGCCGGAGGCAAAGGCCAGATTCAGATTCGAAGCACCGGTGATCGTCACCGTCTTGGCAGCGGAGTTGGTGCCGAGGGTGATCTCGTTCCAGGCGTTGGTGCCACCCGAAACGATGTTGTAGTTCTCGATACAGGAGGTCACCACGGTGCCGGCACGCACGTTGGCACTGGTCGGCGCGGTGCCGCTGTTGTTGCCAGCGAAAGTGATGGTGTAACTGTCATCGGTGCCGCTCACGCCTGTCATCGACAGGGTGTTGGTCACGCTGCTGTTGTTGCCAACGAAATCAATGGTCAGCCCCATCGACTTGGTGACGTTCTGGTAGGTCGCGGTGGTGCTGGCGCTGCTCATCGTCAGGCCGGTGATGGTGTTGTTGGTGCCCAGCAGCGCCAAGTCGAAGCCGGTGGTGCTGTCGAGGTTGACCAGTTCGAAGTTCTTGAACTGGGCGGCGTTACCGGCGTTGAGCAGGTTGGCCGACACGGAGTCGGTGCCATCACCGCCGTCGATCAAGGTGCTGCTAGAAACTGCCACGGAACCACCGGTGGCAAGCAGCAGCTTGTCGTTGCCCGCGCCCAAGTTGATGGTGGAGCCCGCAGCCACGGCCGATTTGAGCGTGACGGTGTCGTTGCCCGCGCCGGCATCCACGCTCACTTTGCTGGTGGCCTGGATGGCAAAGCTGTCGTTGCCCGAACCGGTCTTGACGTTGACGGTGGCGGCGTTCAGGTCGCCCAAGGTCAAGTTGCCGGTGGCGGCCGAGCCGTCGATGGTCGTCAGGGTGCCACGATCGTCAACCTTTTGCTTGAGCGCGGCCGAACCGGTGATGTTCAGCGTGGTCACGACGTTGGAGCCGGTCAATGCCAGGCTGCTCTTGCTGCCAGTAGCGTTGACGGTGATGGTTTTTGCGGCGGCATCCACAACGATGGTTTGCGTTTCGGTACCATCGGTCTTGTAGCCCGTGCCGTCCACGTTGACGGTCAGCGCGTGGTTGCTGGTGCTGTTGTTCACCGTGATCGTGCGCGCCGTGCCGCCTGCGCCTTGGCCGCTGAGGGTCAGGGTTTCGATGGCCTTGCCGTCCACCGTCGCACCCGCATCGTTCTTGAGCGTGACGCTCTTGAGAGTGGTGCCGTTGTTATTGCCGCCCGAAGAGTCGCTGTTTTGAATGGTGACGGTGCCACCCCCCAGCACGGTGACATCGGTCAGGGCCGAGCCGTAAGCGTTGACGGTGCCGCTGCCGGTTTTCAAGGTCAGGCTGGTGGCACTGGTGTTTTGATTGCCGACACCGGTCGCGCCCACGCCGATGGTGGCCGCGCCTGCCGCGGTGATGTTGATGGCCTTGCCGCCGGAAGCAATGGATACATTGCCTGCTTGCGCCGTAACGGCCACGGTATCGATGCTACCGAGCTTCAGGCCAGTGTTATCAGCAGACGCATTGGTGCTGTTAGCGAGGAGCGAAACAGTTTTGAGACCGGTGAAGCCACTCAGATCCAGATTCTTCAGATAACCGGAAGTGGTCAGCGCCAGGGTCTCAACGTTCTTAATGGTCGCGCCATTGAAGGAGAAGGCGGCACTGGCAGCCGTGGCGGTATCCTGCACGTTCAGCGTGTCGTTGCCGCCCGCGCCATCGACGACGTCCAGACCACCGAAGACCGAGCCGGAGGTGCTGGTCTGCACGGCGTTGATGGTGTCGTTGCTACCGGTGCCAGCGATGTTGTCCACACCCGTAGTGAGCGTGAAGGTTTGGCCTTGTTGCGCCGTTTGGGCAGCCTGGGCAGCCGCTACCGCCTGCGAAGCGGTTTGACCCGCTTGCGCCGTGGCTTTGGTCACGCTGTTGGCGATGATGGCGGTGCCTTGGTCGATGGCGGCTTGACCGGTCAGGCCAGTGCTGTTGTTGGCAAACCACTCACCCACGGCCTTGCGGTTTTCCAGGTAGGTGCCCACCCACTTATACGGATCATTGGCCGGGGCAGCGGCGACGTAGTCTTTGGCCTCTTGAATGACTTGGCGGACAAACTGACCACGCGAGACTTCCCCGCTGGTCAGCTTTTGCGTCCAGTAGGTCATGCCGGCGGCGTCCACCTCGTCACGGCCCAGCACGTTCTGGTACACGGTACGGATGAACTGCTCCACCGTCATGGCGTTGCTGAACACGCCAAACTGCACGCCCGCGTCGTAGAAGCGGTTGGCAATGCCGGCCAGGGCTTGCTGCTCGGTCTGGCCGGCGTTGAGCGCGGCCAGCAACTCACCCGCCCAGTAGTTGAGGCCGGCAGCCTCGGGCGCACGGTTGAAGTAGCCGATGTACAGCTCGATGAGCGCTTCTCGTTGTTGCGCGGTGATGAATGAAGCCATTTGACTCTCCGTAAAAGTTGCTGCTACGAACACCGTACGCGCAACACGCATGGCTGCTGTCGCGCACTGTCGCCGTAGCAGTATAGCCAAAGTTGCGCCTCGCCAACCATCTGTCGGCGCGGGGGAAACCCCCGGCGGCCGTTTTTCGGGTATGAACGGCGCGGGGGTGGCCCGCCACCCCCGCTTTTGTTGTGTGCACGCGACACTTGGGCGCGACCGCGCCCGTCGCACCGTCACACGCTGTAGAAGCTGGCGATGACTTGCGCCTCGGTCAGCTGTTCGGTGCGCACCCCCACAAAGATGGCTTGGGGGATGACCTCGTCGGCGACGATACGGTTGTTGGCGCCTGTGTCGTCGGTAAACCTGTACAGCGCCATGTCGTTGTTGCCCACGTTGATGAGGAAGTAGTGCGACCTGCCCATCTGGTACGTGGCGTTGTCGCCGTAAGCGTCCAAAAACGCGGCCACGCTGGCACGGTCGGCACCGGCGGCTGCCGCACCGGTGATGACAAAGAAGCCCTTGCCGTAGTCGTCTTTGGTGCGCGGCGGGGACAGGTAGGTTTGGTAGGGTTCCGCGGGGCTTTCCAGAAACTGGACGTAGCTGCGCGTGATGGTGCCGTCGGTGCTGCGGATCGTGCCAGCACTCAAATCCGAGATCGCGGTGCCAGACCCAGCGGCCCAGGTGTAGAAGGAGGCTAGGTCAAACACGTCACTGCCGGGGGCAAAGCCTTTGACAGCAATAAGCGGTTGGGCGGGGATTTTGCCGACGGGGTAGTTGAACCGGATGATGTCGCGCGCAGGGGTCTGTTCGGTCAGGTCGATGACCACCGGGGAACGCAAGTCGTTGAGCGTGATGGTGTCAGCGCCTTCGCCAGCTTCGATGCCGGTGGTCAGGCTGGTGTCTTTGCCCTCTACCGTGATGCGGTCGTTGCCGTCGCCGCCTTTGGCCACGCCGCCGGCGTTGAAGCCGATGGTGTCATTGCCCATGCCACCATCGAAGTAGCCGCCTTGCAGGTCGTTCCAAACGGTATCGAACAGCCGGTCGTCGCCGTCCCCACCGTAGAGGCGGTCGGTACCCAGGCCGCCATCCAGGTAGTCGTCGCCGTCGCCGCCGTGCAGAATGTCGTCACCATCGCCGCCGTACAGGCTGTCGTTGCCCGCGTCGCCGTACAGCGTGTCGGTGCCGGCTTCGCCGCGCAGTTGGTCCGCGCCTTCGCCACCTTCGAGCAGATCGTCACCGTTGCCGCCGTAGAGCTTATCCGCACCCTCACCCCCCAACAGGTGATCATCACCGTCGTCCCCATACAGCTGGTCGTTGCCGCTGCCGCCGTCCACTTTGTCGGCGCCAGCGCCACCGCGCAGCAGGTCGTTACCAGCAAGACCTTGGATGTAGTCGTTGCCCGCGGTGCCCACCAAGGTATCGTCGCCGGGGGTACCAGCCATCAGGTTGGTGGGGTCGGTGGGGTTGGACGGCGTGTTGGGCTGCTGCGGGGTGCCGGTCAAACCTGCCATGATGGCCTGGTAGATGGCTTGCAGGTCCACCTGGCTTTGCTTGACTTTTTCTGGAGTGACGTAGTTGCTGATGATGGCCTGGCCTTGGAGGATGGCTTGCTCACCAGAGAGATTGGCGGAGTTACGCGCGAACATGTCGCCCACGGCGGTGCGTGTGCTGAGGTAGTCGCCCACCCAGCGGTAGGGGTCGTTGGCCGGGGCCGCGGCCACGTAGTCCTTGGCGCCCTGGATGAGGGCGAGCACAAATTCGCCGCGCGTGGTTTGGCCGCTGTCGAGCCGCTGGCTCCAATAGGACAGGCCGGCGGGGTCCACTTCGTCGCGCCCCAGCACGTTGCGGTAGACGGTGCGGATGAGGGTTTCGGTGCTGTCGCTGGCTTGAAACAGCCCAAACTGCAGCCCGGCCTGGTAGAACTGGTTGGCGATGTTGGCCAGCGCGGTTTGCTCACTTGCGCCCCGTGAGAGCGCGCTGTCGAGTTGCGCGCTCCAGTAGTCCAGCCCTGCCTGCTCGGGTGCGCGGTTGAAGTAGCCGATGTAGAGCTCGATGAGTTTGAGGCGCTGGTCGTTGGTGATGGGCATGGTTTTCCTCCTTGGTTATGGCAAACGGCGGGGCACCGCCCACAGTGCCCCAGGCAATTATGGGGTCCTCCCAGGCGCCAGCGCAGCGTTGTCGCTTGTGCGCTACGCGGCCACGGTGTCGTCCAGCGACCAACCGCTCCACGCCGGCACCCGGGGCGGCACGCCCACCAGCGTGGCGTCCAGGGCGAACCATGCGCCGTTGGGGGCGGCCAGGTATTCCACGTTTTGCACAACGGCGCCGTAGGTAGCGGCGGTAACAATGGCGCCTTGGCTGCCGGGCAGGGTGGTGATGCTGGCTTGTTGCAGGTTGGGCAGCACGACAACGTCCACACCCGCGCCGCCGTCGATGCGGTCCCAGCCACCGCCACCCAGGTAGATGGTGTCGTTGCCGGCGCCGGTTTGGATGAGGTTGTTGACGGCGTTGTCGCGCACGGTGTCGTTGGCTGGGCCCAGGATGAGGTTTTCGATGACGGTGCCGTCGGCAATGGCCAGGGCGTTGATGCCGTTCCACAAACGGGGCAGGACGTCGTTGCGGTCGATGGTGGCGCTGACGTTGCTCACGATCCAGTCGTGCACGCTGGCGTTGTAGATGCCCATTTGTTGGTAGTAGGCCACGGCCTGCGCGGTGAAGGCCTGCTTCCAGTCCTGCGGGGTGCGTACGTCCACGTCGGACAGGGTGCCGGGGCGCATGTCGATGCGGCTGGGGTAGGTAAGGTCCCGCAGGTCCAGGGTGTCGTTGCCGCTGGCGTCGCTGACCGTGCGGTACAGCCAGGTTTGGGGGGACGGGGCACCCAGGCGGTGGATGGTGTCCCCGGCTTGGTAGGCGGGGTTGAGGCCGTACATGGCGGCAAGGGCCGCCTGATCGACCAGTGCCCAGTCGGCGCGGTAGCCCGTGACGTATTCCGCAGAGTATTCTCGGATGCCGCTGCTGGGGGTGTAGCGCCATTGCATGGTTGGCCACACGTCAGGGGCGTCGGTGTAGCTCATGATGGTCAAGTGCCGGCTGTCCAAGGCACCGGGCATGAGGGGCGAACCCTCAAACGGATGCTTGAGCCCGAGGGCGTGCCCCAGCTCGTGCACCAGTACCTGCCATAACCCGTTGGTTGGCAGTGCAGCGGTGCGCATTTGGGATTGGGCAAAGTCGCGGTCGATTTGGATGTCGCCGCCGATGTCAGGCCCCGGGTAACTTGCCCAGCCGGCAACACCGTCAGGCAAATTGCCCAGGACAACCTGAATGTCCCCCGTGCCGCCGGGGGCGGGTTGCAGCGTCAGGCCAATGGGCGCCACCGCACGCTGCATGGCATCCAGCCAGGCGCTGCGCCACGCCGGAGGGACCGGTGCCCAGCCAGCCGCAAAATCGGGTTCGGCCGCGTGTTCGGCCGGGATGGTGTCGGGGAAGGACACGGTGACGGTCTTGCCGCTCCATTCATACGATTGGCCGCCGTCTTGGGCGTCCAGCCAGGTGACGGGAGCGGCGGTGCGGGGCAGCACCGGTTCTGTACCCGGGATGGTGGTCGACACCTCAAATGCCGCGGATTGGCGCTGGCGTACCGCGTCGGTAAGGGCGTCCAGCGCGGTTTGGCCGGCCTGCACCGCATCGCGGGTGACCAACGATTCGATGATGGCCCGACCCTGTTGGATGGCGTCTTGACCCGTTAGCCCCCCGCTGGTGCTGGCAAAGTATTCGCCGACGGCGGCGCGGTTGGCAAGGTAGTCGCCTACCCAGTGGTAGGGGTCGCTGGCCGGCGCTGCCGCCACATAGTCCTTGGCCCCCTGAATGACCGCCAGCACAAATTCGCCGCGCGTGGTGTGGCCGCTGTCGAGCCGCTGGCTCCAATAGGACAGGCCGGCGGGGTCCACTTCGTCGCGCCCCAGCACGTTGCGGTAGACGGTGCGGATGAGGGTTTCGGTGCTGTCGCTGGCTTGAAACAGCCCAAACTGCAGCCCGGCCTGGTAGAACTGGTTGGCGATGTTGGCCAGCGCGGCGGATTGGCTGACGCCGCGCGAGAGAGCGCTGTCCAGTTGCGCGACCCAATAGTCCAACCCCGCCTGCTCGGGCGCGCGGTTGAAGTAGCCGATGTAGAGCTCGATGAGCTGCAGCCGATGTTGGGGGGAAGTGACCATGTTCATGCTCAACCTTGGTGTGACGCTCAACGTATGGGTGGTGGGTAACGCAACCGGTGCCGCAGGCCGCGCCATGGACGTTGGGCAACGCGGTGCACCAGCCAGGCGGCTGCCAGGGCCAGCAGCACGTAACGCAGCAAAAACGCCGGGGCCGTGGGGCTGGGTGGGTGGCCCGCAAGCTGCAGGCCCCACAGCACCGCAAAGTGGATGAGGAAGAGCGGATAGGCAAGGTCGGCCAAGCGGTCGTCCCACATGGTGCGGGGGCGGCGTGCCAGCGCAGCGACCAGGGGCAGGCCGACCAGGTAGCCTGCCGTGACCTCCAGCACAAAAGGTTGCCCCCAGCGGCCCATGGCACCGGTCACGGCACCGACCAGGGCCACCCACAACCACAGGGCCATGAGTGCGCGGCGGTGGGGCACACTGCCCTGCCCTGCGTGCCAGAGCATGGCGCCGCTGAGAAAGATGTAGAGGTTGCCCACCAGCAGGCGGTAGCCCAAGGCATCGCTGGGCAGTGCGCCGAGCTGGGCCAGGGCGCCTACCCCGGCGGTGAGGATGGTGGCACCCCACAGGCGCCGCGGTGCGGCCAGTAACCACGGTGCAAGCAGGTAGAACTGGATTTCCAACCCCAGCGACCATGCCGGGGGCACGGGGGTGAAGGTGTCCAGCGCCGGCCACAGCGTGGCGTAATTGAGGGGGATGACGAGCAGCCCCGCCAACCACAAGCCGGGCTGGTGGGCGCCTTGCAAAAAGGGGCTGTCCACGCCCAGCCACCACAGCAGCACGCCGACCAGCCAGGCGGTGTAGTACGGGGGCAGCAGACGCACGGCGCGTTCGGCCCAAAAGCGCGCCCATGGCGGGCGCGGTTGCAGCATGGCGGCCACCACGTAGCCGCTGAGCAGCAAAAAGACGACGACGGCTGGCACACCCAGGTGGTACCCGGCCCAGGAAACGCCCGCGTGGCTGAGCGCCACCATGAGGGCCAAGATCAGGCGCAGCGCCCCGAACATGGCCTTGCCCCCTCGCTTACTGTGCCTGGGTGGGGGCTGCTACGCCCAGCACGGCCAGGGTGCGCGCGGCAAATGCGCTGTCGGTGTAGTGGCGCAAATAGGCGCGGCGCGCCGCTTGGCCCATGGTGGCGCGGCGTTGCGGGTCGTCCAGCAGGGCGCGCAGCGCGTCGATGAGGGGTTGGGCGTCGTCGGTGGGGACGGCCAGGCCCACGTCGGGGTTGATGATTTCGCCACCGCCGCCGTCGGCGCCGCCGATGCAGGGTTTGCCGGCGCGCATGGCCTCGAGGTAGATCAGGCCGAAGGATTCGTAGCGGCTGGGCGCAACCAGGAGGTCGCACGCGCGGTAGGCGGCCAGCAGTGCGGCGTCGTCGATTTCGCCGTCAAACTGCACGCGCGCAAACCAGGGTTGACCGCCGTGGGCGCGCTCGAAGCGCTGGCGGTGGGTGGTGCCGGGGTGTTCGGGGTCGGGCAAGCGGTCGTTGCCCACCAGGCGCCAGTGCACCTGGGGATAGTCGGGCGCCAGCGCCGCGATGGCCTGCAACACGAGGTCGATGCCCTTGCGCCGCTCAAAGCGGCCCACAAAGAGCACGGTGCAGGCGCCGCTGGGGTTGCCAGCGCTGGGGGCGGGCGTGCTGTCGGCGGCCATGGCGGGGTCGTCCGCGATGCCAAACGGCAGGTGATGCACCGCGACGCCATCGAGCGACGCGTAGGCGGCTTGCACGTCGCGCCAGACCTGGTGGGTGCTGGCCAGCAAGGCGGTGCTGTTGCGCAGCAGCCAGCCTTCGGCATCGATGACGGGCTGCACGTGGTGACGCAGGTAGTGGGGGTTTTGCTGCCAGTCGGGTTTGTGGGGCAGGTTGAGGGCGTAGCTGGTGACCAAGTAGGTGTAGAGGCGCCAGCCGGGTTGGCGGGCGAGTTCGTAGCCTTCTACATCCCACAGGGCGGCGATGGCGGTGTCCACCCCCAGGCGGTCACGCAGTTCGTTGGCGTAGCTGGCAACGGCGTGCGTCCAGCGGCGCAGGACGTCGGGCAACGGGGGGCGATCTGGCAGCGGCGCGGCAGGGGCGGCGGCGCAGGCGATGCGGTGGACCCAGACGCCGTTGTCGAATTCGACCCAGGGGGTGTCGGGGGTTTCGGCCAGTACGTGCACCTCGTGCCCTTGGGCGGCCAAGGCATGGGCCAGGGTTTGGGTGTAGCGGGCAATGCCACCCAGCGGCTGGGGTGGGTAATTGCGGCTGATGAGCAGCACGCGTGCCTTGGGCCCCGGGGCCCACGGGGGGGCGGCGGCCTGCCACGACGCGGTCACGGCGGGTGGCAGCTGGACGGTGCGGCCGTTGGGGTGGGCGCAGGCATCGCGCGCGGCGTGGGCGCTGGCGCGCCAGATGTCATCCTGCAGCCGTTGCGCCGCGTCCTGGTCGATTTTGCCGGCGCTTTGCAGGTAGCCCACCGAAGCCAGTAGGTCGCGGCGTTGGCGGTCGATGATGGTCAGGGGGTTGTGCTGTGCCGACAGGTGGCGCAGCGCGTAGTAGATTTTGCTGCGCGCGGTCAGGTACAGGGTGGTGGGCACGCGCTCGACGGTGCGCAGGTGGCTGGGGGCGTAGGCGTGGTGGACTTCGGCGTTGTCCAGCACGCGGATGCGCCAGCCTTTTTCCAGCAGGCGCAGGCAGACGTCGGTTTCGTCGAGGAAGTAGGCGTATTCCTCGTCAAAGCCGCCAATGTCTTGCAGCGCGCTGCGCCGAAACGCGCTGTTGACGCCGATGAGGCTGATGAACCAGTCCGGCGCTTCGGCCGGCGGGGGAGCGTCGAAAAATTGCGCTTCGCCCCAGCGGTTGCAGCGGATGTGGCGGGTTTGGTAGGCCCAGCCGGTATGGTCACGCACCAGGCCGCCGGCGCCGCCCAACCCCGGGTCGGCGGCAAAGGCGCTGACCAGGGTGTCGAGCCAGTTGGCCTCGGGCAGGCCGTCGTCGTCGGTGAAGGCGATGATGTCGCCCGCAGCAGCGGCGGTGCCGATGTTGCGTGCCATGGAGAGGTTGGCCTCTGGGCAGCGCAGCACGCGCACACGATCGGCCCAGGGCGCCAGCACGTCAAGGGTGTTGTCGGTGCAGGGGCCGACGACGACGATGGTTTCGCGCAGGGGATAGCGCAGGTAGTCCAGCGCCTGCAGTGTGCGCGGCAGGCTGGCGGCGCGGTTGTAGGTGCAAATGACGACGCTGACGCGCATAGGTTGATGCATGGGACGGATGTAACCGGGCAAGATGACGGCCGTGCGGCCTTGGGCGTCAGGCCAGGGGTTTGCGGGCGGTTAGCTCGAACTCCAGGCACAGGCCGTTGCGGCGCCCTGCGGCGACGGTGTGGATGTCCGTGAACCCGAACGCCGCCAACAGGTGGCTGAGCGATTGGGTGCTGTAGGCGTGGTAATGAAAGTCGCCCTCGTAGTCCTGCCCGCCGTAGAGGACGTGGACGAGGTCGGTTTCGGACATCTGGCCACGCTGGTGCGCCGCCAGCATGGCTTGCAGGTCTGGGGTGATGAGGCGCAAGATGCCACCCGGGGCCAGGACGCGCCACCACTCGGGCAAGATGCGGTCCACGAAATGCTGGGCGGTGAAGTGCTCGACCAAATGCGCGGCGCGCAGGTCCCAGACGCTGGCGTCGGCCAGGGGCAGACCATCGGCACCGGCGACGATGTCCACCCCGGGCAGGGCACGCAGGTCGATGTTGATGCGGTCCGGATCGGGGTGCGGGCCGCAGCCCACTTCCAACCACACCCCCTGCGGCCGCGTGCTGTGCGCGGCCAGTTTGCCGGGATTGAGGATGCGCGGCTGGGGCGCCGCCGCGTTGGCCTGCACCCTGGCTTGCCCCAGTTGGCGCTCAGCGCGTTCCACGCGCTGCGTCAGCGCCTCCAGGGCGGCATCGACTTTGAGGTTGAGCGCGTGCTGGTGTTGATCCAGACGCGCTTGCCATTCGGCAGCGCCACCGGTTTGCCATTGCAGCTGGCGGCGCTGGACATCGGCCAGGCCCTGGCGCAGGCCCTCGATCATCCAGCCCAGGTCTTGCAGCGTGTGGTGGACGTTGGATGTGTGGGCGGCCCCGGGGCCCGACAGGCGCCGCTCCAGCCGCAGGGCAAGGTTGCGCACGCGGTAAACCCAGCCGCGGCGCGAGCGCAGCCAGCGGTCGAGCCAAGGCCCGACGGCCGGGATGCGGATGATCAGACCGTAGAGGCGATAGAGGGCGTTGGTGATCATGCTAGTCGGAAGGCGGGTGCCCCGCAGGGGTGACGCTGAGCTGGTGCGGCAGTTTGCAGTGGCCGACGCTGCCGCCTTGGGGGTCCAGGATTTCGAGCGCGATGGCGCCGAAGCCCCAAAAAATGACGTTTCGAGTGTAATCGTCGGCGTCGTGGACGGCGACGGTGATGGTGTAGTGCCCAGGGCCCAGCAAGGCTTGCATGCGCAGCGTGACGCAGCATTGCTGACCAGGCTGGGTAAAGCGGATGGTTTGCCCGCTGAGCTGGGTGTTGACGCCAAAGAGGTCTTGCCCGCGGGCATCGTGCAGCATGAAGCCAGCGGCCAGGTTGTCCACCGGGGCGTGGGCGTGCAGTTCCATGGCAATTTCCAGCCAGTCGCCGCTTTTGAGCGCAACGTCGCGTTGCGGCTGTCCGTTGACAAGCAGCCGGGTGATGCTGGCTTGGGCGCCCGGCGCGGCGCTGGTGGGGCCACTGGTGGGGGCTTGCTGGCCCAGCAGGCGGCTGAGGTAGGCATCGCACACGCTGGCGGGGTGGCCCTGTTGGACGATGACGCCCCCGTCGAGCAGGATGGCGTGATCGCACAGGGTTTTGACGCTGTTGAGGTCGTGCGAGACGAACAGCAAACCGCCGCCGCGCGCCAAGTGGGCGCGAATGGACGCCATGCATTTTTGCTGAAAGCGCGCATCGCCCACGGCCAGGGCTTCGTCGACGATGAGCAGCTCGGCCTGGGCATGAATGGCAATGGCAAAAGCCAGGCGCAGCAGCATGCCCGAGGAGTAGGTGCGCACCGCCTCGTCGATGGCGGGGCCGAGCTCGCTGTAATCGATGATGGCCTGGGCTTGGGCGGCCAACACGTCGGCGGGCACGCCCCACAAGGCGGCTTGCATGGCCATGTTTTGGCGCCCCGTGGCATGGAGGTCGAAGCCGGCGCCGAGCTCCAAAATGGCGCTGATGCGGCCACAGCAGGAGATGCTGCCGCTGTCAGGCAGCAGGCTGCCCGTGATGAGCTTGAGCAGGGTGGATTTGCCGCTGCCGTTGCGGCCGACGATGGCCAGCGCTTGGCCGGGCAGGAGGTCGAAGGTGATGTCGCGCAAGACCTGTTTGCCCTGCTCGCTGCCGTTGGCAACGCCGAGCAGCCGGGCAACGGCGCGCCAGCGGCTTTCGTGGGTGTGGAAGCTTTTGCTCAGCCCCCTGACGCTGAGCAGCGCGTCAGAGCGCATCGAGCACCACCTTGCGCCCATGGCGCAGCATGCGCATCAACAGCGCGCCGTGCAGCAGCGCCAAGGCGGCGGGCATGCACCACGCCGCCCCAGCGGACACCGCCGGGGCAAGACCGGTCCAGGCCACCTGCACTGGCGCAAAACACCCGTACCAGGGGTGCAGCCATTCGACCCAGGCGCGCAGTGCAGGTGGGATGATGTGCGCGGGGTACACGATGGGTGTGAGCCAAAAGCCGACCTGGAGCAAAGCGGGCAAGGCCAGCCGCACGTCCGGCACGAGCACCCCCACCATGCCCCAGGTCAGCCCAATGAGGTAGGCCAGCGCGACCAAACACAACGCCGCCACCAGGGTGACGCCGATGACGCCCCACGCGATGGGCTGCCACAGCAGACTGACCAAGGCCCACAGCAGCGCCAAGCCGACACCAAAAGGCACGCTTTGCGCCAAGGGCACATACAGCGCGATGAGGGCCAGATCAACTGGGTTTTTTTTGAGGATGAGGCGCTGCGCGGGCAAGGCATCGGCAACGTTGACCAGCGTGTCGTGAAACAGTTGCCACAGCAAGACCCCGGGCAGCATGTAAACGACGTAAGGGACGCTGGCGCCGCCGGCCGATGCGCCCAGGCGGTGTTGCATGACGGTGCCCAGTATGAGGGCGAGTACGGTGATTTGGGTCAGTTGCGGCAACACCGACCACAGCGCGCCCAGCCCCGAACCACGGTAGGCGTCCACGATGCGCTGGCGCGCGAGCAGCCACACGAAGCGCCACGTTTGGCGCCTGCGTGAAAGGGAACGGGATGCACTGTCGAGCATGAAAACGCATCGGCCAGGTGGTGCACCGCCTATGCCTGGAGGGGCCGCGCAACGGTCAGGTGCGGCCCATGTCGCCAGCGCCTTGCGGGTGCTGCAGGCGCCGCAGGTCGGCTTGAACCATCATGCGGCACAAATCCTCGACGGACGTGCGTGGCGCCCAGCCCAGCCGAGTGCGGGCGCGGGTGCTGTCGCCAATCAACAGATCCACCTCGGCAGGCCGGTAGAACTTGGGGTTGACCCGGACCACGGTTTTGCCAGTGGCCAGGTCGATGGCGGTTTCGTGCTCCGCCTGGCCTTGGAATTGCAGCTCGATGCCAGCGGCCTGAAAGGCCATGCGGACAAAGTCACGCACCGAGGTGGTGGTGCCGGTGGCCAGCACGTAGGTATCGGGCTGGTCGGCTTGCAGCATGCGCCACATGCCCTCGACATACTCCGGCGCGTAGCCCCAGTCGCGCTTGGCGTCCAGGTTGCCCAGCTCCACACACTCCTGCAGGCCGAGTCGAATGCGGGCGACGGCGTCGGTGATTTTGCGGGTGACGAATTCCAAGCCGCGCAGGGGACTCTCGTGGTTGAACAGAATGCCGCTGGCGCCAAAAATCCCGTAGCTCTCGCGGTAGTTGATGGTCATCCAGTGCGCAAACAGCTTGGCAACGCCATACGGGCTGCGGGGATAGAAGGGGGTGTCTTCGGTCTGCGGCACCGCTTGGACTTTGCCGAACATTTCGGACGTGCTGGCTTGGTAAAACCGAATGCGCGAGTTGACGAGCCGGATGGCTTCGAGCAGGTGCAGCGGACCCATGCCCGTGATTTGGGAGGTGGTGGTGGGCTGCTGGAAGGAGACACCGACGAAGCTTTGCGCCGCCAGGTTGTAGACTTCGTCAGGCTCGCACGATTGCAGCAGGCTGACCGCGGCGCCGGGGTCGGTGAGGTCGTATTCGACGAGGCGCAGCTGCGGGTGGTGCTGGATGCCGAGCTCGCGTATGCGCCAAAAATTGGGCGCGCTGCTGCGCCGATAGGTGCCGAAGACTTGGTAGCCTTTTTGGAGCAGCAGCTGCGCAAGGTATGCGCCGTCTTGGCCGGTGATCCCGGTAACGATGGCTTTTGGCATGGGGCGTAAGTATAGGGTAGCCCACTGGCACGAACGCCGGGCGCTTAGCCGTGCACCAGTTGCCGGTAGAGCGCGGCGGTGGCCGCGACCATGGCGGCCGCACTGTAGTGTTGTTGAATGTGTTGCCGGGCGGCAGCGCCCATGGTGCGCCGCAGTGCGGGGTTAGCGACCAGCCGGTCGAGCGCCGCCGCCAATGCGTCTGGATCCCGGGGTGGGACGGCAAGACTGGTGACGCCGTCCCGGTTGAGGACGTTGACGCCGTTGCCCAGTTGACAGACCACGGTGGGCTTGCCAAAGGCCATGGCTTCGGCGCTGGCCAGGCCAAAGGCTTCGGATGGCTCGACCGAGGGTAGCGTGAAGATGTCGCACGCATGCAGGGCAGCGAGCAGGGCCGGCCGCGGTATGGCCCCCATAAAGCGGATGCGGTCTGAGACGCCCTGCTGTTGGGCCAGGGCGCGCAGCTCGGCGGTCAAAGGCCCCTGCCCCACCATGACCAGCACCGCTGTCTGTTGCATGCGGCCAAATGCCCGAATGAGGTGCTCGTACCCTTTGTAATAGACGTGACGGCCAATGGTGAGCACCATGGGCCGGCCGGCGGCGAAGGCTCTGAGGGCCGCGGTGACGTTGGCATCGGCGTGCGCGGGCGTTAGCGCGTCCAGGTCCAACCCGTAAGGGATGTGGAGAATTTTTTGCTCGGCGCCACCACCGCGCAATTGGTGACTGCCGGTGACATGGCCGGGCGTGGCCACGATGACGCGCTGCACCCGCTGCAAGGTGGCGCGTTGGATGTGGCGGTAGATGGGCATGATCAGGCGCTGGCGCACGATGTCGCTGTGCCAGGTGGCCACCACCGGAATGTGGCGCGGGGCCAGCAGCGCAAGCAGATCGGCCCATGGGTTGGGCAGGTGCAGGTGCAGCAGGTTGCAGCGGCCGCTGCGCAGCTCGCGCAGCGCCAGGGGGATGACCCCGGGCGTGAGAAACGCTGAGGCGAACTGCCCCCCGTTGCGCGCGCGCAGCACGCGGTAGGGGACCGTGGGGCACGGGGCGCCCGTGGGGCTGTCGCCTGCCACCAGGGTGCAGGGCATGAGGGGTTGCAGCCCGCGCAGCAGCAGGTCCACGTGGGCCTCGACCCCGGCATCGGGCGGGGGCAGGTATTTGCCGAGGTGCAGGGGCCGAATGTCGGCAGGCATGGTTGGCATGGGCGCAGCCCGTGGGTTGACCGCCACGGGCTGGGGGTTAGCGGGTCGTGCCGGGTTCGGTCTGCACTGTGCGCCCGTAGCGGTCGTCAAAGCGCACGATGTCGTCTTCGCCCAGGTAGTCGCCGCACTGCACTTCGATCATGACGAGGTCGAGCTTGCCGGGGTTTTCCAGCCGGTGCTTTTGGCCGGCGGGGATGTAGGTGGATTCGTTGGTGTTGACCAAGCGCTCGCTGTCGCCATTGACGACTTTGGCGATGCCGCTGACGACGACCCAGTGCTCGCTGCGGTGGTGGTGCATTTGCAGGCTGAGCGAGGCGCCGGGACGGACTTCGATACGCTTGATTTTGAAGCGTGGCCCTTCTTCGAGCACGGTGTAGGTGCCCCACGGCCGCGTGACCGTGCGGTGCAGGCGGTAGGTTTCGTGCCCGGACTGTTTGAGCCGCTGCACCACTTTGCGCACGTCCTGGGTTTTGTCTTTGTGCGCGACGAGCACGGCATCTGCCGTGTCGACGATGATGAGGTCATGCACGCCCACGGCGGCCACGAGGTGGTGCTCGCTTTGGATAAAGGTGTCGCGGCTGTCCACCAGGACGGCGTCACCGATGTGGCGGTTGCCGTGGTCGTCCGGTGGCACGAGCTGGCACAAGGCGTTCCAGGAGCCGATGTCGCTCCAGCCCAGGTCGCAGGGCAGCACGGCCACCTGGGGGGCTTTTTCCATGACGGCGTAGTCGATGGAGATGTCGGGCATGTCGGCAAAGCTGGCCGCGTCGAGCTCGACCATGCCGGGGCCCGGGGGCAGGTGCGCGCGCGTGTGCTCCCAGCAGCGGCTGGCCGCGGCCCATACCTCGGGGCTGGCCGTTTGCAGGGCTGACAGCATGACGCCGGCCTGAAAGCAAAACATGCCGGCGTTCCAACAATAGCCGCCGCTGGCCAGGTAGCTGGCGGCGGTGGCGGCGTCGGGTTTTTCGACGAAGCGACGCACCGCAAAGCCTTGCCCGAGCGGTTCGCCCACCTGGATGTAGCCGTAGCCCGTCTCCGGCGCGGTGGGGGTGATGCCAAAGGTGACCAAGTAACCGTGCTGCGCCAGCCCCGTGGCTGCCTGCACGGCTTGCACGAAGGCGTCATGCCGGGTGATGAGGTGGTCGGCCGGCAGCACGAGCATGAGGGCCTGGGGCCCGAAGTGGTGCTGGCAGTACAACGCCGCCAGGGCGATGGCCGGGGCGGTGTTGCGGCCTTGGGGCTCGAGCAGGTAGCTGGCCGGCAGGGGCGACTGGACGGCCATGTATTCGTCTTTGGTGCGGAAATAGTGGTCGCGGTTGGTGACGGTGATGACCTCCTGCACCCCGGGCAGGCTGAGCGCGCGCCGGTAGGTTTTGTGCAACAGGGTTTGCCCATCCGGCAGGGTCATGAACGGCTTGGGGTGCACCTCGCGCGAGACGGGCCAGAGCCGGGTGCCGGCGCCGCCCGACAGGACGATGGGGAACAGCATGGGGTGGGACATGGGCACGGTGACGAAGGGTGGTGGCCGCGTTAGGGCTGCAGCAATTGTGCCTGGAGGGTTTGCAGTTCGGCCTCGCCCGTATCGCCGGCCAACACCGACAGGCGCAGGCGTGCCAGCAGGGTTTGGTAGCGCGCCAGGCGCAGCTCGCGCTCGGCGTTGCTGAGGCGCTGTTGGGCGTCGAGCACATCGAGCACGGTGCGCACGCCGGCACGCAGTGATGCTTCGCTGGAGCGCACCGCGGTGCGGGCCGACTCCACGGCGCGGCGCAGGGCCTGGACACGCTGTTGTCCCTGAATGACCGCCTGGTGCTGCTCTGCCACGCGCACGAACAGGTCGCGCCGGGTGGATTCGAGCGTTTCTTGCGCGCGGGTGTATTCGGCCACCGCCTGGCGCACCGCCGAGTCGATGTAGCCCCCGCTGTAGAGCGGCATATTGAACTGGACGCCAACGGCGCGGTTGGTGTAGCGTGAGCTGGGGCTGGTGACGTTTTCGCTGGCGCTGCGGGTGAGTTGGAAGATGAGGTCCAGCGTGGGCAGGTGGCCGGCAGAGGCGCGGTCGATTTCGCGCTGGGCGGCGTCGGCACGGGCGCGCAAGGCGGCGAGCTCGGGGCTGGCGGCTTCGGCCCGGTCCAGCCAGGCTTGTAAGTCAGGCGGCTGCAGCGGGGCCAACTCGATACGCTCGTGGTCCATGGGCGCCAGGGGACGGTCGAAGGGGCCGGTGATGGCCTGCAGTTGGCGCCGGGCCTGTTCGATTTGTTGCTGGGCTCGCAAGGCGTCGGCGCCCAAGAGGTCCAGGCGGGCGGCGATGTCATCGACATCGGTGCGCGTGCCGGTGCCGCGCTCGAGCGCTTGGCGCGCCGCGTCGAGCTGGATCTGGGCAACCCGCTGCTGCACCTGCACGAGCTCGAGTTGGTCCTGGGCCTGCAGCACCTCCAGATAGGCTTGGGCGACGCGCGCCGCGAGTTGGTTTTCTTCGACGGCGAGCACGGCATCGGCATCGGCCACCTGGGCCTGCGCCACCGCCACGCCAGCGGTGAGTGCCGGGCGGTACAGGGGCTGGCGCAGGGAGAGCGTGGCGTTTTCGCTCCAATAGCGCTCGTCCTGAGTCACCGGCTGGCCGAACAGGTTGGCACTGGTGCGGGTCAGGTCGTTGTGCAGCCGGCTGGCGCCCAGCGCAAGCTGGGGCCGCAGCTGCGCCTGGGCCTGCGGCAGGCGCTCGCGCTGGGCTTGGGCGGCGGCACGGGCTGCGCGCACGCGGGCGTCGTGGTCGCGCGCTAGCTGGTAGGCTTGCACCACGTCCAATGGCGCAGCGGATGGGGCCTGCTGGACCGGTTGGGCGAGTGCGGCCGACGCGCACAGGGCGCCCGCCGCGCCCCAGGCGGTCAGCCGGCGCCGCAGGCTGGCGGCGGCAGCGTGGACAGTTTGCACGGACTGGGCCATGTCTTCACTCTTCCTTGAGGCTGGCGGCCACGCGCCGCACGAGCGGGCCTGCCAGATAGGTCAGCAACGAGCGCTCGCCGGTCTTGACGATGACTTCGGCCGGCATGCCGGGCTGCAACTGGCGCGCACCCAGGGTACGACGCCCCTCCTCGGTGAGCGCCACGCGCATGAGGTAGAAGGGTTGACCGCTGTGCGGGTCGGCCAGCAGGTCACCGGAGACGGACACCACTTCGCCTTGGATGACGAGCTGCGGGTCGTGGGCAAAGGCGGGGAAGCGCACATCGGTGTGCAGGCCCGGGTGCACCTTGCTGATGAGGTGCGGCTCCAGACGCGCTTCGAGCAGCAGGGGCTCGTCTTGCGGAACGATGTCCATGAGCTTTTGCCCGGGCTGGATCACAGCGCCTGCAGCTTGCACCGCAAGGCCGACGACCTGGCCCGCTGCCGGCGCGTGGATTTGCGTGCGCTCGAGCTCGGCCCGCGCGGCACGGTAGCGCTCGGCGTCGGCTTGCACGTCCAGATTGACACGGGTGAGCTCGGTTTCGATTTCCTTGCGGTAGTCCTGCTGGCGCGCGCTGATGCGCTGGTGCAGCTCGGCGATGGCGCGCTGGCCGCGCTCGATGCCACCCGTGAGTTCGGTGATTTGCGCTTGCAGCTCGGCGACTTGGCGTTGCAGATCGTTTTGGCGTACGCGCGGGGCATAGCCTTCGGCAGCCAGGGCGGAGATGTTGTGCAAGTCTTCTTGCAACAGGGCCAGTTGTTGCTGGCGCGCCGGCAGAACCAAACGCTGCGCCTGCACGGTAGCCTGTTGGCCTTCGATGGCTTGCTGCAACGCGGCGATTTCGGCTTGCAAGCCCTGGCGGCGCGACTGCATCAGCTGCTGCTGGGCCTGCATTTGCGCGGCGATCCAGGGGTCCTGCTGGGCGGCCAGCAGGTCAGGGTGCCAGGTGATGGTGGCTGCGCCGCTTTGCTCGGCGAGCAGCCGGCCCTGCATGGCGCGCAGGCCTAGGTAGCGCTGACGCACGGCCTCGTAGTTGGCGCGGGCGATCTGGTCGTCGAGCTGCACCAGCAGCTCGCCCTCTTGCACCTGCTGGCCTTCGCGGACATGCACGGCTTTGACGATGCCGCCGCTGAGGTGTTGCACGGGCTTGCGCTTGGTGTCGATGGCCACGCTGCCGTGGGCTGGCACGCCCTCGTCCAGCGGGGCCAGCGCCGCCCAGAGCAAAAAGGCGCCAAAGCCCACGGCCAGGCCAAGCGCCCCCCAACGGGCAGCGCGGCTGGCGGGACGCGGGGCCACCGACGCGGACGGCGCTTCGGCGTCCGCAGCAACCGCGGCAGCGGCGGCCACGGGGGTCACGGGTGAGATGGCGTTGTTGGTCATGGTTTGCAGCGTGATGGTGTTCGGTGGGGGTTGCGTCGGCACGGGTTAGGCGGTAGCGGGCCGGGCCGCCAGAGGGGCTGCAGGCGCGGCTTGGCGGGCAATGGCCAGCTGGGCCAGCACCTCGTCACGCGGGCCCTGACGCTCGATGCGCCCGTCGCGCATGAGCACAACGCGATCGGCGGCGGCCAGCACGCCGGGCCGGTGGGAAACGACGACGACGGTGCGGCCGTTGGCTTTGAGCTCCTGCAGCGCGCGCTGCAGGGCGGCTTCACCGACCTCGTCAAGGTTGGCGTTGGGCTCATCAAGCACGACAAGGCGCGGGTCGCCGTAGAGCGCGCGCGCCAGCGCGATGCGTTGCCGCTGGCCCCCGGAGAGCAGTCCGCCCGCCTCCCCCATGGGGGTGTCGTAGCCCTTGGGAAAGCGCAGGATGGTTTCGTGCAAGCCGGTGCGGCGCGCGGCGGCCACGACGGCGGCGGCATCGGGTTCGGCCATGCGCGCGATGTTTTGCGCGATCGTGCCGTCAAACAGTTCGATGTCCTGCGGCAAATAACCGATGTGGGGCCCGAGTTCGTCGCGGTCCCAGTGGTGCAGCGGGGCGTTGTCGAGCAGGATCTGGCCGTGTTCGGCAGGCCAGATGCCCACCATCACGCGCGCCAGCGTGGACTTGCCGGACCCCGACGGCCCCATGACGACCGTGACGGTGCCGGGCGCGCACTGCAGGTCGATCCCGTGCAGGATGGGCTGCTGGCGACCGGCGGCGGTGGCCACCACCGCACGCAGCTCGAGCTGCCCCTGGGGCGCAAGGCGGCGCAGCGCCTGCGACGCGGCGGGGTAGCGTTGCAGCAGCTGCTCGAGCCGCTGGTAGGCGCCGCGCGCGCTGAGAAACGCCTTCCAGGTGCCCACCAGCAGGTCGATGGGGGCGAGCGCGCGCGAGGCCAGGACGTTGGCGGCGATCATGGCGCCGGGGGTGATTTGACCGTCGATGGCCAGCAGCGCCCCCGCCCCGAGCATGAAGGATTGCTGGCAGTAACGGATAAATTTGCTCCAGGCCGTGACCTGGTGGGCGCGGGCCTGCACGCGGGCGTGTTGGTCGAGCACCTCCTCGTGCCGCTGCTGCCAGCGCTGCTTGAGGCCAGGCAGCATGCCCATCGCCTGCACGACCTCGGCGTTGCGCAGCTTGGCCTGCAGGAAGCGGTTTTCGTCGGCCTGCAAGCGCTGTAGGGCCTGGGTGGGCGACAGCGCGCGGTGGTGCCCCCACCACGCCAAGCCACCCTGAACGATGGCAAACATCACCGCGAGGACACCCAGCCACGGGTGCATGAGGAACAACACCCCGATGTAGATGGGCACCCAGGGCAGGTCGAAAAACGCAAAGATGCCGTTGCCCGTGATGAACTGACGCAGCTCGGTCAAATCGGCCAGAGCCCGGGTCTGCGTGCGGTCCAGCGGGCTGAGGCTGGCGTCGAAAGACGCTTGGAACACCCGGCGGCTGAGCACATCATCGATGCGCATGCCGGCGCGCACCAGCACGCGCGAGCGCATCCACTCGGCCACGGCCATGATGCCCAGGAGCACCAGGGCCAGCACGCTGACGGCCAGCAGCGTCAGTTCGCTGCGCCCCACGAGCACACGGTCGTAGATTTGGAGCATGTACAGCGTGGGCGTGAGCATGAGCACGTTGGCCACGAGGCTGAACCAGCCGACGGCGTAGAACTCGCGCCGAAACGCCCACAGCGTCTGGCGCAGCTCGCTCGCGGGAGGGGTGGTAGGGGCTTGAGAGGTCATGCGGCGGCTCCTGCCGTTGCGGTGCTGGGTACGGGGGCGCCACCCGCAGGCGGCGCGCCACGAAGCGCGGCAAGCACGTCGTCGCGCGGGCCAAAGGCGCGCACCGCGCCATCGACCAGGACCAGCATCTTGTCCACCACCGGCAAGATGCTGGTGCGGTGGGTGATGACGACGAAGGTGGTGCCGCGCGCCTTGAGGGTCTGGATGGCGCGCGCCAGCGCCTGGTCGCCTGCCTCGTCGAGGCTGGCATTGGGCTCGTCAAGGACGACCAGAACCGGGTCGCCGTACAGGGCGCGCGCCAGGCCGACGCGTTGGCGCTGACCGCCCGAGAGCACCAAGCCGTCGGCGCCGATGTCGGTGTCATAGCCGTTGGGCAGGGTTTCGATGAGGGTGTGCAGATCGACGAGCTCGGCGGCCTCGCGCACCCGGCGCGCATCCACGTGACCAAAGCGCGCGATGTTGTCGGCAATCGTGCCCTCCAGCAGCTCGACACCCTGCGGGAGGTAGCCGATGTGCGGGCCGAGATCGTCTTTGCGCCAGGCATAGACGTCGGCGCCGTCAAGGCGCACTTTGCCCGCCATCGAGGGCCACAAGCCCACCAGGGCACGCGCCAGCGTGGTCTTGCCCGCCCCGGAAGGGCCGACGACCGCCATCACTTCGCCAGGCTTGAGCTCGAAGACAACGTTGCGCAGCAACGCCTGCTGTCCCCCCGGCGGGGCGATGATCAGGCCTTCGGCGACAAGGTGTCCACGCGGCGTGGGCAGTGCCATGGCCGGTGCGGCCGGGGGCATTTGGGACAGCATCTGGTGCAGGCGACCCCAGGCATCGCGCACGCCAACGACGGCACGCCATTGGGTGATGAGCTGCACCATCGGTGCCAGCACGCGGCCACCCAGCACCGAGCCGACGATCATCATCCCCGCCCCGCCGGGCAGCGTGTTTTCCAGCACCAACCAGGCGCCCAGCCCCAGCAACAGGGACGACCACACGATTTGGATCCACTTGGTGACGGCCGAGAACGCGCCCGCGCGGTTGGAGGCGACGGCCTGGTGCTGCAGCATCTCTTGCTGCAGCGTCCACCAGCGCTGGCGTAGGCTGCGCAGCATGCCCATGGCGTGCACCACCTCGGCATTGCGCAGCATGCCCTCGGCGCTTTGCTGCGCAGCGATGCCGCTGCGGTTGGCGGCACTCAGGGGCGGTTGGGTCAGGCGCTCGTTCCACCAGGCCAGGCCCGCCTGGATGAGTGCCCCCAGCAGGGCCGCCCACCCCAGCACCGGATGAATCCCAAACAACACCAGCAAAAAGACCAGCGCCACTGGCGCCTCCATAGCGGCGGCCACCACCGGATGGTGGAAGAAGTCGCGCACGATGCGCAGGTCGGCCATCGGCTGTACGTTGGCCGAGCCCAGGCGGCGCAGGTTGAATTCGTGGATGGCATCGACGATGCGGGGGGCCATGCGCCGATCGAACCAGGCCCCCACCTCGCGCAGGATTTCGGCGCGGGACCATTCGAGCAGCTCCATGACGGCGTAGGCCAGCACGACGCCCAGGGTGAGCATCAGCAGCGTGTTGTGGTTGCGGCTGTTGAGCACGCGCCCGTACACCTCGAACATGTAGAACGTGGGCGCCAGCACCAACAGCGATGCCACGGCCGCGTACAGCCACGCGCGACGCACCACGGGCCACAGCGGCCGCAGCGCATCTTGGAGCTCGCCGGGGTGGGCCACGGCGGCTGGGTTAGACGGATTCATGGGAAACTTCCACGTCAAGGTACGATGGCAATTGAAGCGACGGCGCCACTGGCGCGCCGGCGTCGACCCAGAGCTGTGCCTCGTCTTCGGTCGGCGCATCCCCAGCGGCGGCGCTGAGGGAAAACGCGAGCCGAAACCCGCCGTCAGCGCTGCGGTTGAGCACCACCTCGCGCAAACGCATGGTGGCAATGGCCTGCAGGAGCTGGGCGGGCAACGATAGGTCGAACCGCATGCGACCGTCCAGCGTGAACAGGGACAGCCCCTGGGGCCGCACGCTGAGCGTGTGGCGGTCGAAGTACACCGGGCAGTCGGGCGCAAACCGCAGCAGCGGCAGCGGGCGCTCGCCCCAGCGCGCCAGCGCAAACGGGCTGTTCGGGTGCTGATAGACGAGGCGCGCCGTGCGGCACACCGAGTAGATCGCGTTGCACGCCATTTGCGAGCCCAGCTGCGGCAAGGCTTGGCGCAGCTGGCGATAGGCCAGGTGGTGCAGCGCCACCCGGTTCCAGCACCGGTGCTGCCGCACCTGCGGCGCCAGCAGGTTGCACGCCTGCGCGAAAACCGCCTGCAGCTCGGTCAAGCGGCGGCGGTGTTCGGGGTCGTCGGTGGTCAGCGGGACCACGACATGCAGGCGATGGGTCATGGGGACGCGAGCATAGCACGTCCTATATGAAATTTCGGACGCGGCCGCCGTTGACCTCGACTATCACTCCTGCAGTGCCGATAACCCCCCATACGCGCACAGGGGCCCTGCCCCCTATAGCGCGCGCTGGATGAGGATTTTTTGCACGTCGCTGGTGCCCTCGTAGATCTGGCACACGCGCACGTCGCGCCAGATGCGCTCGACCGGGAAGTCGCTGACGTAGCCGTAGCCGCCCAGCGTTTGGATGGCCGCCGAGCAGACCCATTCGGCGGTTTCGCTGGCGATGAGCTTGGCCATGGCGGCCTCTTTCAGACAGGGCTGGCCAGCGTCGCGCAGGGCGGCGGCGTGCCAGGTGAGCTGGCGCGCGGCCTCCAGTTTGGCGGCCGCCTCGGCCAGCCGGAAACCCACCGCCTGGTGCTCGAAGATGGGCTTGCCAAAGCTCTCGCGCTGCTTGGCGTAGTCGATGGCCACCTCCAGCGCGCTGCGCGCCATGCCGATGCTTTGCGCGGCGATGCCGATGCGCCCGCCTTCGAGCGCCGACAGGGCGATCTTGTAGCCTTCGCCCTCCTCGCCGATGCGGTGGTCCAGCGGGATGCGGCAACCCTCCAGGCGGATTTGGGCGGTGTCGCTGGAGTGCTGGCCCACCTTGTCCTCCAAGCGCTCGACGTGGTAGCCGGGCGTGTCGGTGGGGACGATGAACGCACTCATGCCACGCTTGCCGGCGGCTTTGTCGGTGACCGCGATGACGATGGCCACCTGGCCGTTTTTGCCGCTGGTGATGAACTGCTTGACGCCATCGAGCACGTAGGCATCGCCCTCGCGCCGGGCCGTGGTGCGCAGGCTTGCTGCGTCCGAGCCGACGTGCGGCTCGGTCAGGCAAAAGGCGCCCAGCATCTGCCCGCGCGCCAGCGGCACCAGCCAGCGCAGCTTTTGCGCTTCGCTGCCGTAGCGCAGCAAAATGGCGCACACGGGGCAGTTGTTGACGCTGATTGCGGTGCTGGTGCCGCCGTCACCGGCGGCGATTTCTTCCAGCACCACGGCCAGGCTCAGGTAGTCCAGGCCCGCCCCACCGTAGTCCACCGGCACGCACACGCCATAGCAGCCCAGGGCCGCCAGGCCCTGGTGCGCCTCGCGCGGGAAGGTGTGCTCGCGGTCCCAGCGCGCGGCGTGGGGCCAGAGCTGC
Source organism: Tepidimonas thermarum (assembly GCF_007556705.1). Classification (GTDB taxonomy): domain Bacteria; phylum Pseudomonadota; class Gammaproteobacteria; order Burkholderiales; family Burkholderiaceae_C; genus Tepidimonas; species Tepidimonas thermarum. The sequence continues at coordinate 31,163 of NZ_VJOL01000010.1, read as the reverse complement.
TCGCGGGCAAAGGCGCGCACCGCGTCGCGAATCATGTGTTGGTCGTCGGTCAGCAGCATGGCAGGGCCTGGTGGTTGCAGCGCTCGCGGGCAGCGGCGGCGTCAGAGCATTTCGAGCGCCACGGCCGTGGCTTCGCCGCCGCCGATGCACAGCGTGGCCACGCCGCGCTTGAGGCCGCGCGCCTTGAGCGCGTGCATCAGGGTCACCATGATGCGCGCGCCGCTGGCGCCGATCGGATGGCCCAGCGCGCAGGCCCCGCCGTTGACATTGACGATGTCGTGCGACACGCCCAGCTCGGTCATGAGCGCCATCGGCACCACGGCAAAGGCTTCGTTGACCTCCCACAGCTGCACGTCGGACACCTGCCAGCCCACTTTGGCCAGCAGCTTGCGGGTCGCGCCCACCGGCGCGGTGGTGAACCAGTTGGGCTCTTGCGCGTGCACCGCGTGGCCGAGGATGCGCGCCAGCGGCCGGCAACCCAGCCGCTCGGCGGTGGAGGCGCGCATCAGCACCAGCGCCGCCGCACCGTCGTTGATCGACGAGCTCGACGCCGCGGTGATGGTGCCGTCCTTCTTGAACGCCGGCTTGAGCGCGGGGATTTTGTCGAGCTTGATCTTGGCCGGGCCTTCGTCGCTGGCCACCACCCGCTCGCCGCTGCGCTCCTTGACGGTGACGGGGGTGATTTCGGCGGCAAAGCTGCCATCGGCGACGGCGCGCTGCGCCCGCTTGACGCTTTCGGTGGCGAAGGCGTCTTGCTGCTCGCGCGTGAACTGGTATTTGGCGGCACACTCCTCGCCAAAGGTGCCCATGCTGCGCCCGGGCTCGTAGGCGTCTTCCAGCCCGTCGAGCATCATGTGGTCGAAGACGCGGTCGTGGCCCATGCGGTAGCCGCCGCGGCCCTTGAGCAGCAGGTACGGCGCGTTGGTCATGCTCTCCATGCCGCCGGCGACCATGACGTCGGCGGTGCCGGCAACCAGCATGTCGTGCGCGAACATGGCAGCGCGCATGCCCGAGCCGCACATTTTGGACAGCGTGACGGCGCCAGCGCTCTTGGGCAAGCCAGCCTTGAGCGCGGCCTGGCGCGCCGGCGCCTGACCCTGCCCGGCCATGAGGCAGTTGCCCATCAGCACCTCGTCGACCTGTTCGGGCGCGATGCCGGCGCGCTCGACCGCGGCGCGGATGGCGGCCGCGCCCAGGTCGTGCGCCGCCAGCGCCGAGAAATCACCCTGGAAGCTGCCCATAGGGGTGCGCGCGGCACCCACGATGACGATCGGATCGGTTTGACTCATGCCATGACTCCAGCGGGTTGGGGGAGGGAATCGGCCGCAGCGGCAGGGGCCGCCTCGGCCGTCGGGGACAGGGGCACGACGCGCTGCGTGCAAAAGCGCCGCGACTGCTCGTACGGGAAGACGTCGTGCACGTGACCGGCCAGGATGCGCTCTTTGTGGCCCTGCCAGAAGGCCACGTCGAGCAAATCCGCATGGTGGCGCATGAACACCTCGCGCACCAAGGGGTTGCCCAGCAAAAACGGGCCAAAGGTTTCGGGGAAGACGTCGCGCGGCCCCACCGAGTACCAGATTTCGCCGCTGAGCTCATCGTCCTCGTCGCGCGGCGGTGGCACGCGGCGGAAGTTGCAGTCGGTGACGTATTCGATCTCGTCGTAGTCGTAGAACACCACCTTGCCGTGGCGCGTGATGCCAAAGTTCTTCCACAGCATGTCGCCCGGGAAGATGTTGGCCGCCACCAGGTCCTTGATGGCGTTGCCGTATTCGATGACGGCGTGCTCGAGCTGCTGGCGGGCTGTGGCGTTGTCCGGGTCCTTGCTCAGGACGTCGAAGCACTCCTGCAGGTAGATGTTGAGCGGGATCATGCGCCGCTCGATGTAGACGTGCTTGAGGAAGACCTCGACGTTGCCGTCGCCGTTGCGGTCGCCGATTTCGATCTGGCTGGGCGCGTACTGCTGGATTTCCTCGATCAGCTCGTCGGTGAAGCGCTCGCGCGGAAAGCCCACGCCGCTGAACTCGAGCGTGTCGGCCATGCGCCCGACGCGGTCGTGCTGTTTGACGAGCTGGTATTTGGCGCGCACCTGCTCGGGCGTGATCTCTTTTTGCGGCGGGAAGCGGTCTTTGATGACCTTGAAGACAAACGGAAAGCTGGGCAGGTCGAACACCAGCATGACCATGCCCTTGATGCCGGGGGCGATGCGAAACTGGTCGGTGCTGTGCCGCATGTGGTAGAGGAAGTCGCGGTAGAAGAGCGTCTTGCCCTGTTTGGCCAGCCCGAGCGCGTTGTAGAACTCGGCGCGCGGCTTGCGCGGCATCATGCTGCGCAAAAACTGCACGTAGGCGCTGGGGACCTCCATGTCCACCATGAAGTACGCCCGCGCAAAGCTGAACACCATCAGCAAGTCGTCCTCGCCGTGCAGCAGCGCGTCGATGACGAGCCGCCCGGACGCCCCGTGCAGGATGGGCAGCGCAAACGGCACCTCCTGAAACCCGTTGATGAGCTTGCCCACCGCGTACGCCCCCTTGTTGCGGTAGAACAGGCTGTCGAGCACCTGGATCTGGAAGTTGGCGCGCAGCCGCCGGTGGTCAAAGAGCGGCAGCAGCGCCGCCAGCACATCGCCGATGTCGCGCGCCAAATCCTCGAACGGCACACGCAGCCCAAAATCCTCGATCAGGCGCGTCAGCGTGGCCGGCAGCTCGTCGATGGACTTGGGGTAGTAGCAGCGGTAGGTGGTGTGCGCGCTGGGGTCCTCGGGCTCGATGTACTCGGTGCTGATGGCCGGGCGCACGAAGATGAAGTCGTTTTGGAAGTAGCTGCGGTGCAGGATTTTGGTGGTGACCGAGTTGAAGAAGGTCTCGGCCAGCTCGGGCTGGCGGTGGTCCACCAGCATGCCGATGTAGAGCAGCTTGACCTGCTGCCACACCTCCATGGGCTGCTGCGAGGCGCGAAACTCCCGCTCCAAGCGCGTGACGCACTCCTTGACGCGCAGGTCGTAGAACTCGATGCGCTCGCGCTGGGCGCGCTGCTGGCCCGCCCAATCGGCGGTCTCGAAGCGGTGCTTGGCGCGGGCCGACTCGGTGCGAAAGAGCCGGTAGTGGCGGTTGAAGCCATCGATCATCGCGCGCGCGATGTCGTAGGCGATGGAGGAGTCGAGGCGACGGGGCAACATGGCGTCAGCGGGCGGAAAACAGCAGCCCCCCAATCATGACAGATCGAGACCACAGCGGCGCAGCAGAGCCTCGCGCGCCGCGTGGTAGACCGATTCCACCTCGTGCACGCCCCGCACCGAGGTCTGCAAGTCCTGCAGCAAGCCGTCGCGCAGTCCGTACACCCAGCCGTGCACGGTCACCGCCTGCCCGCGCGCCCAGGCATCTTGCAGCACCGTGGACTGCGCCACGTGCCGCACCTGCTCGATGACGTTGAGCTCGCACAGCACGTCCAGCCGCGCCGGCGCCGGCAGCGCCTGCAGCAGGCGCGCGTAGCGGTCGGCCACGTCGCGCACGTGGCGCAACCAATTGTCGGCCAGCCCCACGCGCAGCCCGTCCAGCGCCGCCTGCACACCGCCGCAGCCGTAGTGGCCCACGACCATCACGTGCTCGACGTGCAGCATGTCGACCGCGTACTGCAGGGTGGAGAGGCAGTTGAGGTCGGTGGGCACCACCACGTTGGCCACGTTGCGGTGCACGAACACCTCGCCCGGCTCCAAGCCGGTGATCTGGTTGGCAGGCACGCGGCTGTCGGAGCAGCCGATCCACATGTAACGCGGCGACTGCTGGCGCGCCAGCGCCGAGAAAAACCCCGGGCGCTCCGCTTCCATGCGCGCGGCCCACTCGCGGTTGTGCGCGAGCAGATGGCGCAGCGGCATTACAGGGTCTCCGCAAACAGCTCGCGCCCGATCAGCATGCGGCGGATTTCGCTGGTGCCCGCGCCAATCTCGTAGAGCTTGGCGTCACGCCAGAGCCGGCCCAGCGGGTACTCGTTGATGTAGCCGTTGCCGCCAAAAATCTGGATGCCCTCGCCGGCCATCTTGGTGGCCTGCTCGGCGCACCACAGGATGACGCTGGCGCAGTCCTTGCGCACCTGGCGCACGTGCGCCGCGCCCAGGCGGTCCAGGTTCTTGCCCACGGTGTAGAGGAACGAGCGCGCCGCCTGCAGCGTGGTGTACATGTCGGCCACCTTGCCCTGGATGAGCTGGAATTCGCCGATGCTTTGGCCAAACTGCTTGCGGTCGTGGATGTAGGGGATGACGTTGTCCATGACCGCCTGCATGATGCCCACCGGCCCGGCGGCCAGCACCGCCCGCTCGTAGTCCAGCCCGCTCATGAGCACCTTGACGCCGTTGTTGAGGCCGCCCAGGATGTTGTCGGCAGGCACCTCGACGTTGTCAAACACCAGCTCGCCGGTGTGGCTGCCGCGCATGCCCAGTTTGTCGAGCTTTTGCGCCACCGAAAAGCCCTTCATGCCCTTTTCGATGAGGAACGCGGTGATGCCGCGCGCGCCCAGCTCGGGCTCGGTCTTGGCGTAGACCACCAGGGTGTCGGCATCCGGCCCGTTGGTGATCCACATCTTGCTGCCATTGAGCACGTAGTAGCCGCCCTTGTCCTCGGCACGCAGCTTCATGCTCACCACGTCCGAGCCGGCGCCAGGCTCGCTCATCGCCAGCGCGCCCACGTGCTCGCCGCTGATGAGCTTGGGCAGGTATTTGCGCTTTTGCGCCTCGGTGCCGTTGCGGCGGATCTGGTTGACGCACAGGTTGGAGTGCGCGCCGTAGGACAGGCCCACCGACGCGCTGGCGCGGCTGATTTCCTCCATCGCGATCATGTGGGCCAGGTAGCCCATGGCCGCGCCGCCGTAGTCCTCCTCCACGGTGATGCCGAGCACGCCCAACTCGCCCATCTTGGGCCACAGGTCCATGGGAAACTGGTCGGTGCGGTCGATCTCGGCCGCGCGCGGCGCGATCTCCGCCTCGGCGAAGCTGCGCACGGCGTCGCGCAGCGCGTCGATCTCGTCACCGAGCTGAAAGTCAAGACCGGGCAAATGGGTCATGGGTCGCCTCCTACATTTGACGTTTACGTAAACGTCAATTATGCCGGGTTTTGCACCGCGTGCGCCCCCTCGTCCAAGCGGGCCAGCAGCGCGCGCGCTTCTTTTTCGTGCGCTTTGATCTCGTCGAGCGTGGCCTGCAAATCGGCCATTTGCTCCTCGATCTGGCGCCGATGCGCCGCCAGCACCTGCAAAAACTTGCGCAGCTGCGGGCCGGTGTCACGCGGGCTGTCGTACATGTCGATGAGTTCTTTGGCCTCCGACAGGCTCAGGCCCAGGCGCTTGGCGCGCAAGACCAGCTTGAGGCGCGTGCGGTCGCGCGCCGAATAAATGCGGCTGCGCCCACCCGGGCCGGCGCGGCGCGGCTGCAGCAGGCCCATGTCTTCGTAGAAGCGGATGGCGCGCGTGGTGAGGTCGAACTCCCGCGCCAGATCGCTGATGGTGTAGGTGGTGCTGCTCGCCATGGGGATGGAGGAAAGGTTCAGAAGGGAACCGTCACAGTCAATTTACGTTGACGTAAACGTCAATGTGCGCAATGTTACGGCAGATGCACCCGCGCGGCCAGCCCCGCGCGCAACGCCGCGGCGCTATAGTGGGGCCATGCTGACACAGACCCCGCCTGATGCATTATCGGTTGCCGCCGCCTGGCGCCTGAGCCGGCCGGGTTTTTTGTGGGTGACGGTGGCGGGCGTGCTGCTGGGCCTGGCCATGGCAGCGGCCTGCGGCTGCGGCTTCGATGCGCTGCGCGCCACCGTGGCGCTGGTGCTGGCGGTGTTGGCCCATGCCGCCGCCAACGCCTGGAACGACTACCACGATGCCTTGAACGGCGCCGACGCGCTCAACCCGGCGCCGCTGTCGCCGTTTACCGGCGGCTCACGCGTGATCCAACAGGGTGCGGCCAGCGCCGCGGATGCGCGCCGCCTGGCCAGCGGCCTGGCAGCGCTGGTGGTGGCCGGCGGGCTGTGGCTGGCCCTGGGCGCGGGCAGCGGTCTGCTGGTCATCGGCGCGGCGGGCCTGCTGCTGGGCTGGGCCTATTCCGCCCCGCCGCTGCGCCTGATGACGCGCGGGTTGGGCGAGCTGGTGGTGGCCGCCGCGTGGTGGCTGGTGGTGGTGGGCGCCTACCACAGCCAGGCCGGCCAATGGCAGCCCGTGCCGCTGGTGTCGGCGCTGCCCTTCGCCCTGCTGGTGGCCAACATCCTGCTCATCAACGGTTTGCCCGACGCGCCGTGGGACGCCCAGGTGGGCAAACGCACGCTGGCGGTGCGCTTGGGGCCGGTCATGGCAGCGGCCCTGTACACCACCATCGCGCTGGTGGCGCACGCCGCACTGGCCGTGTCGGTGTGGGCACAAATCACACCGCCCACCGGGTGGTGGGGGCTGGCATCGCTGCCGCTGTCGCTGGCTGCAGCCGCGGTGCTGTGGCGGCAGGTGCGGCGGCGCGATGCCGTCGCCGCGCTGCGGCCCGCCATCGGCCTGACCATCGCCGCGGCCTTGCTGCACGCGGTGGCGCTGACGGGCGCGTTCGCGGCCATCGCGGCGCAACGCTGACCGCAGGCCGTTACCGCAGCGCGTAGCGGCGCAGCGCCGCACGCCGCTCGGCATAGTCCGGCAGCACCGCCTGCACCAGCGCCCAGAAGGCCGCGCCATGGTGCATCTCGCGCAGGTGCGCCAGCTCGTGCACGACCACGTAGTCCAGCAGCGCCGGCGGCACACACACCAGGCGCCAGTTCAGGGCGATGGTGCCGCGCGTGCTGGCGCTGCCCCAGCGCGTGCGCGCCGACGACACGCGCAGCGCCGCCGGCTGCACGCCAAGCTGGGGGGCAAAATGGGCGATGCGCGCGGCAAAGGTGGCGCGCGCGTGGGCAAGCAGCGCCGGCGTGGGCGCGGGCCAGTCGGGCCGGGTGCGCAGGCTCTGGCGCTGCAGCTGGGCCAGCACCCAGTCGGCTTTGTGGTGCAAAAAGCGCTCGATGTCGGCCCACACCGCGCCCCGCGGGGCGCGCACGCTCAAGCCGTCGGGGCCGACGAGCAGGCCAATGGTGCGCCGGGCGCTGCGTCGAAATTCGTAGGCGACACGCACGCCGCGCAACGTCGCCTCGGCATTGGCACGCGGATGGCGCCACGACGCCGCCCCGGCTGCCGCCGGCACCCCGGGCGCCGACCCCCGACCATCAGCCGGCGTGGGTGGCGCTGGGAACGTCACGGTAGGCCTCCGGGTCCAGGCGGCGCATTTCGGCCTCGATCCAGTCTTCGACCTCGCGCATCAGCTCGTCCGGGTCGCGGCCCACGCTGGGAATCGGCCGGCCGATCGAAAACACCACCGTCCCGGGGCGCTTGACGATCGCGCGGCGCGGCCAGCAGCGCCCCGAGGTGACGGCAATCGGGATGACGGGCGCGCCGGTTTGCACCGCAAGCCGCGTGCCACCGCTTTTGTAATGGCCGCGCGCCCCGCGCGCCACCCGCGTGCCCTCGGGAAACATGATCACCCACACCCCCCGCGCCAGCAACCGCCGCCCCTGCTCCACCACGCGCTGGAACGCCTGGGCGCGCTTGCCGCGGTCGATGTGCACCATGTCCAGCCGGCCCAAGGCCCAGCCGAAAAAGGGGATGTAGAGCAGCTCCTTCTTGAACACGAAGGCCAGTGGGTGCGGCATGATGGCGGGCAGACAAAACGTCTCCCAGGTGGATTGGTGCTTGGCCAACAAAATGGCCGGTGCGGTCTCGCCCAGCGGCAGGTTTTCCCAGCCGATGACCTCGTTGCGGATGCCCAGCATCCAACGCGCGGCCCATACCTGCAGCCGCACCCAGCCGATGCAAAACCAGTACAGCCGGTTGGCCGAGACGAACGGCGACATCACGACCGCCGCCGTGGCCCAGGGCACCACGGTCACCCCCATGAACAGCAGGTGCAGCCAGGAGCGCAGCGCGTTCATGACCGCTCCTGCGCTGTCCCCGCCGCATCGCGGGCGATGAGCGCATCGGCAAACGCCAGCAAATCGTCGTGCACGGTCACGCCGGGCGGCAGGTCTGGCGGGCGGGTGCCGTTGCGGTGCACGGCCGATTGGCCAGTGAGCACCAGATGGGTGTCACAACCGGCGGCCACGCCCGCGCCAACGTCGCGCACCGAGTCCCCCACCACCACCAGCTGGGACGGGGGCACGCCGTAGCGCTGCGCGATCTGCAACAACAGCCCCGGCGCAGGCTTGCGGCAGTCGCACGCGTCCTCTGGGGCGTGGGGGCAGAAAAACACCGCCTCGATGCGCCCGCCCGCTTGCGCGAGGGCTTTGTGCATGCGCGCGTGCACCGCGTTGAGGGTTTCGACGTCGAACAAGCCGCGCCCCAGCCCGGATTGGTTGGACGCGATGACCACGCGCCACCCCGCCTGGTTGAGCCGCGCCACCGCCTCCAGCGCGCCGGGCAGCGGCTGCCAGTCCTGCGGACCGTGCAAAAAGTCTTCCGGATCGCGGTTGAGGGTGCCGTCGCGGTCGATGACCACCAGCTTGAGATCGCGCGCGGGCATGGCCACTCTCCCCGCTCAAGCCGCCAGGCGCGCAAGGTCGGCGACGCGGTTCATGGCGCGGTGCAGCAGCGTGAGCAACCCCAGCCGGTTGGCACGCAGCGCGGCGTCGTCGGCGTTGACCATGACGCCGTCGAAGAACGCATCCACCGGCGCTTTGAGCGCAGCCAGCCGCTGCAGGCTGCCGGTGTAGTCGCCCGCCTCGTACGCGGCGTCGGCGGCGGGTTGCACCGCCAACAGCGCCTGGTGCAGGGCCTGCTCGGCCGGCTCGCGCAAAAGCGCCGGGTCCACCGCGGCCGGCACCGTGCCGTCGGCCTTGCGCAAGATGTTGCCCACGCGCTTGTTGGCCGCAGCCAGCGCCGGTGCTTCGGGCAAGTCGGCAAAGGCACGCACCGCCACCAGCCGGCGCGGGACTTCGCGCAGCTGCGCCGGGCGCAGCGACAGCACCGCGTCCACCTCCTGCGCGCGGTAGCCCTGCTCGCGCAGGTTGACCGCCAGCCGGTCGTAGATGAAGGCGGTGAGCGCCTCGCGCGGGTCGCGGATGCGCTCGCCAAACACCGGCACCGCCGCGTCGATGAGGGCAGGCAGCTCCAGCGGCAGGTCGCGCTCGATGAGCATGCGCACCACACCGAGCGCGTGGCGGCGCAGCGCATACGGGTCCTTGTCGCCGGTGGGCAGGCTGCCGATGCCAAACAGGCCCACCAGCGTCTCCAGCTTGTCGGCCAGCGCCACGCACAGCCCTACGGGGTTGCGCGGCAGCTCGTCGCCGGCAAAGCGGGGTTTGTAGTGGTCTTCGATGGCGTCGGCCACGCGCGCGTCCTCGCCATCGTGCAGGGCGTAGTAGCGCCCCATCGTGCCCTGCAGCTCGGGGAACTCGCCCACCATGTCGGTCAGCAAGTCGGCCTTGGCCAGCAGCGCGGCGCGGTCGGCCAAGCGCACCAGCGCCTCGTCGCCCAGACGCGCGGCGATGGCGCGCGCGATCGCCGCAACGCGCTCGACCCGCTCGCCCTGGGTGCCGAGCTGGTTGTGGTAGACCACCTTGGCCAGCCCCAGCACGCGCGACTCCAGCGGGCGCTTGCGGTCCTGGTCGTAGAAGAACCGGGCGTCGGCCAGGCGCGGGCGCACCACACGCTCGTTGCCGGTGACCACGGCGCTGGGGTCGTCGGGCGTGATGTTGCTCACCACCAGGAAGCGGTTGGTCAGCCGCCCCTGCGCATCGAGCAGCGGGAAGTACTTCTGGTTGGCCTTCATCGTCAGGATCAGGCACTCCTGCGGCACTTCCAAAAACGCCGGGTCGAACTGGCACACCAGCACGTTCGGGCGCTCGACCAGCGCGGTGACCTCGTCGAGCAGCGCCTCGTCCTCGATGGGACGGCAGCCGCCGCCGACGCGGCCCGCGGCCTCGGCCAACTGGCGCGCGATCTCGGCGCGCCGCTCGGCAAAGCTGGCGATGACGGCCCCCTCGCGCCGCAGCACGTCCGCGTAGGCGTCGGCGTGCGGCAGTTCGATCGGGTCGCCCACCGCCTCGAAACGGTGGCCGTGGGTGTGGCGGCCGGCGGTCAGCCCCAGGGCCTGCACCGGCACCACCTGGTCGCCGTGCAAGGCGACCAACGCATGGGCCGGACGCACGAAGTGCACGCTGCTCCAGCCATCCGCCAGCTGGTAGGTCATGACCTTGGGGATGGGCAGGCGGCGCAGCGCCTCATCGAGCGCCTTTTGCAGGCCGGCCTGCAAGGTGGCGCCCGCCACCACACTGTCCCAATAGAGCGACTCGGCCTTGCCGTCGGGCTGGCGGCGCAGGCGCGCCAGCACGGCGGTGGTATCGGCCGTGTCCACGCCCAGGGATGCGAGCTTTTTGAGCAGCGCCGGCGTCGGTTGACCCTGCGCGTCCAGCCCCACGGCCACCGGCATCAGCTTGAGCTGGACCGCGCGGTCATCGGCCCGGGCGCGCACGGCGCTCAGGTGCGCGGCCAGCCGGCGCGGGCTGGCGTACGGGGTCAACACGGCATCGGCCTCGACCAGGCCCTGCTCGCGCAGCTGGTCGGCCAGCACGCGGGCAAAGGATTCGCCCAGCGTACGCAGGGCTTTGGGGGGCAGCTCCTCGACGAAGAGCTCCACCAACAGGCTGGCGGTGTGGTTCGTCATGCGGCCACCTTCTTGGGTTGCATCTGGCCCAACACCTCATCGGCCCAGGCGCGCGGGGCCATGGGAAAACCCAGGCGTGCGCGGCTGTCCAGGTAGCTTTGCGCCACACTGCGCGCCAGGTTGCGGATGCGGCCGATGTAGGCGGCACGCTCGGTCACGCTGATGGCACCACGCGCATCCAGCAGGTTGAAGGTGTGCGCGGCCTTGAGCACCTGTTCGTACGCCGGCAGGGCGAGCTGCTGCTCCATCAGGTGCTTGGCCTGCCGCTCGTGCGCGGCAAATGCGGTGAACAGAAAGTCGGCGTCGGAGTGCTCGAAGTTGTAGGCCGATTGCTCCACCTCGTTCTGGTGGAACACGTCGCCGTAGGTCAGGCCGGGGGCGTAGGTCAGGTCGTAGACGTTTTCCACGCCCTGCAGGTACATGGCCAGGCGCTCCAGGCCGTAGGTGATTTCACCCGTGATGGGTTTGCAGTCGATGCCGCCGACTTGCTGGAAGTAGGTGAACTGCGTCACCTCCATGCCGTTGAGCCAGACTTCCCAGCCCAGGCCCCAGGCGCCCAGGGTCGGGTTCTCCCAGTCGTCCTCGACGAAGCGGATGTCGTTCTTTTTCAGGTCGAAGCCCAGCGCCTGCAGGCTGCCCAGGTAGAGCTCCAGGATGTTGCTGGGCGCGGGTTTGAGCACCACCTGGTACTGGTAGTAGTGCTGCAGGCGGTTGGGGTTTTCGCCGTAGCGCCCATCCTTGGGACGGCGGCTGGGCTGCACGTAGGCCGCTTTCCACGGCTCGGGGCCGATGGCACGCAAAAAGGTGGCCGTGTGGCTGGTGCCGGCCCCCACTTCCATGTCGTAGGGCTGCAGCAGGGCACAGCCCTGGGCATCCCAGTACGACTGGAGCTTGAGGATGATTTGTTGGAAGGTGAGCATGGTGGGTGGATTTTAGGTGGGCATTAGGCGCCGATAGGACCGCGGCGCTTTAGCGCGCAAGACGGCGATGGCTGCGCCGCGGGCGCAACCACACCAGCAGCGCCAGGCAAACGCCCGCCAGCGGCCACAGCCCCCAGCGCGACACCCAGGCGGCGTAGGGTGTCATCCCGGTGCGCGGCTGCACGGTGGCGTCGAGTGCGCCGCGTTGCCAGCGCGGCAGCTCGGCCACCACGCGGCCACGGTGGTCGATGGCGGCCGTCGCGCCGGTGTTGGTGGCACGCACCAAGGGGCGCCCCAGCTCCAGCGCGCGCAGGCGCGAGATGTGGCGGTGCTGGTCGATGGCCACCGTATCGCCAAACCAGGCGACATTGCTGACGTTGACCAGCACCGTCGGCGCCCGATCGGCATCGCGAAAGCCCGCGGCCAACTCCTCGCCAAACAGGTCTTCGTAGCAGACGTGGGGCGCGATGCGCTGGCCGGCCCACTCAAACGGCGGCTGCGGCAAGGCGCCGCGCGCAAAGTCGCCAAGCGGGATGTGCATGAGATCGGTGAACCAGCGAAAGCCGGGCGGGATGAACTCGCCAAAGGGCACCAGGTGCTGCTTGTCGTAGCGGTAGACGCTGAGCGCACCAAACGGGTCAGCGTCCGGCTCTGACGGGGCCGCCTCGCCGCTTGGCGGCGGCCGCCACCCCACCACCGAATTGGTGTAGCCCCGCTCGAAGCTGCCCAACGGCACGCCCAGCAGCACCGCCACCCGGCCGGCGCGGACCGCCTGCGCCAGGGCACGCCAGTAGTCGGCATCGATGTCTTGCGGCAGCAGCGGAATCGCGGTCTCCGGCGCCACCACCAGACCACCGGCCAGCGCAGGGTCCGCGCTGGCGCGCACCAGCGCCTGGCCGTACCAGCCCAGCGCCAGCGGCACCCCGGCCTCGGGGTCGAATTTCAGGTCCTGTGCAATCGCCCCCTGCAGCAGCCGCACGGGCAGCGTGCCCGCCGGCTGGGTGGGGTCGGGCAAGCGCTCGGCCAGCCACGCCCCGCTGCCCGGGACGGCCCACACGGCCAGCGCCAAACCCGCCGCAGCCACGCGCCCCCGCTGGCCACCCACGGCCAGGGCCGCGGCCAGGGCCGCCGCCACCGCCCCCATGCCATACACCCCCACCCAGGGTGCCAGCCAGCCCAGGGCGTCGATTTGCGCATAGCCCCCAGCCCCCCAGGGAAAACCGGTCCAGAGCACACCGCGCGCCAGCTCCGCCAGCGTCCACAGCGCGGCAAAGGCCAGCACCCGCGCGACGGGCGCCGCGGCGCGCCAGCGCCACCACAGGCCGGCGGCCACGGCGTAGTCCAGCGCCAAAAAGGCCGCCAGCGCCAGCACCGCCGCCGCCGCCAGCGGCGCGGCCAGCCCGCCGTAGGTGTGCATGGAGACGAACAGCCACCAGAAGGTGCCGGCCAGCCAGGCGGTGGCATAGACCGCCGCCCGGGCGGCCGCCGCGGTGGCCGAGGGCGCGCGCGCCAGCGCCCACACCAACAGCGCCAGACTCAGACCGTGCAGCCACGCCACGGGTTGGCCGGGGCGCAACCACGGCGCCAGCGTCCAGGGCCAGGGCCACGCCAGCGCCGCGGCGTGCCCCCAACCCGCCAGCGCCACGAGCGCCAGCGGGCCACCGCCCTGGACCCAGGCCGCGCGTGCGGCGGGGCGCGCCCACGCCTTCATGCCGGCGCGCGCGTCACCTTGAACCAGCGCACCGCACCGGCGCGCGCGTGCTGCACGCGAAACACTAGGCCGGCGACCTCGAAGGACTCCCCACGCCGCGGCACATGGCCCATGGCATGGGCGATGTAGCCGCCGATGGTGTCGAAGTCTTCGCAGGGCAGCGCGACCTGGAACCAGTCGTTGACGCGCTCGATGGGTGTGTCGCCGCTGACACGCCAGGTGCCGTCGGCGAGCGCAAAAATGTCACCGGTGTCGCTTTCGTCGTCGAACTCGTCTTCGATCTCGCCGACGATTTCCTCCAGCACGTCCTCGATGGTGATCAGGCCGGCCACGCGGCCAAACTCGTCGATGACGATGGCCAGGTGGTTGCGGTTGCCGCGAAACTCCCGCAGCAGGTCGTTGAGGCCCTTGCTCTCGGGCACGAACACGGCCGGCCGCAGCAGCGTGCGGATGTTGAGCTCGGGCGCGCGCTGCAGCTTGAGCAAATCCTTGGCCAACAAAATCCCGATGATGTTGTCGCGCTCGCCCTCGTACACCGGAAAGCGCGAATGGCCGGTGTCGATCACGGTGTTGAGCAGCTCGGCGTAGGGCGCCTGGATGTCGAGCGCATCCATGCGCGGGGCAGCCACCATCACGTCACCCGCGGTCATGTCCGCGATGCGGATGACCCCTTCGAGCATCGCGCGCGATTCGGCGTCGATGACGGCATTGTCCTCGGCGTCGGCCAGCGCCTCCATCAGCTCGTCTTTGGAGTCGGGCCCGGGGTGGAGAAACTCCACCAGCCGCTGCAGCAGGGTTCGTTTGTCTTCGGGCCGCACGCTGGTGTGCGGCGATGGCGTAGGGGAAGGATCGGCCACGGGTGTGGGCAAGGGTTGCGACAAGGGGAGGATACAACAGGGCAGCGCCGGCCGTGCCATGCGCGGCCATCCGCCATCGGCGGCCGCGCGTTCAGCGGCGCCAGCGCAACAGATCCAGCAGCCGCCGGCCCCAGCGGCGCAGGGCCTTGATCCAGTAATCGGTGCGCGCCACCTCCTCCTCCCAGAACTCGCTGAGGTGGGATTCGAAATCCGCCGGTGGCACCTCCAGATGGCACTCGCTCTCGCCCGCGTGCTGCACCACGGTGGCGCCGGCGCTGCGCGCGATGCGCAACATGGGGCCGTTTTCGCTCAGCGCGTGGATGTAGAGGTAGCGCACCCCATGGTTGCGGGCATGCGCCAGAGCGCGCGCAAACAGCTGATGCCCGTAGCCGCGGCCGCGCGCGTGCGCGCTGACGCTGACCCCGAATTCGGCGCTGTCGCTGCCCCGCTCGGGCGAGACCAGGTAGGCCAGATGCGCCATGGCAATGAGCTCGAGCCGGCGGTTGAAGATGCCAAACACCTCATCCAGGCCGAAGCGCAGCCCCTCCACATAGCGCCGGATGTGCTCGTCCTGCGCCGCGTAGCCAAAGCGCAGGTAGCGGTCGCGCTCGCCCAGGGCCAGCAAATGGCGCAGGATGGCGTCGCGGTGGCTGGCGTCCAGGGTGCGGATGGGGGCCCGCGCGCGCCGGCGCGCCGGTCCGGGCTCGGTGGCGGCGGGCAGGTCGCGCACCGGCACGCGCGCCCCACGCGGGGGCGCCACGGTGCTGGGGGACGCAGCGGGCGCGATCATGACGGGATGATACGGGAATGGCCGCCGCTTGTCAGGGTTTTCCCGAATGGCCCCCACCGCCGAAGCGACCGCCGCGCGGCCCCAAGGGGGCGTCAATTGTGCCGTGCGCGACAGCTTCTAGGGGCATCCCCTGAGCGGACGCGCGACGGCCTGCCCGACAATGGGTGGCCTTGCCCACTGCGACCTTGCCATGGAACGAATCTGGCTCTCGAGCTACCCACCCGGCGTGCCCGCCGACATCGACCCGACCCAGTACCCCTCGCTGGTGCAACTGCTGGAGCAGGCGTTTCGCCGCCATCCCCAGGACCCGGCGTCGGTCTGCATGGACCGCTGGATGACGTATGGCCAGCTCGACCGCTACAGCGCGGCGCTGGGGGCTTACCTGCAGTCGCTGGGGTTGCCCGCCGGTGCGCGCGTGGCCATCATGCTGCCCAATTTGCCGCAGTTTCTGGTCACCATGGCCGCCGTCTTGCGCGCTGGCTACACCTGCGTCAACGTCAACCCGCTCTACACCGCGCGCGAGCTGGAGCACCAGCTCACCGACTCGGGGGCCGAGGCGATCGTCATCCTGGAAAACTTCGCCCACACGCTGGAGGAAGTCATCGACCACACGCCCGTGCGCCATGTGGTGGTGGCGAGCTTTGGCGATTTGCTGGGGCCGTGGTACGGGCGTTGGATGACCTTTTTGGTGCGCCATGTGGCCAAGCTGGTGCCCGCCTTCAAACTGCCGCTGCAGGGGCCGCACGGGGTGCGCACCATCGTGCCGTTTCGCCGCGCGCTCGAAGCCGGCCAGGCCCTCACGCTCAAGCCCGCAACGGTGGACCGCAACAGCATCGCCTTTTTGCAGTACACCGGTGGCACCACCGGGCTGTCCAAAGGGGCGGTGCTCACCCACGGTAACATCATCGCCGCCATCCTGCAGGCCGAGGCGTGGTTTGCCCCGGCGCTGGACAAGGTGGGCGATCCGCGGCGCACCAACCACATCATGGCGCTGCCGCTCTACCACATCTTTGCGCTGACGCTCATGCTGCTGGTCATGCGCCAGGGCGGGCACGCCACGCTCATCCCCAACCCGCGCGACATCCCCAAGTTCGTCGAGGTGCTCAAGAGCCGGCCGTTCCACGTGCTGCCGGCGGTCAACACGCTGTTCAACGGACTGCTGGCCAATGCGCGCTTTCGGCAGCTGGATTTTTCCTCGCTCGTGTTGTCGCAGGCGGGCGGAATGGCCGCCTCGGAAGGCACGGCGCGCCAGTGGCAAAAGGTCACCGGCTGTGCCATGATCGAAGGCTGGGGCATGAGCGAGACCTGCGCCATCGGCACCAACAACCCGGTGACCAACACCGCATTCACCGGCACCATCGGTCTGCCACTGCCCAGTGTGGAGATTGCCATCAAAGACGATGAGGGGCGCGACCTGGCACCCGGTGAAACGGGCGAAATCTGCATCCGCGGGCCCAACGTGATGCAGGGCTACTACAACAAGCCCGAGGAAACGGCCAAGGTCTTCACCCCCGACGGCTACATGCGCACCGGCGACATCGGCATCATGGACGAGCGTGGTTACATCCGCATCGTCGATCGCAAAAAGGACATGATCATCGTCTCGGGCTTCAACGTCTACCCGACCGAGATCGACAACGTGGTGTCCACCTGCCCGGGGGTGCTGGAGTGCGCCGCGGTGGGTGTGCCCGATCCGCACTCCGGCGAGGCGGTCAAGCTCTACGTGGTGCGCAGCGACCCGACGCTGACCGAAGAGCAGGTGATGCGCTTCTGCCACGACAACCTGACCGGCTACAAGCGGCCCAAGTACATCGAGTTCCGCGAGGAGCTGCCCAAGAGCAACGTCGGCAAGATCCTGCGCCGCGAACTGCGCGGCAAGGCCTGACGAGCGGCCGCAACGCAAGCCCGCGGTTGGTCAACCCGCGACGGACACGAGGAGACCACTTGATGACCCCCATGCTCGGTTTGGGTGCCGACAGCGACGGCTTGCCCGCGCGTTCGAGATGAAACATCCGACGCGCCTGCCGCCCGGCGTGCGCGTGTTCGAGCGCGGCTGGCTGTCGGCCAACAACGTGTTGTTCGACGGCCCCGACGGCACCGCCCTGGTGGACAGCGGCTATGTGGCGCATGCGGCGCAGACACTGGCCTTGGTGGAACACGCCCTGGGCGGGCGGCCGCTGCAGCGGCTGCTCAACACCCACCTGCACAGCGACCACTGCGGCGGCAACGCCGCGCTGCAGGCGCGCTACCCCGGCCTGCACACCGCCATCCCGCCGGGCCAGGCCGACGCCGTGCAGGCCTGGGACGAGGACCGCCTGAGCTACCGCGCCACCGGCCAGCGCTGCGCGCGCTTTCGCCACGATGCGCTGCTCACGCCCGGCGACATGGTGCCCCTGGGTGGGCGCGATTGGCAGGTGCACGCGGCGCCCGGGCACGACCCCGACGCGGTGATGCTGTTCGAGCCAGCCTCGCGCACCCTGATCAGTGGCGATGCGCTGTGGCAGCATGGGTTTGGCGTGGTATTCCCGGAGCTGGCGGGCGAGCCCGGCTTCGACGCCGTGGGGGCCACGCTGGCGCTGATCGAGCGGCTGGCGCCGGCGGTGGTGATCCCCGGCCACGGCAGCCCGTTTGGGGATGCCGACCACGCCGACGCCACCCAGCCGGCGCCCGAGGTGGCCGCCGCGCTGGCGCTGGCGCGCCAGCGACTGGCGCAATTTCAAGCCGACCCCGCGCGGCACCGGCGCTACGGACTCAAGGTGCTGCTCAAGTTCAAGCTGCTGGAGTGGCAGCGGCAGCCGCTGGCCGACCTGCACGAATGGGCGCGCGGTGTCCCGTATCTGGTACACCTGCACGCCCGCCACGGTGGGGCCGAACCGTTTGACACCTGGCTGCAGGACCTGATCGACGACCTGTGCGCCAGCGGCGCGGCGCGGCGCCAGGGGGAGTGGCTGGTGGACGGCGGGTGATGGCCGCCAACCACCCGCCTCAATCCCCCATCACCACGCCCTCGCGGCGCGGGTCCGCCCCGCCGAACCAGCCGGTACCGGTGCGCTGGAGGGCCTGCAGGCCGCTGGTCATGTCCATCTCGCGCACCTCGTGCCCGCGCGCCCGCAGGGCCTCGAGCGTGCTGGCGGGGAAGCGCCCCTTCTCCAGCAGGGTGGGGCCGTTGGTGGAACCAAAGTTGGGCAGATCGATGGCCTGCTGGGCGTTGAGTCCCCACGCCAGGGTGCCCAGCAGCGTCTTGGCGGTGTAGTGGATGATGAGCGCGCCACCGGGCGAGCCGGCACTCATCACCAGGCGGCCGTCGCGGCGGTCGAACACCAGGGTTGGGCTCATGCTGGAGCGCGGGCGCTTGCCTGGCTGCACACGGTTGGCGATCGGTGCGCCCGTCGCGTCGGTGGGCACGAACGAAAAGTCGGTGAGCTCGTTGTTGAGCAAAAAGCCGCGCACCATTTGGCGCGCGCCAAACTGGTCTTCGATGGTGGTGGTCATGGCCAGCGCGCGGCCCTCGGCATCGACGATCGAGATGTGCGAGGTACCGTACTCCGGCTGATCCGGTTGCGCGGCCTGCGACACGCGCAGCGGCGCCGGCTGACCCGCTTGGGCACGCACCATCGACCGTGCCCCGATCCGCCCCGCACGCTGGCGCAGGTAGGCGGGATCGATCAGGGTGCGCCAGTCGCCGCCCGGCGCCGCGACGAAATCCGGATCGGCCACGTACTGCGCCCGGTCGGCGAAGGCCAGCCGCGCGGCCTCGGTGTAGGCGTGCAAAAAGTCCGCACTCGGCACGCCATCGGCCAGCGGGGTGGACACGGGCGTGTGCTCGAGCATGCCCAGCATCTGCACGATGGCCAGATGGCCCGACGACGGAGGCGGAAAGCCGCACAGGCGGTACTGCCGCCAATCGGCGCACAGCGCCTCGCGCTCGCGCGCACGGTACGCGGCCAAATCCTCGGCGCTCAGGCGGCCGGGGTTGGTCGGGTGGGTCTGCACCTTGGCCACGATGTCGCGCGCGATCGGGCCGCGGTAGAACGCATCCGCGCCCCGTGTGGCCACGTCGCGCAGCACCGCCGCCAGCTCCGGGTTGCGCACACGCGTGCCCACGGGCCAGGGCTGGCCATCGGGTTGGTAGAAATAGCGCGCCGCCACCGGGTCGCGCTTGAGGTGCGCCTCTTGGCGCAGCAAGCCGTGCAGGCGCGGACCGATGGGGAAGCCCTCTTCCGCCAGCCGGATGGCGGGCTCGAACAGCGTGGCCCAGGGTAGGCGGCCATGGCGTCGGTGCGCCAGCTCCAGCATGCGCAGCGTGCCCGGCACCCCCACCGCGCGCCCGCCCACCACCGCGTCGTCGAAGGCCATCGGCTTGCCGTCGGGCTGGAGGAACAAACGCTCATCGGCCGCTGCTGGGGCGGTCTCGCGCCCGTCGTAGGCCTGGATCTGCCGCCCGTCCCAGTGCAACAGGAAGGCCCCACCCCCGATGCCGCTGGACTGGGGCTCCACCAGCGTCAACACCATTTGCACGGCCACCGCGGCGTCCACCGCGCTGCCACCGGCTTTGAGCACCTGATAGCCCGCATCGGTGGCCAGCGGGTTGGCCGCGGCCACCGCAAAGCGCTGCGTGGCCCAGCCGGGCTTGGCGCTGGTGCCCGTCGCGGCTTCCGGCTGGGCGGGGATGCGGTAGTCGAACGCCGGAGTGGGTCCGGCGCAGCCAACCAGCCCGGCCGCAAGCGCCAGACCGCCGAGGGCGGCCAGCAGGCGCGCCCGCCACCCCTGGGGCGGGACTGCCGACGTATGGCGGGGGGTGGTGTGCGGGATGGAAATCACACGCATACTCTACACCTCTACACAACAGCGCCGCCGGCGCCCTTGCCCAGGTTGTCCAGCCGGGCCACGGGCACGGCGTGGCGACAATGCTGGGCTGGCACTGCCGTCGCGTCAAAGCCTGAAGCGCCCGATCTCGTCCATCAACCGCTGGGCCTGCTGCTCCAGCGCGACGGCCGCTGCCGACGTCTGCTCCACCAACGCCGCGTTTTGCTGGGTGCTGGCATCCAGGTGCTGAATCGCCTGCACGCTGTGCGCCACGCCGTCGCTTTGCTCGTGCGCCGCAGCGGCCATTTCGCCCATGTAGCCGTTGATCGTCTCGGCGTTGCGCACCAGGCTCCCCATCGTGGTGCCGGCCTGCTCCACCACCTGCACGCCGGCTTGCACCTTGCCTGAGCTCTCCTCGATCAGCGCCTTGATCTGGCGCGCCGCCTCGGCGCTGCGTTGCGCCAGCGAGCGCACTTCGCCGGCCACCACCGCAAAGCCACGGCCGGCCTCGCCGGCGCGGGCGGCCTCCACCGCAGCATTGAGCGCCAGAATGTTGGTCTGAAACGCGATGCTGTCAATCACCTGCGTGATGTCGGCGATCTTCTGGCTGCTGGACTGGATGTCGCGCATGGTGCCCACCACCGAGTCCACCACGCCGCGGCTGTCCTCCGCCACCCGCGCGTTGGTCTGCGCGAACTGCGCGGCCTCGTGCGCGCGCTGCGCGGTGGCCTGCACTTGCGAGCCGATCTGCTCCATCGCGCTGGCCTGCTCCTCCAGCGTCGCCGCGGCCTGTTCGGTGCGGGCTCCCAGGTCGCGCGAGGCGTGCGCGATCTCTTCGCTGGCGCTGGCCAGGTCGCGCGCGGCATGGCGCACCTTGCGGATGAGGGCGTGCAACGCGTCGTAGGCCACACGCAGGTTGACGATGATCTGCGCCGGCTCGTCCTTGCCCCAGGGCTTGGGGGGCGCCTCGCGCAGGTCACCGCGCGCCATCAGTTCCAGGTGCTCCTGAATCACGCGCGTGCCGCCGCGGTTGACGAGATAGAACGCGACGCCAAAGTACAGCGAAACCACCACGAGGGTCGCGATCACGGCCGTGCGTATCCACATCTCCCGCTTCATGCCGTCGAGGCGCTCGGCCAGCAGCGCGTCCAGCAGCGGCAGCAGCCGCTGCGCAAGCTCAGCCTGCGCCTGCACGGCGGCGTGGCCCGCCTGCGCAAGTGCGCCGACCTGGGACGAATCGAGCGCCTCGGCGTGCAGCACGTTCTGGCCGATGCGCTGGTAGAAGGCGCGCACCGGTGCCAGCGCCTGCTGCAGCGCAATGGTGGATGCCGTCTCGGGCCGCGCACCGATCGTCTTGGCCAGCCCGGCCTGCATTTGCTCGAAGTGGAACGTCACCAGCGCCTCGTCGCGCACCAGCGGCTCTGCCAGTGCCGGGGTGCGCTCGCCCGCGCGCAAAATGGCCAGGCTGCGGGCCTGGGTAGCGCCGGCACGGTCGATGGTGTCGGGCAACCGAAAGCACACCGCATCCATGATGTAGTAGGTGTGCACACCCGGATCCAGCGTGAGATTGGAGTCGTCGCACACCTGCGCGGCCAGCGCCACCAGCGCGCGCAGCATGGCGCTGTGCGCATCCAATGCCGTGACCGCGTCGCTGGCACGGGTCTGGGCCGCCTGCTGCACGGCCTGCAGCGCGCGCTGGGAGCCCCCATCACGCACGGCCGCCTGCTGCACCAGCGTCTGCAGGGCCGCCTGCAGCCGCGCCTGCGCAGCCTGTGGGTCTGCAGCGGCATCACCGGCGGCATGGGCGGTGGCCTCGCGGCGCACATCCAGCGCGACCAGCAGCGCCGGGTATATGCGCTGCTGGTCATGCACGCCGTCGCGTTCCTTGGCCGAAAAGGCAATGTTGCCCAGCATGGTGCTGTAGTACGCCAGCGCCAATGCCGCAACCGCCGCCAACAGCAGCGCGCCCAACAGCGCCATCTTGGGCGCGAAGGGAAGGTTGCGCATCACAAGCACGCCGGGCGCCATGATGCCGTGGGCAGAAAAAGCCGTGCGCGGCAGGGGCAAGCTGGCCGGAATCGGTGGCTCGTGCGGAGCGATCGGGGCTGTGCGGTGGACCGCCAGGGGCGGGTTGGACGACATATCGGGCACCTCCTGCTAACACACGTCAGCAAGATGCGTACCAACCGACACACGTCGGCAAGATGCGTACCAACCTGTAGGGCGTGGGGCCGGGCACGGTGGCGGGCGGCTCAGCCACGCCGGTCGCACCAGTCGGCTTGGTTCAGACCAGGCAGCGCGTTGAAGGCCTGCTGAATGCGCTCGCTCCAGGCGAGACGCAGGCGCTGGAAGTACGGGTCATCAACTTCGATGCGGTGATGGCAGGCCAGCCGCAACTCGTCGCGCGGCAAGATCGCCAGGTCCAGCGGCATGCCCACCGACAGGTTGGATTTCAGCGTCGAGTCCATCGAGATCAGCGCGCACTTGGCCGCCTCCTCCAGCGGCGTGTGGTGGCGAAAGATGCGGTCGATGATCGGCTTGCCGTACTTGGACTCGCCAATCTGGAAGTACGGCGTATCGGGCGTGGCCTCGACGAAGTTGCCGGCGGCGTACACGTTGAACAGCCGTGGTGGCTCTCCGGCGATTTGGCCACCAAAGATCAGGCTGACGTTGAAGTCGATGCCGAAGGCGCGCAGCGCCTCGGCATCGCGCCGGTGCACCTCGCGCACGCAATCGCCGACGTGGCGCGCCGCCTCGAACAGGTTGGGCGCGCGCAGCAAGCTGTCGCCGTCTTGCGCCATGCGCTCGCTCAGCAGCGTCACCACCGCCTGCGTCACCGCCAGGTTGCCGGCCGACAGCAGCACCATCACGCGCTCGCCAGGGTGATCGAACACCACCATCTTGCGAAAGGTGTTGATCTGGTCGACGCCGGCGTTGGTGCGGGTGTCGGACAGGAACACCAGGCCGGCGTCCATGAGCATGCCCACGCAGTAGGTCATCGTTGCCTTTCGATCGGGATAGGTCGGGCACGGTCCTTGCAAAGATCGGGCCACGAGGTGAACCATGAATGAGCTGTGGCACCCCTATCAAGGGGCGGGATTCTATGACGAGCTGATCGGCCCGGACGGGCAACCGCGGGCTGCGGCGCGCGCCCTGCTGGAACATCTGGGACGGCTGCCGCCAGCGGAGCTGGCAGCACGGCGGCAGGCGGTGGATGCGGCCATTATGGCCGCCGGTATCACCTTCACGGTCTACAGCGACGCCGGCAACATCGACCGCGCCTGGCCCTTCGACATCGTGCCACGCGTGCTGGCACTGGGCGAATGGCGCCGCATCGAAAACGGTTTGCGGCAGCGGCTGCGCGCGCTCAACCTGTTCATCGACGACCTCTACAACGCCCAGCGGGTGGTGCGCGACGGCGTGTTCCCGGCCGAGGTGCTCGCCAGCTCGAAAAACTTCCGCGCTGCCTGCCGGGGGTTTTCGCCCCCTTTTGGGGTGTGGGCGCACATCTGTGGCACCGATCTGGTGCGCGACCGCGACGGCACCGTCTACGTGCTGGAGGACAACCTGCGTGTGCCCTCCGGCGTGTCCTACATGCTCGAGAACCGCCAGCTCATGAAGCGACTGTTCCCGGAGCTGTTCCGCGCCAGCGACATCCTGCCGGTGGACGACTACCCCGAACGGCTGCATGAGACACTGGCGGCGCTGTCGCCGCGCCAAGGCGAGCGGCCGGTGATCGCGGTGCTGACGCCCGGCATCTACAACTCGGCCTACTTCGAGCACTCCTACCTGGCGCAAAAGATGGGCGCGGTGCTGGTGGAGGGCAGCGACCTGTCGGTGCAGGCCGACGACTGCGTCTACATGAAGACGGTGGCCGGGCTGCGCCGGGTGGACGTGATCTACCGCCGCATCGACGACGACTTCCTCGACCCGGAGGTGTTCCGCCCCGATTCGGTGCTTGGCGTCCCCGGTTTGATGCGCGCCTGGCGCGCCGGCAACGTCGCCATCGCCAACGCGCCGGGTGCCGGCGTGGCCGACGACAAGGTGGTCTATGCGTACGTGCCGCACATCATCCGCTACTACCTCGGCGAGGAGCCGATCCTGCCCAACGTGCCGAGCTGGTTGTGCATGGACCCACAGCAGTGCGCATACGTGTTGGCGCACCTGGACGACCTGGTGGTCAAGCCCGCCAACGAGTCCGGCGGCTACGGCATGCTGATCGGCCCGCGCGCCAGTGCGGCCGAGCGCGCGCGCTTCGCGGAGCTGATCCGCGCCAACCCGCGCAACTACATGGCGCAGCCAACGCTGACGCTGTCGACCGCGCCGACCTGGATCGACGACCACCTGGAGCCGCGCCACGTGGACCTGCGCCCATTCGTGCTACAGGCCCGTGAGCTGCACGTCACCACTGGCGGGCTGACACGCGTGGCGCTGCAGGCCGGCTCGCTGGTGGTCAACTCGTCGCAGGGCGGCGGGGCCAAGGATACCTGGATCGTCGACACCGGGGCCTGACCCCAAGGAGCATCCCATGCTGTCCCGCGTCGCAGAAAACCTCTATTGGATGGCGCGCTACCTGGAGCGCGCCGAAAACACCGCCCGCTTCATCAACAGCGTCACACAGATGCTGCTGGACCTGCCGCGCGGCGCCGCATTTGGCTGGGACGTGCTGCTCAAAGCCGCCGGGCTGGACGAACGCTACGCCGCGCACCGCGACACGGCCGAGGAGGACGCCATCATGCACTTCCTCATCGCCGACGAACACAACCCCAGCTCGATCGTGGCCAGCGTGCAGCGTGCGCGCGAGAACGCCCGCACCTTCCGCGAGGTGCTGCCGATGGAAATCTGGGAGCGCATCAACGCGCTGCACCTGTTGGTGCGCGCGCAGGCGTCGGCAGCCTGCGACGGGCGCCGCGCGCGCTGGGAGCTGCTCAACGGTGTGGTCGAGCGCCAACAGTCGGTGGTCGGGCTGCTGGAGGGCTCGATGAGCCGCGACCTGGCATGGCAGTTCATCGCGCTGGGGCACCACCTGGAGCGCGCCGACATGACCACGCGCATCCTGGACGTCAACTCGGCGGTGCGGCTGCCGGATGACCCGGCCGGCGCCCAAATCGCCCGCGAGCGCCTGTGGCTGTGCACGCTGCACGCGCTCTCGGCGCTGCAGATGTACCGCCAGCATGTCGGCGTGCGGGTCCAGCCGGAGGCGGTGCTTGGCTACTTGACGTTGGACACGCGCTTTCCGCGCGCGGTGGCGCATTGCCTGGGCGAGCTCGAGACCGGGCTGGCACAGCTGCCGGACTTCCACGGACCGCTGGCGGTGGCGCGCACGCTGTGGCGCCGGCTGCGCGCGCTGGAGCGCGACGAGGCGGCGCTAAGCGGCCTGCACGCGCGCATGGACGGCATCCAGCGCGACCTGGCGGCGCTCCACGACGCACTGGCGCGCCAGTACTTTTGGCGCCACCAGGACCCGGCCGCAGGCTAACGCCACGGCGGCCCTTACAGCCCCAGCATCAAGCGGAGATTTTGCACCGCGGCGCCGCTGGCGCCCTTGCCCAGGTTGTCCAGCCGGGCCACGAGCACGGCGTGGCGGTGCTGCTCGTTGCCGTACACGCGCAGCTCCAGCCGGTCGCTGCCGGCCAGGGCCACGGCGTCGAGCTTGCCGTCGGCGGTGGGCGGCGCCACCGACACCCAGGCACTGCCGGCGTAGTGGGCGGCCAGCGCCTCGTGCAGGTCGGCAGTGCGCACCTGCCCGGGCAGCGTGTCCAGGTGCAGCGGCAGCTGCACCAGCATGCCCTGCGGGAAGTTGCCCACCGACGGCACGAACAGCGGGCGCCGACGCAGCCCCGTGTAGGCCATGATTTCCGGCAGGTGCTTGTGCTCCAGCCCCAGGGCATACAGCTCGAAGGCGGGGGCGCGACCGGATTCGTACGCCTCGATCATGGTGCGCCCGCCCCCGGTGTAGCCGCTGACGCTGGGCAGGCACAGCGGGTGGTCGGGCGGGATCAACCCCGCATCGACCAGCGGGCGAATCAGCGCGATCGCGCCGGTGGCGTAGCAGCCGGGGTTGGCGACGCGCTCGGCGCTGCGGATGGCCTCGGCCTGGCCGGGCGCCAGTTCGGCAAAGCCATAGACCCAACCCGGCGCCACGCGGTGCGCGGTGGAGGCGTCGATGATGCGCGGTGCGCGCCCGGTGTCGGCGCGCAGCGACTCGATCATGGCCACCGACTCGCGCGCCGCGTCGTCGTGCAGGCACAGGATGACCAGGTCGGCCTGCGCCATGAGGGCGCGTTTGGCCAGCGGGTCCTTGCGGCGCGCGGGGTCGATCGACAGCAGCGACACCCCATCCAGCCCGGCCAAGCGTTCGCGGATTTGCAATCCGGTGGTGCCGGCTTCGCCGTCGATGAAAACCTGGGCCATGGCGATACTCCGTGGGGGTTATACCCCATTGACAACGTCACAATGTGGACACCGCCGCCGCGGCGTCCGTCAGCTTTGCACAAGGTTTGTGCGACGCACCATGATACAGTTCGCGCTGTCCCGCGCTGGCCCGCCAGCCGCGGCGCCCTGTCGTGGGGCGCTGCGCACTCGTGCACGCGGCGGCAGCGGCGGCTTGGCCGTTGCGTCTGCCGCCGGGCGGACCTCCCGTCAGACGCCACTTCAGACAGGAACCACATGAAGATTCACGAGTATCAAGGCAAGGAGATCTTGCGTCAGTTTGGCGTGCCCGTGCCGCGCGGCATTGCGGCATTCACGGTGCAAGAAGCGGTCGAAGCGGCCCAGAAGCTGGGCGGCCCGGTCTGGGTGGTCAAGGCCCAGATCCACGCCGGTGGCCGCGGCAAGGGCGGCGGCGTCAAGGTGGCCAAGAGCATCGAGCAGGTGCGCGAGCTGGCCAGCCAGATGCTGGGCATGCAGCTGGTGACGCACCAAACCGGCCCGCAAGGCCAAAAAGTGCGCCGGCTCTACATCGAAGAAGGCGCCGACATCGGCAAAGAATACTACGTCTCGGTCGTGACCGACCGTGCGACGCAGAAGGTGGCCATCATCGCCTCCAGCGAAGGCGGCATGGACATCGAGGAAGTCGCCGCGCGCACGCCCGAGAAGATCGTCAAGGTCTTCGTCGATCCGCTGGTGGGCCTGACCGATGCGCAGGCGCGCGAGCTGGCCGAAGGCATCGGCATGAGCGGGCACACGGTGGACCAGGCGGTGGCGCTGCTGAAAAACCTCTACCGCTGCTACATGGAGACCGACGCCTCGCTGGTCGAGATCAACCCGCTCAACCGCGACAGCCAGGGCAACCTGATCGCGCTGGACGCCAAGTTCAATTTCGACAGCAACGCACTGTTCCGCCACCCCGAGATCGTCGCCCTGCGCGATCTGGACGAGGAAGACCCGGCCGAGGTGGAGGCCTCCAAATACGACCTGGCCTACATCAGCCTGGACGGCAACATCGGCTGCCTGGTCAACGGCGCGGGCCTGGCCATGGCCACCATGGACACGATCAAGCTGTTTGGCGGTGAGCCGGCCAACTTCCTGGACGTCGGCGGCGGCGCCACGGCCGAGAAGGTGACCGAGGCGTTCAAGATCATGCTCAAGAACCCCAACGTCAAGGCCATCCTGGTCAACATCTTTGGCGGCATCATGCGCTGCGACGTGATCGCCACCGGCGTCATCACCGCGTGCAAGGCCGTCAACCTGAACGTGCCGCTGGTGGTGCGCATGAAGGGCACCAACGAGGACCTGGGCAAAAAGATGCTGGCCGAGTCGGGCCTGCCCATCATCAGTGCCGACACCATGGCCGAGGCGGCGCAAAAGGTTGTCGCCGCCGTGGCCGGCCGTTGATCCGTTGCGCCGAGAGGAAACCGCACCATGTCCATCCTGATCAACAAAGACACCAAGGTCATCACCCAGGGCATCACCGGCAAGACGGGCCAGTTCCACACCGAAAAGTGCCAGGAATACGCCAACGGCAAGCACTGCTTCGTTGCGGGCGTCAACCCCAAAAAGGCCGGCGAGAAAATTTTTGACATCCCCATCTACGCCTCGGTCAAGGAAGCCGCGGCCGAAACCGGCGCCACCGTCAGCGTCATCTACGTGCCGCCGGCCGGTGCCGCCGACGCCATCTGGGAGGCGGTGGAAGCCGACCTGGACCTGGTGGTCTGCATCACCGAAGGCATCCCCGTGCGCGACATGCTGATGGTGCGCAACAAGATGAAGGCCAAGGAGGCGGCCGGCGGCAAGAAGACCCTGCTGCTGGGCCCCAACTGCCCCGGCCTGATCACGCCGGATGAAATCAAGATTGGCATCATGCCCGGCCACATCCACCGCAAGGGCCGCATCGGCGTGGTCTCGCGCTCCGGCACCCTGACCTACGAGGCCGTGGCGCAGCTCACCGAGCTGGGGCTGGGCCAGTCCTCGGCGGTTGGCATCGGCGGCGACCCGATCAACGGCCTCAAGCACATCGACGTGATGAAGATGTTCAACGACGACCCGGACACCGACGCCGTGATCATGATCGGCGAAATCGGCGGCCCGGACGAGGCCGAGGCCGCGCGCTGGTGCAAAGAGCACATGAAAAAACCGGTGGTCGGCTTCATCGCCGGCGTCACCGCGCCCCCCGGCAAGCGCATGGGCCACGCCGGCGCGCTGATCTCCGGCGGCGCCGACACCGCCGAGGCCAAGCTCGCCATCATGGAGGAGTGCGGCTTCAAGGTCACGCGCAACCCCTCCGAGATGGGCAAGCTGCTCAAGAGCCTGCTCTGACGCCCCGCGCAACGTGACATCAGCACGGCCCCGCCACGGCGGGGCCGTGTCGTTTGGCGGGCCGCGGGGCGCTACACTGCGTGGGCTTGTTGCCCACCGCCACGCCATGCGATTGCTGTTCACCGCGGCCACCGACACGGGGCGGCTGCGCCCCAACAACGAAGACGCCGTGCTCACCGACGCCGAGCTCGGCCTGGCCGTGCTGGCCGACGGCATGGGCGGCTACCAGGCGGGCGAGGTGGCCAGCCGGCTGTGCTGCGAGGCGGTGCAGACCTCGCTGCGTGCCGACGACGGGCCGGCCGGCGCGGCGCTGGGCGAGCGGCTGCGGCGCGCCATCGAAGCGGCCAACCAGACCGTCTACGACCACGCGCGGCACTACCCCGCCTACCGGGGCATGGCCACGACCGTCGTCGCGGTGCTGATCGACGGCGCCCGCCTGGCCGTGGGGCACGTGGGCGACTCGCGCCTGTACCGGTTGCGCCAGGGGCAACTGGTCGGCCTTACGCGCGACCACACGCTGGTGCAGGAGCAGGTGGACGCGGGCGTGTTGAGCGCGGCGGCGGCGCGCGCCGCCCAGCACCGCAACCTGGTCACCCGGGCGGTGGGCGTTGCGCCCTGGGTGGACATCACGCTGACCGAGCACGTCATCGCACCGGGGGACACCTACCTGCTGTGCTCCGACGGGCTGCACGACGGCCTGACGGACGCGGAAATCACCCGCATCCTATGCCGCGCGGGGCCACCGGCGCAGACGGTGCAGGCGCTCATCGACGCCGCCAACGCCGCGGGCGGGCACGACAACATCGCGGTGGTGCTGATCCATTGCGTGCCCGCTGTCCCACCAGAGGATGACGCATGCCCACGCTGATCATTGCCTGCGACGGGCGCGAGCTGCAACGCGTGCCGCTGACCCAACCGCGCACCACGGTGGGCCGACGTCCGTACAACGACATCGTGATGGAACACCTGGCGGTCAGCGGCGAGCACGCGGTCTTCGTGCTGGCGCCCGACGGCGGGGTGCAGGTGCTCGACCTCAACAGCACCAACGGCACCTACGTCAACGGCCGCGCCGTGGTGTCGGCACCGGTGGGGCCGGACGACCTGATCGAGATCGCGCGCTACCAGTTGCGGGTGGTGGTGGAGGATGCGGCAGCCCCGGCCGTGGCCAGCACCACCATGTCAGCAGCGCCTCCGGCAGGCGGGCCACAGCCCCCTGCACCGCCGCCTGCACCGCCGCCTGCCCCGTCGCCTGCCCCGTCGCCCGCCCCGTCGGGCGTGGCCACGGCGCGGCTGCGCGTGCTCGATGGCCCGGCGGCCAGCCGCATGCTCGTGTTGACCAAAGCCGCCACCACCATCGGCCGCCCGGGCGTCGCGGTGGCCAGCGTCGAGCGCACCGCGGACGGTTACCGGTTGGCGCGCGTCGCGGGTGCGGGGGCGGTGACGGTCAATGACCACCCGCTGCCGGCCGAGGGGCAGGCGCTGCAGCCCGGCGACGTGATCGCACTGGCCGGCACGCGCATCCGCTTCGAAACGGACTGAACAACCTTCCTGGGGCGCTGCCCGGCCATGGGGCAAGGCCCACGCCACCCTACCCCTGCGGCCACAACGCTGCCCGCGTGCGTTCGGCTTCGGCGCGCGCGGCGGCCGCAAAGTCGTCCCCGCTGCTGGCGTAGAGGATGGCGCGGGAGGAATTGACCACCACCGGCCCGCTGGTGCGGCCATCGGCATCGCCGCGCCAGCCGGCGCGCACCACGGTGGCGGCGTCGCCGCCCTGGGCGCCGACGCCGGGGATGAGCAGCGGCACCGTGGGGGCGAGTTCGCGCACGCGCTCGATTTCCTGCGGGTAGGTGGCGCCCACCACCAGCCCCATTTGGCCGTTGCGGTTCCAGGGCCCTTGCGCCAACGCGGCGATGTGCTCGTACAGCAGCGGCTGCCCGGGCACGTCGGCCAGCCGGCGCGCCTGCAAGTCATCGCCGCCGGGGTTGCTGGTGCGGCACAGCAGAAACACCCCTTTGCCCGGGTAGCGCAGGTAGGGTTCGACCGAATCAAAGCCCATGAACGGCGACAACGTGACCGCGTCGGCCCCGTAGCGCTCAAAGGCCTCCTTGGCGTACTGCTCGGCCGTGCTGCCGATGTCGCCGCGCTTGGCGTCCAGGATGATGGGCACCTGCGGCGCGGTGACGCGGATGTGCGCCATCAGGCGCTCGAGCTGGTCCTCGGCCCGGTGCGCGGCAAAGTAGGCGATCTGTGGCTTGTAGGCGCACACCAGGTCCGCCGTGGCATCGACGATGGCCGCACAGAAGTCGTACAGGCGCGCGGCATCACCCCGCCAGCGCGCGGGCAGCCGAGACGGTTCCGGGTCCAGTCCCACGCACAGGCGCGAGCGCTGGCCGAGCTCGGCGCGAAGCAGCATCTCGATGAAGTCCATGGCGGCATTGTAGGGAGGTGCGCTGTCGCTACCATGCGGGCATGTCCGAGACGCCACCCGCCCACCCCTCGGCCAGCCGCGCGGTCAGCACCAGCGCGTACCGGTCGGCCAGTCCGCCGAGCAACCCGCCGACCATAAGGGCCAGCAGGCACAGCTCATACGTGCGCCGAAAGCCAAACCGGGTCA
>NZ_VJOL01000001.1 GCF_007556705.1 Tepidimonas thermarum | reverse complement strand
GTCCTCGCCGCACAGCAGCGCGCGCTCCGCGGCCGGTGTGGGATAGCCCAGCGACAGGCGCATCAAAAAGCGGTCGAGCTGCGACTCCGGCAGGGCGTGGGTCCCCAGCTGCTCGAACGGGTTTTGCCGTGCTGCGCGCGCCCGATATCCCGAGCGTGCTGGTGGAGACCGCCTTCCTCAGCAACCCGGACGAAGAACGCCGGCTGCGCGACCCGGCGTTCCAAGCCCGCATGGCCGAAGCGCTGGCGCGTGGCATCCAGCGCTACTTCGAGCACAACCCGCCGCTGGCGCGCAACCGCTCGCTGTGAGCCAACGCACGCGCACGCGCCGCCCTAGAATGCGGCGGTGCACGCCACCGACGCCTGCCGTGGCCGCGCACTGCGGCCGCTGCCGCGCCTGTGTGGACGTGTGCCCAACGCAGGCTATCGTGGCACCGTACCGCCTGGATGCCCGGCGTTGCATTTCGTATGTGACGATCGAGCACGACGGCCCTATCCCCGAGCCGCTGCGCCGGCCCATGGGCAACCGCATCTACGGCTGCGACGACTGCCAGCTGGTGTGCCCCTGGAACAAGTACGCACGCCGCAGCCCGCTGCCCGACTTCGATGCGCGCGCGCCACTTGCCGCGCCGCGCCTGCTTGAGCTGTGGGCGTGGACCGAGGCCGATTTCGAGCGCCTCACCGAAGGCAGCGCGATCCGCCGCATCGGCTACGCCCGCTGGCGACGCAACCTGGCGGTGGCCCTGGGCAATGCGCGCGCCGCCGCCCGCGCGCGCGGCGACACGGCCAGCGCGGCTGCCATCACGGCCGCCCTGGCCAGCGCATGCAACGATCCCGACCCCACCGGTTGGGTGCGCGAGCACATCGTCTGGGCCTTGGAGGGCTGATATCCTCACGCCATGAGCGTCCCACCGCACGCCCCACCCCCACCGTCGCCGTCCGCGCCGGGGCGCTGGGGCGGGTGGCACGCCTGGTCGCACTGGGGGCATTTGCTGCGCTTGACCGGTCGCGTGCTGGCCTGGGCCTGTTTGCGCTCGAGCTACCAAGGGGCGCGCTGGCGCGCACTGGCCGAGCAGCTGGTGGCGGCGGCGTTTCCCACGCTGCCGTGGTATGCCGTGCTCTCGACCCTGTTCGGGCAGGTGCTCATCCGCATCGTCGTCGTCACCGCCATCGGCTACGGCCTGACGCCCTACGCGGTGGACATGGTGGTGCGGGTGCTGGTGCTCGAACTCATCCCGCTGACGGCGGCGTTGTTCGTGCTGCTGCGGGTGACGGTGGGCCACGGCCTGGCCCTGCAGCGCCTGCGCGCCGCCGGCGTGTTCGACACCATCCGCGCCGCGGGCGGCGACCCGTTGCGCGAGCTGGCTCTGCCACGGGTGTTGGGCGGCGTGTTTGCGACCGTGTTGCTGGTGCTGCTCAGCGTCGTCATCGCGCTCGTGCTCGCCTACCTCAACCTCTATGGCTTCACGCCCTGGGCGCTGCCGGGCTACACGCGTGCCGTGGGGCACATTTTTACCCCTGCGGTCACGCTGATCTTTGCCCTCAAGACCCTGGGCTTTGCGCTGGCGGTGGCTCTGGTGCCGATGGCGGCGGCGTTTGAGCCGCAGCCTTCGGGCGAGGTGCGGGCGCTCGTGCGCACCGCCGCCGTGCTGCTGGCCGTGGAACTGCTGTCGTTGATTGGCAACTACTATTGAGCCATGCAAGACGCCACCGAGTCCACCCCACCCACACCCCCGTCCGCGGCCGATGACGGCGCGCCGGCGCTGGAGCGCCGCGCGCGCTGGCTGCTCGCGTTGCTGGGTGCGCTGTTGGTGGCCTCGGCGGGCTATTTGCTTTATGCGCGCGGGGTGTTCGAGCCGACGCAGACGCTGGTGTTGTTGGCCGACGACGCCGAAGGCGTGAGCGTTGGCATGGACCTGACGTTTTCCGGCTTCCCGATCGGGCGCGTGCGGCGCATCGAACTCGGCGGCGACGGCTATGCCCGCATCGTGGTGGACGTGGCGCGGCGCGACGCCCATTGGCTGCGCGACAGCAGCGTGTTCACCATGGAGCGGGGCCTGGTCGGTGGCACACGGCTGCGCGCCTACACGGGGGTGCTGGAAGGCCCGCTGCTGCCCGACGGCGCGCAGCGACACGTGCTGCGCGGCGATGCCCTGGCCGACCTGCCGCGCATGGTCAACCTCGCGCGCGAGCTGCTCGAGCAGATCAAAGCGATGACCGACGCCGATGCGCCCCTCAACGCCAGCCTGCGCGACATCCAGCAGCTGCTGGCGCGCGCCAACGGACGCGAGGGCGTCCTGGGCGTGCTGGTGGGCAACCCGGCCGATCGGGCGCGCGTCACCGCCACGCTGGACGACACACGCCGCCTGCTGCAGCGGCTGCAGGCCGTGACCGAGCGCACCGACCGGCTCATCGAGCGTGCCGACGCGCGCGTGCTCGGCCCCCAGGGGCTGGCCGATGAGGTGCAGGCCGGTGCGCGCGAAGCGCGCGAGCTGCTGGTGGGCGTGCGCGCCACCCTGCAGCGGGTTGACGGGGTGTTGGAACAGGTGCACGGGATCGCCAGCAACACCCGCGCCGCCACGCAGGACCTGGACGCGCTGCGCGCCGAGGTGGAAGCCACCTTGCGCCGCGTCGATGGCATGATCCTCGACATCCAGCGCCGCTGGCCGTTTGCGCGCGACGCGGAGGTGCGGTTGCCATGAAGACGACGTTGCGGCCCATCCTGGGCGGTCGGATCGGGCACCTGGCCCTGGTGTGGGCGGCGCTGGTGGCGGGCTGCGCCGCGCCACCTGTGCCCGAGTGGCGGCTCCAGGCGCGGCTGGCCGTCGAGCAGGCCAGTGCCGCGCAGCTGACCGGGCGCACGCGCGTGGCGCAGCAGCACTGGCAGACGGCGGTGCGCTCGGCGGCGGCCTCCGGGCAGGCGGACGCCTTGGCGCGCGTGGCGCTGGCGCGCTGCGCGCTCGACCAAGCCGCCCTGGCGTGGGACGGCTGCCTGCCGGCGCAACCCTACCTGCCCGATGCCGGCGCCGCCGAGCGCGCCTACGCCGCCTACCTGGCGCTGCAGCCGCTGGACGCCGCGCAGCGCGCGGCGCTGCCCCCGGTGCATCAGGCGCTGGCGGCTGCGCTGGCGGGGGGCGCAGTTGGTGGCGCAGCGGGTGGCGCCGATACGCCGCTGACGCCGCTGTTGGCTGCGATCGACGACCCGCTGGCCCGCTTGGTGGGCGGTGGCGTTGCCTGGCGCGCCGGCCGCTTGGACGCGGCCGGGGTGGCGTTGTTGGTGGACACCGCGTCCGCGCAAGGCTGGCGTGTTCCTTTGGCCATGTGGCTGGGGGTGCAGGCGCGCTTGGCCGAGGCCGCGGGCGACACCGAGACCGCGCGCCGCGCCCAACGCCGGCTCGCGTGGGTGCTGGGGGCGGCGGCGCCCGCGCAACCGGCCGCGGACCCGCGCTGAGCGCCTCGCGCTGCTCGGCGGCGCCGCTTGCGGCACAATGCGGCCGTCCGCACCGGCGGCGGGGCCCATGGCCCCGCCGGCGCCAGGCATGCCGCCGTTGGGCGCGGCCTGGTGGTGTCGCGTGCGGGCCTTTATGCGCTGCGGCCGGCCTTTAGCCGCCGCCTTCGACCTTCAATGCTATCGATGATGAAAACCAAATTTCACTTGCACAAGCGTGCCACCGGCCGCAGCGGCGGCCCCACGGCTTCCCCATCGCTTCAAGGCCCGGTCGTGGCGCTGGTTGACGAACGGTATTTGGCCTGGCTGGCCGCGCAGGTCACGGGGGCCGAATCGGTGACCATCCAACGCGCGCCGCTGCCGGCGGTCTTTTCCCATGTGGCCCGTCTGGCCGGGGCCGAGGCCCCCTTGCTGCGCACCGTGGTCTACACCGATGCGGCGCCCACCGAGCTCCACGACGACGTGGTGTTTCGCCTGGTGCCGCGCCACGCCACCGATGGCGGTCTGGCGCTCATCCGCGCCATGGGGCAGGAACTGGTGCAGCTGGCCCGTCACGGCAGTGGCTGGCTGCTGGTGGCCAGCGACGACGAGCGCTTGGTGCCGTACCTCGACGAGGCCCAGCGGCATGGCGCGCGCGTGGTGCTGGTGGCCGATGATGCCGTGCACGATTACGCCCGCTTGGCCGCCGAGGACCCGAGCTGGGCACGCCTGCTGATGCAGGCCGACCGCCGCGTGGCCATGCCGCTGAGTGCCTGGACCGCGCTGACCACCCCCGGGGCGGGCTACTACGCCCAGCGCGCCGGCCAGGCCGGCGACGACGAAAGCTTTTCGGGCGCAGCACCGGCGGCGCCCGAGGCGGTGGCCGAGCCCGATGCGCAATGGCGTGCCCAGGTGGCGCGCATCATCGAGGGCTGGTGGGCCGACGAGCCGCACGACGAGCGCTTGGACCTGGCCGATGCCATGCGCAGCCAGCAGGGGGTGCCGCCCGAGGCCGACCGGCGCATCCTCATGCGCATTCGGCGCGAGCTCGGGCGCAACCTGAGCTTTCCCGAAAAGCGCCTGATGCGCGAAATGGTGCGCGCCACCGTGCTGGGCGAAGGCGAGCAGCCGGTCGCCGCCGCCACCGAAACCACCGCCTGACGCCGCCACCGCCGTGGCCGAAGCGCCGACGCCAGACCAACCGATCGAGGGCACCGCAGCCCTGTCCGCCGCCCTGGGCGCCGAGCTGGCGGCGTGGTTTGCCACGCCGCCGGGGCGCTACCTGCTCGATTGGGAGCGCGCCCGCTTTGCCGAAGCAGTGGCCGATGCGTTTGGCTTTCACGCGTTGCAGCTGGGGCTGCCGCAGCTCGACGCGCTGGCGGGCAACCGCATGCCGCACCGCTGGCTGGCGTTGCCGGAGGCACCCGATCCGACGTCGATCGCCGCGGCGGCCGCGGCATCGGCGCGCGGTGTCGATTTGGTCACCCACGCGGCGGCGCTGCCGTTTCCTGCGGCCAGCCTCGACCTGGTGTTGTTGCCGCACACGCTGGAGCTCAGCGCCGATCCACACGCCGTGCTGCGCGAAGTCGAGCGCGTGCTGGTGCCCAACGGCCGCGTCATCATCTCCGGCCTCAACCCGGCGAGCTGGTGGGGGCTGCGCCAATACCGCGCGCACGCGCTGGCGCGCCTGGGCTTGGGCGGCTGGACGCTGGCGCGTTTGTATTTGCCCGAGGCCGGTGCCTTCATCGGCGCGTGGCGTTTGCGCGACTGGTTGCGGTTGCTCAGCTTCGAGGTTGCGCAGGCGCAGCACGGCTGCTACCGCTTGGCGGTGCGCTCCCAGCGCTGGCTCGACCGCTTGGCCTGGATGGATCGGCTGGGCGCGCGCTGGTGGCCCCCGCTGGGGGCTGTCTATTTCATCGTCGCCGTCAAGCGCGTGCGCGGCTTGCACTTGCTCGGGCCGGCGTGGCGCCCGACCCGGGCCGCTGCCGCCCCGGCCGTGGTCGCCCGCCGCGATCGACCGTCCGACGGCGAAGCCACACTGCCATGACCGAAGTCACGATCTACACCGATGGCGCCTGCAAAGGCAATCCCGGACCGGGCGGCTGGGGCGCGTTGCTGCGTGCCGGCGGCGCCGAGCGCGAGCTGTTTGGCGGCGAGCGTGCCACCACCAACAACCGCATGGAGCTGCGCGCCGTCATCGAGGCGCTGTCCGCGCTCAAGCGGCCGTGCCGTGTGCAGTTGTATTTGGACAGCGAGTACGTGCGCAAGGGCATCACCGAGTGGCTGCCGGGGTGGAAGGCGCGCGGCTGGCGCACCGCCGCGCGCCAGCCGGTCAAGAACGAAGACCTCTGGCGCGCCCTCGACGCCTTGGTCAACGAGCGTGGGCACCACATCACCTGGCATTGGGTGCGCGGCCACACGGGCGACCCCGGCAACGAGCGCGCCGACGCCCTGGCCAACCGCGGCGTGCCGCGCTGAGCCGGCGCCCCCGCGCGCCGACCGCAGCGGACGGCCCCATGCGGCGCCGCCGGGGCGGCACCCAGCCGCTGCACGATCGGGCCCGCGCTGCTACAGTGGGAGATTTCGAGACAAGCGGAGCAGTGGACGATGACCCGATCCCGATGGGTAAAGGCAACGGCTTGGACCGGGCTGGGCCTGGCGGCGGTGTTGGCCTGGTGGCTGCCGCGGCTCACCGACGGCGGCGCGTCGGCGCACGCGCAAACACCGACCGCCGGCCCGCGGGGTGAGGCGCCAGCGGCCGCATCCAACACCGGGTCCGGCGCCCGCCCAGCGCCCGGCCCGGGTGCGGCATCCCCGGGGGCAGCGCCTGGCGGGCGGGGCCAGCCGGCGGTGGAAGTCGCCCCGGTCGAGGTGCAGCGCGTGGTCGATGCGGTACCCGCGGTCGGGACGCTGCAATCGCGCCAGAGCGTCACCGTGCGCCCGGAAGTCGGTGGGCGCATCGTCGCGCTCGGCTTTCGCGAGGGGGCGCCGGTGCGGCGTGGGCAGCTGCTGGTCCAGCTCGATGACGCCCTGCCGCGCGCGGAGCTGGCGCAGGCCCGTGCGCAGCTGGCGGTGGCCCAGGCCAACCTGCGCCGCAACGAGGAGCTGGTCGCCCAGGGGTTCGTCGCGCAGCGCGTGCTCGACGAAAGCCGCGCGGCGGTGCAGGTGGCCCAGGCGCAGGTCGATCTGGCGCAGGCGCGCTTGGCGCGCATGCGCATCGTCGCGCCCTTCGACGGCGTGGCGGGGCTGCGCCTGGTCGATGTCGGCGACTACGTGCGCGAGGGTGCCGACCTGGTGCGGCTGGAAGATACCGCACAGCTGCGCGTCGAATTCCGCGTGCCCGAGCGCTACCAGGCCCAGGTGCGGCGGGGGCAGGGGGTGGAGCTGCGTGCCGATGCGCTGCCGGGACAGACCTTTGCCGCCACGGTGGACACGGTGGATCCGCTCGTCGATGCCGAGGGGCGCGCGCTGCGCGTGCGGGCGGTGCTGACGCCCGGACGCGACGCGCCTCTGCGGCCAGGCATGTTCGTGCGCGTTGGGCTGGTGCTGGGCGTCACCGAAGGCGCGCTGCTGGTGCCGGAGGAGGCCATCGTGCCCCTGGGCGGCCAAACGCTGGTGTTTCGGGTCGAACGCGAGGCCGGCGCCGAGGGGCCGGCCGTGGCCCGGCGCGTGCCCGTGCGGCTGGGGGTGCGCCAGCAGGGGCGCGTGCAGGTGCTCGACGGGCTGCGTCCTGGCGACACCGTGGTCGTGGCGGGGCAGCAGCGGCTGCAGGGTGACGCGGTCCCGGTGCGCATCGTGGGTGCCGCGCCGCGCGGTTGAGGGCACGGGAGGAGCACGCGCATGCAACTGCCCGAAATCGCCATCCGCCGGCCGGTGTTTGCCACCGTGCTGTCGCTGCTCATCGTGCTCATCGGCTTGGTCTCGTTTCGCGCCCTGACGGTGCGCGAATACCCCAAGATCGACGAGCCGGCCGTCACCGTCACCACCCGGCTCACCGGTGCGTCGAGCGAGGTCGTCGAGTCCCAGGTGACCAAGCCGCTGGAGGATTCGCTGGCCGGCATCGAAGGTGTGGATGTCATCACCTCGATCAGCCGGCCGGAACAGAGCCAGATCACCGTGCGCTTTCGCCTCGAGCGCGACCCCGACGCGGCGGCGGCCGAGGTGCGCGACAAGGTGGCGCGCGTGCGCGGGCGGCTGCCCGACGCCGCCGACGAGCCGGTGGTGGCCAAGGTGGAAGCGGACGCGTTCCCGGTCGTCTGGATCGCCCTGAGCTCGGCGTCGCGCTCGGCGCTGGAGCTCTCCGACCTGGCCAACCGCATCGCCAAGCCGCGCCTGCAGACCGCCACCGGCGTGGCCGATGTGCGCGTCTATGGCGAGCGCAAGTTTTCCATGCGCGTCTGGCTCGACCCGCTGCGGCTGGCCGCCTACGGGCTGACCGTCCAGGACGTGGAGGACGCGCTGCGCCGCGCCAACCTCGAGGTGCCGGCGGGCCGGGTGGAGAGCCTGCAGCGCGAGTTCAACGTCACCGCCGCCACCGACTTGCGCACGCCCGAGCAGTTTGCCGCGGTGGTCGTGCGCGTGGTCAACGGCCAGCCGGTGCGTGTGGGCGATGTGGGCCGGGTGGAGGAGGCCGCGCAGGACGAGCGCACCTCGGTGCGTCTGAACGGACGCGACACCGTCTCGCTGGGCGTGCTGCGGCAGGCCACGGCCAACCCGCTGGAGCTCTCGGCCTCGGTGCGCGGGCTGCTGCAACGGGTGCGCGAGGATCTGCCCGCCGACGTGCAGGTGGACATTGCCAACGACAACTCGGTATTCATCGACCGCTCGATCAAAGCGGTCTACACCACCATCGCCGAGGCGGTGGTGCTCGTGACGCTGGTGATTTTTGTCTTTTTGCGCACGGTGCGCGCCTCGATCATCCCGCTCGTCACCATCCCGGTCAGCCTCATCGGGGCGTTTGCGCTGATGGCGCTGTTTGGGTTTTCCATCAACACGCTGACCCTGCTGGCCCTGGTGCTGGCCATCGGGCTCGTGGTGGACGACGCCATCGTCGTGCTGGAAAACATCTACCGCCACATCGAAGAGGGCATGACGCCGTTTGCGGCGGCCATCCGTGGCGCGCGCGAAATCGCCTTTGCCGTGGTGGCCATGACCCTGACGCTGGCGGCCGTCTACGCCCCGTTGGCCTTTACCCCGGGCCGCACGGGGCGCTTGTTTGGCGAATTTGCCCTGGCGCTGGCCGGCGCTGTGCTGGTGTCGGGCTTCGTGGCGTTGACGCTGTCGCCCATGATGTGCGCCAAGCTGCTGCGGCACAACCCGGCGCCGGGCCGCTTCGACCGCGGCATGGAGGCGCTGCTGCAAGCGCTCACGCGCGGCTACGGGCGTGCGCTGGCGGCGGCACTGCGGCTGCGCTGGGGGGTGGTGCTGATCATGCTGGCCAGCGCGGCCGCCAGCGTCTGGCTGCTGCGCACCACCAAGCAGGAGTTGGCGCCGCTCGAAGACCGCGGCGTCATCCTGACCGTCGTCAACGCGCCCGATGGCGCCACGGCCGATTACACGCGCCGTTATGCGCAGGCCATCGAGCGCATCGGCCAGAGCTACCCGGAGTTCGACCGCATCTTCAACATCGTGGGCAATCCCACGGTGTCGCAGGGCACGGTGTTCTTCCGCGCCGTGCCCTGGGAGGAGCGCGAGCGCACCACGCTCGCCATGGCGCGCGAGATCGCGCCGCGGCTGGCCGCGGTGCCGGGTGTCAATGCGTTTGCCATCACCTCGCCGTCGTTGGGGCAGGGGTTTCGCGAGCGGCCGCTCAACTACGTCATCACCACCAGCGACAGCTACGCCAACCTCGCGCGCGTGGTGCGCGACTTCCAAAACCGCATGGCCGACTACCCCGGCTTCCAGCAGGTCGACGTCGATCTGCGCATGAACAAACCCGAGCTGCGGCTGGAGGTGGACCGCGAGCGCGCGGCCGACCTCGGGGTCAGCGTCGAGGCGGTCGCGCGCACGGTCGAGACCATGCTGGGGGGGCGCGTCGTCGGGCGTTACAAACGCGAGGGTGAGCAGTACGACGTCATCACACAGACCGACGCGCCGCAGCGCGCCACCCCGCAGGCCATCGAGCAGCTCAGCGTGCGCGCGCGCGACGGCTCCATGGTGCCGCTGTCGGCCCTGGTGCGCACGCAGGAGGTCGTGGCGCCGCGCGAGCTCAACCACTTTGGCCAGCGGCGCAGCGCCTCCATCACCGCCAACCTGGCGCCCGATTTTGCGCTGGGCGAGGCACTGCGCGTGATGGACGCCATCGCGCGCGAGGTGCTGCCCGAGGGCTACACCACCGACCTCAACGGCTCCAGCCGCGAGTTTCGCGCCGCCTCGGGGTCGCTGGCGCTGGTGTTTGCGCTCGCGATCCTGTTCATCTACCTGGTGCTGGCGGCGCAGTTCGAAAGCTTCGTCGATCCGTTCGTCATTTTGCTGAGCGTGCCACTGTCCATGCTGGGGGCGCTGGCGGCGCTCAAGTTCACGGGTGGCACGCTCAACGTCTTCAGCCAGATCGGGCTGGTGACGCTCGTGGGCCTGATCACCAAGCACGGCATCTTGATCGTGGAGTTTGCCAACCAGCTGCGCCAGCAGGGCGAGTCCACCCTGGCTGCGGTGCAGCGCGCCGCCGAACTGCGTCTGCGGCCCATCCTCATGACCACCGGGGCCATGGTGCTGGGTGCCATCCCACTGGCGCTGGCCAGCGGCGCGGGCGCCGAGAGCCGGCAGCAAATCGGCTGGGTGATCGTGGGCGGCATGTCGGTGGGCACGCTGTTGACGGTGTTCGTCGTGCCCACGGTGTACGTCCTGCTGGCGCGGCAGCGCGTGCCGGGGGCCGACCGCACCCCGGTGCCTGCCGCGGCGGCGTGATCAGGCATGGCGCGTGGCGCAGCGGGGTACCCGGGCACCCCCGTGCGGCCTTGGCAGGGCCGGCGTCAGAGCACGTCGCTGGCGAAGTCCGCCAAGCGCGAGCGCTCGCCGCGTGCCAGCGTCACGTGGCCACCGTGCGGCCAGCCCTTGAAGCGGTCCACCACATAGGTCAGGCCCGATGAGCCCTCGGTCAGGTAGGGCGTGTCGATCTGGGCCAGGTTGCCCATGCAGACCAGCTTAGTGCCCGGGCCGGCGCGGGTGATGAGCGTCTTCATCTGTTTGGGCGTGAGGTTTTGCGCCTCGTCGATGATGACGTACTTGTTGAGGAAGGTGCGGCCGCGCATGAAATTCAGGCTCTTGATCTTGATGCGGCTGCGGATCAGGTCCTGGGTGGCCGCCCGCCCCCATTCGCCGGCGTTGTTGCGCGCACCCTGGGAGAGGAACTCCAGGTTGTCGTCCAGCGCCCCCATCCACGGGCCCATTTTTTCCTCCTCCGTGCCGGGCAGAAAGCCGATGTCCTCCCCGACGCTGACGGTGGCGCGCGTCATGATGATTTCGGTGTAGCGGCGCTCGTCGAGCACCTGCGTCAGTCCCGCCGCCAAGGCCATGAGCGTCTTGCCGGTGCCCGCGGTGCCGGCCAGCGTGACGAAGTCCACCTCGGGGTCCATCAGCAGGTTGAGCGCGAAGTTCTGTTCCCGGTTGCGCGCCGACACCCCCCACACCGCGTTTTTGAGATGCGTGTAGTCCTTGAGGGTGCGCAGCACCGCGGTCTTGCCGCGCAGCTCCACCACGCGTGCGTACAGGGGCGGCTCACCGGCGGCCTCGTAGTAGACGAACTGGTTGAGGTAGAGCTGCTCGGCCAGCGGCCCGGTGATGCGGTAGAAGGTGTGCCCCCCTTGTTGCCAGCTTTCCACGCGCTTGCTCTGGCGGGTCCAAAAGTCGGCCGGCAGCGCCAGCGACCCGGTGTAGAGCATCTCGGCGTCGTCGAGCGTTTTGTCGTTTTCGTAGTCTTCCGCCGCCAGCCCCAGCGCGCGCGCCTTGATGCGCATGTTGATGTCCTTGGACACCAGCACCACGTCACGCTCCGGATGGCGTGCCTTGAGCGCCTGCACCACCGACAGGATTTGGTTGTCAGCCTTGCCCTGGGGCAGATCGTCGGGCAGGGCGTGGGTGAGCGGTTCGGTCTGGAAGAACAGCGTGCCCGTGGCCTCGCGGTTGCCCAGCGCAGACAGCGCCAAGCCGGCGCGGATGTCGCCCTGGGCGGTGGCGGCCAGCGCGTCCAGCGAGCGGCTGGCCTGGCGTGCGTTGCGCGCGACCTCGCTCATGCCCTTTTTGTTGTTGTCGAGCTCCTCCAGCACGATCATGGGCAGGAAGATGTCGTGCTCCTCGAAGCGGAACAGGCTGCTCGGGTCGTGCATGAGCACGTTGGTGTCGAGCACGAACAGCCGCGTGCGACCGTTGCTCGCGGGGCGCCGCCGCTGTCCTGCGCGTGCCGGGCGGCGTTCGGTGGCGGGGGCCGGGGCGCCGGTGGCCGGCGGCGGCGCGGGCATCGAGGCATCCATTGGCGCTGGCGCCGGGGCTGGCGGGGCCGGTGGCGCCACGGGCACCGCGCTGGGGGCGGCTGCCGCCGCGGTGGCGCCACGGCGGGCGCGGCTGCGCCGGGTGTGGCGCGTGGTGCGCTCGGCGGCGGGTGGCGCATCCACCAGGGCTGGCGGCAGGGCCAGCGCGGGTGCGTCGGTCGCGTCGGTCGCGTCGGTCACGGCGTCAG
The DNA here is from genome assembly GCF_007556705.1 of Tepidimonas thermarum. GTDB lineage: Bacteria > Pseudomonadota > Gammaproteobacteria > Burkholderiales > Burkholderiaceae_C > Tepidimonas > Tepidimonas thermarum. The sequence goes on along the minus strand of NZ_VJOL01000001.1, from coordinate 171,750 downwards.
CCGGCTGGGGGGCGGCGCGCTCGGCGCTGGGTTTCAGATCGACGCGGTCGGCTTTGCGGCGAGGAGGCGGAGGCAGTGGCATGGGTTCATCATGCCAGAAAAAACGACGCCGCCCCGAGGGGCGGCGTGTGGACGCGGTGCGTGCACGGCGGGGCCGTGGGCTTTATGCGACTTTCTTGAGCATCTTGACGGCCTTGAGCACGTCGTCCACGTGACCGGGAACCTTGATCCCGCGCCACTCTTGCAACAGGATGCCCTCGGGGCTGATCAAAAAGGTGCTGCGCTCGATGCCCTTGACCTTTTTGCCGTACATGATTTTGTTCTTGACCACACCGAACATATGGCACATTTTTTCTTCGGTGTCGGCAATCAATTCGAACGGCAGACCGAGCTTGGCCTTGAAATCTTCGTGGGATTTGAGGTTGTCGCGCGACACCCCAAACACCTGGGCGCCGGCCTTGACGAACTCCGCGTACTGGTCGCGAAATTGCATGGCCTCGGTGGTGCAGCCAGGGGTGTGGTCTTTGGGGTAGAAATACAGGACGAGGATTTGACCCCGATGGGACTGGTGGGTGACCTGGATGCCGCCGGTCGCTTGGGCTTCGAATTCGGGAATGGGTTTGTTGACGACTACGGCCATGAAGCAAGTCCCCTGCGTGGTTGGTTCGTCGATGGCGTTCGGGAAAACACCGCAGTACCCACCAAACTGTCCCACGGCCGCAGCGTGGCGGTATGGGGCGCCGCGCGTTCGGCGGCGACGGGATGGGCTGCGCCGAACATTGTGCTATTTTAGCACATTGGGCGTCTTGATTCCGTATCAGCCGGCCCCCGCCGGCGCCTGTCGCCGCGTCGGGGCCGCGCTTGGCGCCGATCAACCGCCGTCGCGCTCGAGCAGCAGGGCGGCCACCACGCGCCGGCCTTCGCTGGCCAGGATGTTGTAGGTGCGCGCGGCGGCCATCGTGTCCATGGTCTCCACGCCAATGCCGCGCGCGATCAGGCCCTGCAGCAGCGAGGGGTGCACGAAGCGCAGGCGCCGGCCGCTGCCAAACAAAACGACCTCCGGGTCGCCCTCGGCCAGTTGCTCGAAGTGCTGGGCGGTCAGCTCGGTGTGCGAGGCGCAGGCCCAGGCCTGCAACCGCCCGTTGCTGCCGACGATGAGGCTGTGCTCATGGCGCTGGCCGCCGACGACCACCCAGCCCGGCCCGTGGGCCTGGATGGCAAGCGTGTCGATGCGGTCGGGCTGGATTTTCATGCGCGTGCGCCGGCGCGGGCCGGGGCGTCAAACTGTGGTGAAATTATAGGGTTGACCCCTGTTCCGGGTGGCTATCATGGCCGCCTGCCTGATTACGCCGCACACCTGCCATGCCGTCCTCCGTGATCCACAAATCGGCCAAGCTGGCCAACGTCTGCTACGACATCCGCGGGCCCGTGCTGGAGAAGGCCCGCCAGATGGAGGAGGACGGGCACAAGATCATCAAGCTCAACATCGGCAACCTGGCGGTGTTCGGGCTGGAGCCGCCCGATGAGATCGTGCAGGACATGATCCGCAACCTGCCGCAGGCGGCCGGCTACACCGACAGCAAGGGGCTGTTTGCGCCGCGCAAGGCCATCGTGCACTACACGCAGGAAAAGCGCATCGCCGGCGTCACGGTCGACGACGTGTACCTGGGCAACGGCGCCAGCGAGCTCATCACCATGAGCATGAACGCGCTGCTCAACGCTGGCGACGAGATTTTGGTGCCGGCGCCGGACTACCCGCTGTGGACGGCGTCGGTGTCGCTGTCGGGCGGCACGCCAGTGCACTACCTGTGCGATGAGGCCAACGGCTGGATCCCGGACCTGGAGGACATGGCGCGCAAGATCACGCCGGCCACCAAGGGCATCGTCGTCATCAACCCCAACAACCCGACCGGCGCACTCTACCCGGTCGAGGTGCTGCAGGCGATCGTCGAGCTGGCGCGCAAGCACGGGCTGATCGTGTTTGCCGACGAGATTTACGACAAGGTGCTCTACGACGGCAATGTGCACACCTCGATCGCGTCGCTGGCGGACGATATTTTGTTTGTGACCTTCAACGGCTTGAGCAAAAACTACCGTTCGTGCGGCTACCGCGCCGGGTGGATGATCGTCTCGGGCGACAAGCGCCGCGCCAAGGACTACATCGAGGGTCTCAACATGTTGGCCTCGATGCGCTTGTGCGCCAACACGCCGGGGCAGCTGGCCATCCAGACCGCCTTGGGGGGCTACCAGAGCATCAACGACCTGGTGGCGCCGGGCGGGCGGTTGTGCCGCCAGCGTGACCTGGCGCACCGGCTGTTGACCGAGATCCCGGGCGTGACCTGCGTCAAGCCCAAGGCCGCGCTGTACATGTTCCCGCGCCTGGACCCGCAGATCTACCCGATCGAGGATGACCAGCAGTTTGCCTACGATTTGCTGGCCGAAGAAAAAGTGCTGATCGTGCAGGGCACCGGGTTCAATTACCCGACGCCGGACCACTTCCGCCTGGTGTTTTTGCCGCATGAGGACGATTTGGCCGAGGCGATCGGGCGCATCGCACGCTTTCTGGGCCACATGCGGCGGCGCTTGGGCACCGATTGAGCCCACCCTGTTTTTACCAACGTTGGACCACCCACACCATGAGCGAACACCAACCGATCCAGGTCGGCCTGCTGGGCATTGGCACCGTCGGCAGCGGCGTCTACCGTGTGCTGCAACGCAACCAAGAGGAAATCCGCCGCCGCGCCGGCCGCGGCATTGCGATCACCCAGGTGGCCGATCTCGACGTCGGGCGCGCGCGCGCCATCGTCGGTGATGCGGCCAGCGTCGTCAGCGACGCGCGCGCCGTCATCGCCAACCCGGCCATCGACATCGTGGTGGAGCTCATCGGCGGCTATGGCATTGCACGCCAGCTCGTGCTGGAAGCGATCGCGGCCGGCAAGCACGTGGTCACCGCCAACAAGGCGCTGCTGGCCGTGCACGGCACCGAGATTTTTGCCGCCGCGCAGGCCAAGGGCGTGATGGTGGCGTTCGAGGCCGCGGTGGCCGGCGGCATCCCGATCATCAAAGCGCTGCGCGAGGGGCTGACCGCCAACCGCATCGAGTGGGTGGCCGGCATCATCAACGGCACCACCAACTTCATCTTGTCGGAAATGCGCGACAAGGGGCTGGACTTCGACGCCGTGCTGCGCGAGGCGCAGCGCCTGGGCTATGCCGAGGCCGACCCCACCTTCGACATCGAAGGCATCGACGCCGCGCACAAGGCCACGCTGATGAGCGCGCTGGCCTTTGGCATCCCGGTGCAGTTCGACAAGGCGTATGTCGAAGGCATCACCCGCTTGCAGGCGGCCGATATCCGCTACGCCGAACAGCTGGGCTACCGCATCAAGCTGCTGGGCATCACCAAGCGCGTGTCCGGGGGGGTGGAATTGCGCGTGCACCCGACGCTTGTGCCCGCCAAGCGGCTCATCGCCAACGTGGAAGGGGCGATGAACGCGGTGGTGGTGCAGGGCGACGCGGTGGGCACCACCCTGTATTACGGCAAGGGTGCGGGCAGCGAGCCGACCGCCAGCGCCGTCATCGCCGACCTGGTGGACGTGACGCGCCTGCACACCGCCGATCCGCAGCACCGCGTGCCGCACCTGGCCTTCCAGCCGCAGGCGATGAGCGACCTGGTCATCGTGCCGATGGAGCAGGTCGTCACCAGCTACTACCTGCGCCTGCGTGTGGCAGACCAGGCCGGCGTGCTGGCCGAGGTCACCGGCATCCTGGCGCGCGCCGGCATCAGCATCGACGCGGTGCTGCAGCGCGAGGCCGATGAGGTGGGCGGCGAGGGCAGCACCCAGACCGATCTGATCATCCTCACGCACGACACCAGCGAAGGCACGATGAATGGCGCGCTGGCGGCGATCCAGGCGTTGCCCACGGTGCTGGCGCCGATCGTGCGCATCCGCAAGGAGGAGCTGGCCTGATGCGCTACCTGTCCACGCGCGGCCACCCCGAGCGCCGCCGCTTCAGCGACATCCTGCTCGAGGGCCTGGCGCCCGACGGGGGCCTGTACCTGCCCGAGCACTACCCGCGCCTGGAGGCAGCGGATCTGGCGCGCCTGCGCCGCACCTACCATGAGCAGGGCTACGCCGAGCTGGCGTTTCAAATCCTGTCGCTCTACATCGACGACATCCCGGCCGACGACCTGCGCGCCCTGCTGCGGCGCACCTACACGGCCGAGGTGTTTGGCACCGGCGAGATCGTGCCGCTGCGCCACGTCGAAGACGGCTTGTGGCTGGAGGGGCTCTCCAATGGCCCGACGCTGGCCTTCAAGGACATGGCGATGCAGCTGCTGGGCCAGCTGTTCGAGTACGAGCTGGCGCGCCGCGGCGAGACCCTCAACATCCTGGGCGCCACCAGTGGCGACACCGGCAGCGCCGCCGAATATGCGATGCGCGGCAAGCGTGGCATTCGCGTCTTCATGCTCAGCCCCCACGGGCGCATGAGCCCATTTCAGCAGGCGCAGATGTACAGCCTGCAGGACCCCAACATCCACAACATCGCCATCGAGGGCGTCTTCGACGATTGCCAAGACATCGTCAAGGCGGTCAGCGCCGACCTCGCGTTCAAGCGCCGCTGGCGCATCGGCACGGTCAACTCGATCAACTGGGCGCGTTTGCTGGCGCAGGTGGTGTATTACGTTGCGGGCTGGATCCAGGCCACCGAGCATGACGACCAACGCGTGAGCTTTGCCGTGCCCAGCGGCAATTTTGGCAACGTCTGCGCCGGCCACATCGCACGCATGATGGGCCTGCCGATCGAGCGCCTGGTCGTGGCCACCAACGAAAACGACGTGCTCGATGAGTTTTTCCGCACCGGTGTCTACCGCGTGCGCGGCAGCGCCGAGACGCACGAGACCTCCAGCCCATCGATGGACATCAGCAAGGCGAGCAATTTCGAGCGCTTCGTCTTCGACCTGCTGGGGCGCGATGCCGCTGCCACCCAGCGTCTGTTCGGCGAAGCGCTGGCGCGCCAGGGGCGTTTTGACCTGTCGCAGCCCCCGGCCTTTGCCGAGGCACGGGCGCGCTACGGGTTCGTCAGCGGGCGCAGCACCCACGCCAACCGCATCGCCACCATCCGCGACGTCTGGCAGCGCCACGGCATGCTGATCGACCCGCACACGGCCGACGGCGTCAAGGTGGCGCGCGAGCACCTGCAGCCCGGCGTGCCCATGATCGTGCTCGAGACCGCGTTGCCGATCAAATTTGCCGCCACCATCGTCGAGGCGCTGGGCCGCGAACCCGAGCGTCCCGCCCGGTTTGCCGGGATCGAGGACTTGCCCAAGCGCGTGCAGGTCATGCCCGCCGACGCGGCGCGCGTCAAGGCCTACATCGAGACCGTGTGCAGCGAAGGGAGCCGCGCACCATGACCACGGGGGCTGCCATGGCCGCGCCGGGCAGCCGCCCGGGCCTGATGGCGCTGGAGGAGGCGCTGCAGCGCCTGCTCAGCGGGCTGACGCCGATCGCGGAGGTCGAGCGTGTGCCCACCGAGCAGGCCGCCGGCCGGGTGCTGGCGCAGGATCTGGTGTCCGCCCTCGATGTGCCCGGCTTTGACAACAGCCAAATGGACGGCTACGCCGTGCGCCGCGCCGACGTCGAGCGCGCCGTGGCCGCCGGCGCGCCGCTGCCGGTGGTGCAGCGCATCGCGGCCGGCCACTTCGGCGCCGAGCTGGCGCCCGGGACGGTGGCGCGGATTTTTACCGGCGCGCCCCTACCGCGCGGCGCTGATGCCGTGGTGATGCAGGAAGAGGCGATCGTGGTCGATGCCCCCCCAACGGACGCTGAAGCTGGCCGCCACGGCTGGGTGCGGCTGACGGCCGTGCCCGCCGAGGGCCAGTGGGTGCGGCGGCGCGGGTCGGACATCCGTGCGGGCGCGGTCGTCGTGGCGGCTGGCACGCGCATGAGCGCTGCTGAGGCCGGCTTGGCCGCCTCGGTGGGCTGCGCGGCGCTGCCGGTGGTCCGGCGTGTCCGGGTGGCGCTGGCCTCGACTGGGGACGAATTGATCCAACCCGGGGCCCTGCCGCCCGAGCCCCTGCCACCCGGAGCCATTTACAACTCGAACCGCTTTTTCCTCGAGCCGCTGTTGCGCCGGCTGGGGTGCGAGGTCTCGGTGCTCGCGCCCATCCCGGACGACCGCGCGGCCACCCATGCGGCGCTGCTGGCCGCAGCGCGCGACCACGACGTCATCGTCACCACCGGGGGCGTTTCCGTGGGCGAGGAGGATCACGTCAAGCCGGTGGTGCAGGCGCTCGGCGGGCTGGACCTGTGGCAAATCGCGATGAAGCCGGGCAAACCCTTTGCACATGGCTGGATCGACCGGGCACACGCGGGGGGCACGGGGCGTTGCCACGTGATCGGGCTGCCGGGCAACCCGGTGTCGAGCTTTGTCACCTTTTTGCTGCTGGCGCGGCCGTTTTTGCTGCGGCTGGGGGGCGCGCGCGTGGCCGCGGAGGTTGCGCCGGCGCTGCCGCTGGTGGCCCACTTCGACTGGCCGCGGCCGGACCGGCGGCGCGAGTTTTTGCGCGTGCGCCGCAACCCGCACGGGGGGTTGGATCTGTTTCCCAACCAGAACTCGGGCGTGCTGACCTCGATGGCGTGGGCCGACGGCCTGGTGGACCTCCCCGCCGGGCAGGCCATCGCCCGTGGCGACACGGTGCGCTACCTGCCGCTGGCGGCCCTGCTCGACTGAATGCAGGGGGGCGCGCCCGCTGGCCGACGGGCAGCGGCGTCGGATACGCTGCGCCAACTGGCGCTATGATGCGCCATCGCGTTGTTGTCCCGCTGTGCTCTGCATGAACGTCACGCTCCGTTTTTTTGCCGCCATCCGCGAGGCCGTTGGCACCGATGCGCTGACGCTGCAAACATCGGCCGCGACGCTGGGTGCGCTGCGCGACGAGCTCATCGCGCGTGGGGGGGCCTGGGCGCAGGTGCTGGCGCGTGGGCGCGCGCTGCGCATGGCGGTGGACCAGGTCATGGCCGATGAATCCACGCCGCTGCACGAAGGCGCGGAGGTGGCGTTTTTCCCGCCCGTGACCGGAGGGTGAGCCATGGCACTCGAGCGCCGCAGCGTGGTCATTCAGCACGACGACTTTGACACCGGCGCGGAGCTGGCGGCGCTGCGGGCCGGTGACGCGGGGGTGGGCGCGGTGTGCGCCTTTGTCGGCACCGTGCGCGACGTCAACGATGGCGACGCCGTGGCAACGATGGAGCTCGAGCACTACCCCGGCATGACCGAGCGTGCCATCGACGCCATGATCGACGAGGCGGCGCGGCGCTTCGACATCCGCGGCGTGCGCGTGATCCACCGGGTGGGCCCGCTGCGCCCGCAGGATCAGATCGTGCTGGTGGCGGTCACCTCGGCGCACCGTGGGCAGGCGTTTGCGGCCTGCGAGTTTTTGATGGACTACCTCAAGACCCAGGCGCCGTTTTGGAAAAAAGAGCACACGCCCAACGGCGCGCGCTGGGTCGATGCCCGGGTCAGCGACGACGCGGCGCTGGCGCGCTGGGGCATCGCGGCGCGCAACGCTTGACGATGAAGCGCGGCCAGCGCCGTTGGCGGTTGGATCATGAACACGGGCCCTGCGACGGCTCAGGCGTTGACCAGCGTCAAATCCCGCCCGCTTGAAAGCGCGGCAAACTCCCCCACATGGAGAGGCAGTTGAACATTGGAGCCATCCATGCGGATTGACAAACTCACCACTTCGTTTCAAGAAGCGCTGGCCGAGGCGCAGTCCCTGGCCTTGGCCAAGGACCACGCCTACATCGAGCCGGCGCACGTGGCCACGGCCCTGCTGCGGCAGGACCCGTCGGCGTCGCTGTTGCAGCGCGCCGGCGTGCAAGTGCCTGCGTTGCGCAAGGCGGCTGACGATGCCGTGGCGCGCTTGCCCCAGGTGCAGGGGCAGGAGCAGGTGCAGGTCGGCCGCGACCTGGTGACGCTGCTGCAGGCGGCCGAAAAAGAGGCGCTCAAGCGCGGTGACCAGTTCATTGCCAGTGAACTGTTCTGGCTTGCCCTGGCTGACGCCAAGACCGCATTCGCCGACGCCGCGCGCGCGGCCGGCCTCAACCGCGCCGCCTTGCAGGCGGCCATCGATGCCGTACGAGGAGGACAGAACGTGACCAGCCCCGAAGCCGAAGGCCAGCGCGAGGCGCTGAAAAAATACACGCTCGACCTCACCGAGCGCGCCCGGCAGGGCAAGCTCGACCCTGTGATTGGGCGCGACGACGAGATCCGCCGCACCATCCAGATTCTGCAGCGGCGCAGCAAGAACAACCCCGTGCTTATCGGTGAGCCCGGGGTCGGCAAGACCGCCATTGTCGAGGGGCTGGCGCAGCGCATCGTCAACGGCGAGGTGCCCGAGACCCTCAAGGACAAGCGCGTGCTGGCGCTGGACATGGCGGGGCTGTTGGCCGGCGCCAAATACCGCGGTGAGTTCGAGGAGCGCCTCAAGGCCGTGCTCAAGGAAATCGCGGCCGAGGAGGGGCGCATCATCCTCTTCATCGACGAAATCCACACCATGGTCGGCGCCGGCAAGGCCGAAGGCGCGATGGACGCGGGCAACATGCTCAAGCCGGCGCTGGCGCGCGGCGAGCTGCACTGCATCGGCGCCACCACGCTCGACGAGTACCGCAAGTACATCGAAAAAGACGCGGCCCTGGAGCGGCGCTTCCAGAAGGTGCTGGTCGATGAGCCCAGCGTCGAGGCCACGATCGCCATCCTGCGCGGCCTGCAAGAAAAATACGAGCTGCACCACGGCGTGGAGATCACCGACCCGGCCATCGTTGCCGCGGCCGAACTGTCGCACCGCTACATCACCGACCGCTTCCTGCCCGACAAGGCCATCGACCTGATCGACGAAGCTGCCGCGCGCATCAAGATGGAAATCGACTCCAAGCCCGAGGCCATGGACCGGCTGGAGCGGCGGCTCATCCAGCTCAAGATCGAGCGTGAGGCGGTGCGCAAGGAAACCGACGAGGCCTCGCGCAAGCGGCTCGAGCTCATCGAGGAGGAAATCGCCAAGCTCGAGCGCGAGTACGCCGATCTGGAGGAAATCTGGAAGGCCGAAAAGGCGCAGGTGCAGGGCTCGGCCCAGATCAAGGAAGAGATCGACCGCATCCGCTTCCAGATCGAGGAGCTCAAGCGCAAAGGCGACTTCAACAAGGTGGCCGAGCTGCAGTACGGCCGTCTGCCGGAGCTGGAGCGCCGGCTGCAGGAGGCGCAGGCGCGCGAGGCTGGCAAAGACGGCGCCAAGGGCTTGAAGTTGCTGCGCACGCAGGTGGGCGCGGAGGAAATTGCCGAGGTGGTCTCGCGCGCCACGGGCATCCCGGTGTCCAAGCTGATGCAGGGCGAGCGCGACAAGCTGTTGCAGATGGAGCAGCGGCTGCACGAGCGCGTGGTGGGGCAGGACGAGGCCATCGCCGCCGTCTCCAACGCCATCCGGCGTGCGCGCGCGGGGCTGAGCGACCCCAACCGTCCGCTGGGCAGCTTCCTGTTCCTGGGGCCGACGGGCGTGGGCAAGACCGAGCTGTGCAAGGCGCTGGCGGCGTTCCTGTTCGACAGCGAGCAGCACATGATTCGCATCGACATGAGCGAATTCATGGAAAAGCACTCGGTCAGCCGCCTCATCGGCGCGCCGCCGGGCTATGTTGGCTACGAGGAGGGCGGCTACCTGACCGAGGCGGTGCGGCGCAAGCCTTACAGCGTGGTGCTGCTCGATGAGGTGGAAAAGGCCCACCCGGACGTCTTCAACGTGCTGCTGCAGGTGCTCGACGACGGGCGCCTGACCGACGGCCAGGGGCGCACGGTGGACTTCAAGAACACCGTCATCGTCATGACCTCCAACATCGGCTCGCAGCGCATCCAGACGCTGGCGTCGCAGGGTATGGACCTGGAGGACATCAAGGACGCGGTCTGGGAAGAGCTCAAGGCGCATTTCCGGCCCGAGTTTCTCAACCGCATCGACGAGACGGTCGTGTTCCACCCGCTGGGGGCCGAGCACATCAAGAACATCGCCCGCATCCAGCTGCGCACGCTGCAGGAGCGCTTGGCCAAGCTGGACCTGACGCTGACGTTTACCGACGCGGCGCTGGAGGAGCTGGCCAAGGTGGGTTACGACCCGGTGTTTGGGGCGCGGCCGCTCAAGCGCGCGATCCAGCAGCGCATCGAAAACCCGCTGTCCAAGCTGATCCTCGAAGGGCGCTTCCCGCCCAAGAGCGAGATCCCGGTGGACGTCGATCCGGTGCGCGCACCGGGGCAGTTCCTGTTCGGGCACACCGTGCATTGAGGCGCGGCGCCAGGCCGGGTGCTCCTGCCCGGCCGGCTGATGCCCAGGCCGTTTGGGTGACGGCCCTGTCCGGCAAGCCGGCCAGGGCCGTTGCCGTTGGGGGTGTCAGACCCCGTGGTATTCGCGGTACCAGCGCACGAACCGCGCCACCCCCTCGCGAAACGGCGTTTGCGGCGCGTAGCCGGTCAAGCGCTTGAGCAGCGAGCAGTCGGCCCAGGTGGCCGGCACGTCGCCACTTTGCATCGGCAAGAAGTTCCGGATCGCGGGTTTGCCCAGCTCCGCTTCGATGGCCTCGACGAAGTCGAGCAAGCGCACTGTGTCGGAGTTGCCGATGTTGACCACCCGCCACGGCGCTACAGGGCTCAGGGTGTCGCCTTGCAGCGGCTGCCAGCCGCTGGCGGCGTGGCGCTCGCTGGGCGCGCTCGGCACGGCGTCGATGAGCAAGCGGATGGCGCGCACCAGGTCGTCCACGTAGGTGAAGTCCCGGTACATCTCGCCGTGGTTGTAGATGTCGATCGGCGTGCCCTCCAGGATGCCACGGGTGAACTTGAACAGCGCCATGTCCGGCCGGCCCCACGGGCCATAGACGGTAAAGAAGCGAAACAGGGTGGTGGGCACGCCGTGCAGGTGCGCATAGGCGTGGGCCATGGCCTCGTTGGCTTTTTTGGTGGCGGCGTACAGCGTCAACGGGGTGTCGGTTTTTCGCTCCTCGCCAAAGGGCAGCTCGGTGTTGGCGCCGTAGACGCTGCTGGTGGAGGCCATGAGCAGGTGGCGCGGCCGCAGCGCGCGGGCGACCTCGAGCACGTGGAAGGTGCCCACCAGGTTGGCGTCGATGTAGGCGCGCGGGTTTTCCAGGCTGTAGCGCACGCCCGCCTGCGCGGCCAGGTGCACGATGACGTCGGGCTGGGCCGCGCGGGTCGCCGCTTCCAGGGCCGCCGCGTCTTCCAGCATGGCCTCGGTGGCGGTAAAAGCCGGGTACTCGCGCAGCAGCGCGTGGCGCCGCTGCTTCAGGCGCACGTCGTAGTAGTCGGTGATGCCGTCGTAGCCGTGCACGGTGTGCCCTTCGTCGAGCAGCAGCCGCGCCAGATGAAAGCCGATGAAGCCGGCGGTGCCGGTGATGAAGACGCGCAGGGGCTGGGTCATGCGTCACCCCCAAAGAGGTCGCGCGTGTACACCTTGTCGGCCACGTCGTCGAGGTCCGGGTGGCGCCGGTTGGCCAGGATCAGATCGGCCTGGGCTTTGAAAGCGGCCAAATCGCGCACCACGGGGGAGTGGAAGAACTCCTCGCCCTCGTAGGCGGGTTCGTAGACGATGACGGGGATGCCCTTGGCCTTGATGCGCTTCATGACGCCCTGGATGGCCGAGGCGCGGAAGTTGTCCGAGCCTTGCTTCATGACCAGGCGGTACACGCCCACGGTGCGCGGCTGGCGGCGCAGCACGTCGTCGGCAATGAAGTCTTTGCGCGTGGCATTGGCGGCGACGATGGCGCCAATCAGGTTTTGCGGCACCTCGCGGTAATTGGCCAGCAGCTGTTTGGTGTCCTTGGGCAGGCAGTAGCCGCCGTAGCCAAAGCTGGGGTTGTTGTAGCCGGCGCCGATGCGCGGGTCCAGGCACACGCCGTCGATGATCTGGCGCGTGTCCAGGCCGTGGGTGGCGGCGTAGGTGTCGAGTTCGTTGAAGAACGCCACGCGCATGGCCAGGTAGGTGTTGGCAAACAGCTTGATGGCCTCGGCCTCGGTGGGGTCGGTCAGCAGCACCGGCACCGCTTGTGGGTCACGGCAACCTTGCCGCAGCCACTGCGCCACCTGCTGGCCGCGCGGGCCGCGGTCGCCGACCACGATGCGACTGGGCGCGAGGTTGTCCTCCAGCGCGTGGCCTTCGCGCAAAAACTCCGGCGAAAAGACGATGCGATCGCTGCCATGCTGCGCGCGCAGCCGCTCGGTAAAGCCCACCGGCACCGTGGACTTGATGACCAGCGTGCTGTGGTCGTTGGCCGCCAGCGCCTGCGCGACGACGGTTTCGACGCTGCGGGTGTCGAAGGCGTTGGTGATGGGGTCGTAATCGGTCGGGGTGGCGATGACGACCACGTCGGCCTGGGCCAGCGCGTGGGCGGCGTCGGTGGTGGCGTCGAGGCGCAGCTCGGGGCGCTCGCGCAGCCAGCGCTCGGCCAGGGCGTCGTGCACCGTGGGCCGGCGCGCCTGCAGCGCGGCCACCCGTCGGGCGTCGATGTCCAGAACGGTGACGGGGTGGTGCTGGGCCAGCAGCAAGGCATTGGCCAGACCGACGTAACCAGCGCCGGCGACCGTGATGCGGGTGGAGGACATGGATCGGAAAACCAACGAAATGCAAGGGGTCGGGCGCCCGCAGCAACAACCTGGGGCGGCACGAGCGCGCAGTATAGAGGGCCCTGACTACAATGCCGGCGACGGTTCCGGTCCACGTCTGCATCGTGCGGGCGTGGTGTTTCCTCGACGTCCCTTCGCATGGCCTCCAACACCTCCATGGTCCTCAACGACGCCACCGCTGCCGACCCCGCGTCCGCGGGGGCAGCGCCCGACATCTCCGTGGTCATTCCCGTCTATCACGAACGGGAAAACCTGCCCGACCTGGTGGCGCGCGTGGGCGAGGCGCTGGGGGTGACGCGCTGGACGTTCGAGCTGATCTGCGTCGACGATGGCTCCCGCGATGGCAGCGCGGCGCTGCTGGCCGACCTGGCCCGCACCCGCCCGTGGTTGCGGCCCGTCGCCCTGGCGCGCAACTACGGTCAGTCCACCGCGCTGCAGGCCGGTTTCGAGCGCGCGCGCGGGCGCTACATCGTCACGCTCGATGGCGATTTGCAAAACGATCCGCTCGACATCCCGGCGCTGATCGAGCGGCTGGAAAGCGACCCGGACGTGGACATGATTTCCGGCTGGCGGCATCAGCGGCAGGACAAGGCCCTGTCGCGCCGGCTGCCATCGATGTTGGCCAACCGGCTGATCTCCTGGGCCACCGATGTGCGGCTGCACGACTATGGCTGTGCGCTCAAGGCATACCGACGCGAAATCATCGAGCGGCTGCACCTCTACGGCGAGCTGCACCGCTTCATCCCCTCGCTCGCGCGTGAGGTGGGCGCGCGCATCGTCGAGGTGCCGGTGCGTCACCACGCGCGCACGCGGGGTCAGTCCAAGTACGGCATCGACCGCACCTTCCGCGTCATCCTGGACCTGGTGCTGATCGTGTTCTTTCTGCGCTACCGTCAGAGGCCTTTGCACGCCTTTGGCGGCCTGGGGCTGTGGTTGCTGGCCCCGGGAGCGTTGATCCTGCTGTACCTGCTCGGGGTCAAGCTCGCGGGCGAGGATATTGGCGCGCGGCCCCTGCTGTTGGCCGGGGTGATGATGGTGCTGATGGGGGTGCAGCTCATCGTGGCGGGTTTGATCGGCGAGCTGTTGGTGCGCATCTACCACGAGGGCAGCGCGCGGCCGCAATACCACACCCGCGCGCTGCCCGCACCCGACGCGGGTGAACGTCAGCCATGACCGCTGAGGCGCCAGCACGCCGGCCGGCAAAGGGGCGCCGGCTGGCGCGCCCGGCCATCGCACTGGCCTTGCTGGCCGCCATCGTGGCGTGGGTAGAGCCGGCGCGGCTCGGCACGGTGTTGCGCCAGCTCCACCCAGGCTGGGTGGCGGCCGGGTTGCTCAGCAGCACGCTGGCCAATGCGCTATCGGCCTGGCGCTGGCGGGCGCTGGCGGCGTGGCTGGGTCACGTCGCGCCGCTGCCGTGGGCACTGGCGGTGTATTTTCGCGGGGTGGCGGCCAACGTGGTGCTGCCCGGCGCCGTGGTGGGCGGCGACATGGTGCGGGCCTGGGGGCTGCACCGCCGGGGTATGCCGGTGTTGGAGGCTGGCGTCTCGGTCGTTTTGGATCGCATCAGCGGCCTGTGGGGGCTGGTGCTGCTGGGCGCGCTGGCGCTGGCGGCGCAGCTGGTGGGCGATGGTGCGCCGGGCTGGGCAGCGGTGGCACTGAAGTGGGGCGGCGCGGCGGTGGGGGGCACGGGGACCGTGGCCGCACTGGCCGTCATCGCCGCGCTGGTGATGGCGTTGCTGCCCTACGCCGCGTTGCGTGCCACGCCAGCGCTGGTGGGGGGAGGTCTGCTGCATCGGCCCTCGCTGCGTTGGTGGGGTAGCCTGGCGAGTAACCGGCCAGGCTGGCACAGCGCGCAGCAATTGGCCGGTTCGGTGGCGGTGCAAGCGGCGTCGGTGACCACGCTGTATTGCGGTGCGCAGGCCGTCGGCGTCGCCTTGCCGTGGGCGGCGCTGGCGGTGGCGGCCGTGCCCATCTTCGTGTCGGCCACGCTGCCGGTGAGCTTTGGCGGCTGGGGCACGCGCGAGGCCGCGGCGGTGGCCGTGCTCGCCTTGCTCGGGGTGGAGCCGTCGGCGGCCGTGGCCATCTCGGTGCTGTATGGCCTGTACCCGGTGGCACAGTCGGTGCTGGCGTTGTTGCCTGCAGGGCAGGATAGCCCCTCCGTGGCCAGCCCGCCGGGCCCCGGGGCCCAACCGTAACGCACGGCCGGGTGGGGTCTATCCCCAAACGCTGACGCGCCGACGTCGCTTGGGGCGCCACCCAGGGCTGGGGCTCAGGGCGGGCCCCAGCAACGCTGGGCGGTTACGCCCGCGACGCCGTTTACTGCACCTTGGCGCGGCTGCGCAGCGCTTCCTGGTATTCGGCCAGGCGGCGCTGCTGGATTTGCTGCTGCAGCTGCGGCTTGATCTCGTCGAGCGCGGGCAATTGCGCCGGGCGCACGTCATCGACACGGATCACGTGCCAGCCAAACGCGCTTTTGACCGGCGCGGCCGATACCTCGCCTTTGCCCAGCTTGGCCATGGCTTGCGAGAACTCGGGCACGAAAGCGTCGGCCGTTGCCCAGCCCAAATCGCCGCCGTTGGCGCCAGAGCCCGGGTCTTTGGAGCGCTGCTTGGCCAGATCTTCGAAGCGCGCGCCTTTGGCCAGCTCGGCCAGGACGGCCTTGGCCTCGTCCTCGCTGCCAACCAGAATGTGGCGTGCGTGGTATTCCTGCCCTGCCGTGGCGGTGAGGCGGTCATACTCGGCTTTGAGGTCGGCCTCGGTCACCGGGTGGGTGCGCTGGTAGTCCGCGAACAGCTCCCGAATGAGGATGGTCTGCGTGGCCAGTTCGAGCTGCGCTTTGACCTCGGGGGAATTGCGCAGGCCGCGTTTGTCGGCTTCCTGCATGAAGATTTCGCGCAGGATCGCCTCTTCGCGCAGCTGCTGGCGCAGCGCATCGTCCAGCGGCCGCCCGGAGCGCGCCACCTGCTGCTCCAGCGCTTTGAGGCGGGCCATGGGCACCGGCTTGCCGTTGACAATGGCGAGGTTTTGGGCCAGGGCGGGCGCGGCCAGCCCGGCCGCCAGGCACACGGCCAGGGCCGCGCGCGACAACACAGTGTTCATGAAAAGCATCCGACGGTTGACAGAAAAAACCGCTAGGCGACGCAGCGGGTCAGTCACGCAAGACCTCGATGGCCAGCGCGTGCAGCCCGGCCGCAAAGGCGGGTTGCAGCGCATCATACACAAGCCGATGGGCGGCAACGCGCGGCAGTCCCGTCAGCGCAGGGGCGGCGATGCGCACGCGAAAGTGGGTGCCCCGGCTCAGACCGTTGGCGCCGGCGTGCGCAGCGCTTTCGTCGATCACCTCCAGCCGCGTGGGCGCAAATGCCGCGCGCAGTGCGGCTTCGATGCCGTCGGCGCTGGGCCATGCGGTGGGGGAGGGGCTCATCATGGTGCGTCGTCCTTGAGGTGCC
This sequence comes from Tepidimonas thermarum, assembly GCF_007556705.1. Classification (GTDB taxonomy): domain Bacteria; phylum Pseudomonadota; class Gammaproteobacteria; order Burkholderiales; family Burkholderiaceae_C; genus Tepidimonas; species Tepidimonas thermarum. The sequence continues at coordinate 155,632 of NZ_VJOL01000001.1, read as the reverse complement.
GCGCAACGTAGAGGCCCTGCCCGACCAGGAACAGCACCGGGAAGACATAGCCCCAGAGCTTGAAGTCCACCCAGGCGTCGGTGGAAAAATAGGCCGCCACCACGCCGTTGAGCGCCGCCATGAACAGGCAGTAGCCAATCCACGCGACGGTCAGCCGCGACCACACCGCGGCCGGCAGGTGCAGCTGGCTGCCCAACAGCAGTTGCAAGACGTTTTTCTTCCAACCCCACAGGGCAGCGGCCAGGGCCAGGGCCATGGCGCCATAGAGCACGGTCGGCTTCCATTTGATGAAGCGCTCGTCGTGCAAGCCCAGCGTGAGCGCCCCAAACACCAGCACCAACAGCAGCGTGACTTTCTGCAGGGTCTGCAGACGGCGGTCGATGGCGTAAATCAGCCCCATTTGGGCCACGGTGGCGGCCATGAGCACGCCCGTGGCCGCGTAGATGTCGAGCCACTTGTAGGCGACGAAAAACAAGACGATCGGAAAAAAGTCGATCAGCAAACGCATGGGCGCATTATCGTGGGTGGCTCACGCGGGGTGCCACTGCAGGGCGGCGGAATTCATGCAATAGCGCAACCCCGTCGGCGGCGGTCCGTCGTCGAACACGTACCCCAGATGCGCACCGCACCCCGCGCACAGCGTCTCGGTGCGGTGCATGCCGTGGCTGTGGTCCTCGCGCTCGACGATGGCGCCGGGTCGCGCGCGCCAAAAGCTGGGCCAGCCGCAGCCGGCATCGAACTTGGTGTCGCTGTCAAACAGGTGGCTGCCGCACACCACGCAGTGGTAGCGGCCAGGTTGCCACCACGACTCGTAGCGGCCGGTGAACGGCCGCTCGGTGGCGGCGTGGCGCGTGACGTCGTAGGCCAGCGGTTCGGCCTCGCCGCGGGCGATTTTGGCTTGCAACTGCGCGCGCCACGCGTCATCGCTGGGGGCCAGGGGGTATGCCATGGTGGTTGCCTCAGGAGGAGCAGCTGATGTGCAGCTGCGCCGCCCACGCGGGTGGAAAGTCGGTCAGGGCGGCATCGTCGGGTTCATCCCATGGATGCTGGATGGCGTGCAGCAGTTCCTGCACGCCGCGCGCATCGCCGCCTTGGGCACGCTCGATGGCAAGCTGGGCCAAGTGGTTGCGCAGCACCACCCGTGGGTTGGCCGCGCGCATGCGCGCCTCGGCGGCTGCCGCACCGTCTGCCGCGGCGCGCTGACGCCACTCGGTGGCCCAGGCGTCGAAGGCGTCGCGCTGCAAAAAGAGATCGCGCACCGGTGTCAGCGCCGCCTGCGCCTGCGCCTGCGCTGCGCTGGCCGACAGCGCACCCTCGGCGACCGCGTCGGTCAGGCGCCGCCAGAAGATCGGATAGTCCACCCGGTCCGCCTCCAGCAGCCGCAGCAGCGCTTCGAGCCGGTCGGCATCACCCGGCTGGGGCTCGCCCAACCCCAGCTTGGCGTTCATGCGCCGGTGCAGCGCCGTCCAAAACGTTTCGCGGTACGGGCGCAACGCCGCCAGCGCCTGCTCGCTGTCGTCCAGCAGCGGCAGCAGCGCCTGCGCCAAGCAATGCAGGTTCCAGTACGCCATCTGCGGCTGGCGCGCGTAGGCGTAGCGCCCGCCAAGGTCGGAGTGGTTGCAGATGTGGCGCGAATCGAACGCGTCGAGGAACTGAAACGGCCCGTAATCCAGCGTCAGGCCCAGGATGCTCATGTTGTCGGTGTTCATCACACCGTGGCAAAAGCCGACGGCTTGCCAGGCGGCCAGCAGCGTGGCGGTGCGGCGCACGACCGCCTCCAACAGCCGGGCGTAGGGGTTGGCGCAGCCGTCGGTGGCCCATGGCACGGGCGGGCCGTCGAGCCGCGGATCGTGCCAGGGCGGGCGGTCGGCCGGGCCATCGGCGCGGCGGCAGTCTGGGTAAAACTGGTCGATGACAAAGTCTGCCAAGGTGCGCAGCGCCGCGTGGTCACCGATGCTGGCGAAGTGCTCGAAATGCCCAAACCGCACGAAGCTGGGCGCCAGCCGCGTCACCACGGCCGCGGTCTCGAGCGTTTCGCGCCGCACCGGCGCCGGCGAGCCGATCACGCACAGCGCGCGCGTGGTGGGAATGCCCAGGGCGTGCATGGCCTCGCTGGCCAAAAATTCGCGGATCGAGCTGCGCAGCACGGCCCGGCCGTCGCCCATGCGCGAAAAAGGGGTCAAGCCGCTGCCTTTGAGCTGCACTTCCCAGACGCCGCCGGGGCCGGCGCGGTCACCCAGCAGCAGCGCGCGCCCGTCGCCCAACTGCCCGGCCCAGGCCCCGAACTGGTGGCCGCTGTAGACGGTGGCCAGCGGCTCGGAGCCCGGCAGCAAGCGGTTGCCGGTGAGCGCGTGCAAATGCGTTTCGTCGGCCCAGTCGGCCGGCAGCCCCAGCAGGTGCGCGGCAGCCGCGCTGACGCCGACCCAGGCCGGCGCGGGCAGTGGCTGGGGGGATACCGGGCAGGCAAATGCGGGACCCAGCGCCGCATAGCGCGCGGGCTGCAGCGTCAGCGCGGGGGTGGGGCAGGTCATGGCCGCGCATTGTGCGGCGGCATGGGCAACCTTGCCGCGGGCAGGGCCTCAGCCGCGGCGGCTCAGCATGGCTTCCAGCGCTTCGGGTTGCAGCACATCGACACGGCTGAATTCCAGCGAAATCCACCCCTGGGCCTCAAAGGCCTTGAGCACCCGGTTGGTGGTCTGCCGCGACAGGCCGGCCAGGTGGCCCAGGTCCTCCTGCGACAAGGTGATGCGGCGCACGCCGGAGCCGCAAAACATGCTCAGATATTGCGCCACGCGCTCTTCGGGCGAGCGCAGCCGGCCGACTTCGATGGCCGTCATGGCCTGGCCCAGGCGCAGGTTGAGCCGCTCCACCAAGAAGTGGTTGAAGGCCAGGCTGCTGTGGTAGAGCTGCTGGAAATGCGGCAGCGGCAGCCCGATGAGCGTGGTGTCGCGCAGTGCCAGCACGTCGTAGCGCCAGTGGCCGCCCTTGAGCACGGTGCCCTCGCCAAACCAGTCGCCGGCGGGCACGCCCAAAAAGGCCGACACCCGACCATCGGGCCCCTCGGTCTGCAGCTTGGCCATGCCGGAGAGCACCGCCCACCACGCGTCCACCGGCGTGCCGCGGCGGATCAGCAGCTCGCCGCGCGCGGCGCGCTGCAGGACCATCGCGTCGATCAGGGTCTGGCGGGTGGCGGCGTCGAGCGTGCCGAACCAAGGCTGCTGGGACAGGAAGACGCGGGCCGGGGTGCGGGTGTCGAGGGTCATGGTGGGGGAGGTTGCGCAGCGCCACGTGGCGAGCTGTCCGGTGGGCGACAAATGCCGGCCATTCCTCGGGTTTGCCTCAATGCCGGGACGGGCGCGGCCTTGCCATAGTCGTAAGCTTAGCGGAGTCGGCGGGCCATACCGGCGCAGCCGACCTGTCTACGAAGGAGAGCCGTTCCATGCTGGGCCTGATGCAAGATCGTCCCCTGCTCATTGCCGATTTGATCGAACATGCGGCGCGCCACCACGGCGACGTCGAAATCGTCTCGCGCCGCGTCGAAGGTGACATCCACCGCACCACCTACGGCGACGCGGCCAAGCGCGCGCGTCAGCTGGCCCATGCGCTGGATGCGATGGGGCTGGCGCCGGGCGAGCGCGTGGCCAGCCTGGCCTGGAATGGCTACCGCCATTTCGAGATGTATTTTGGGGTCAGCGGGTCCGGGCGGGTGCTGCACACCATCAACCCGCGCTTGATCCCGGAGCAGATCGCCTGGATCGTCAACCACGCCGAAGACCGGGTGCTGGCGTTTGACATGACGTTTTGGCCGATCATCAAGGCCATCCATGGCAAGTGCCCCACGGTGCAGCGCTGGGTCGCCCTGTGCGACGACGAGCACCTGGCCCGCCTGACGGCCGACGGGGCCGTGCCCAACCTGGTGAGCTACGAATCCTGGATCGGCGGCCACCACACCACCTATGACTGGCCGCGCTTTTCCGACGACACGGCCAGCAGCATGTGCTACACGAGCGGCACCACCGGCCACCCGAAGGCGGCGCTCTACAGCCACAAGTCCACCATCTTGCACGCCTACGCGGCGGCACTGCCCGATGTGATGTGCCTGAGCGCGCGCGATGCGGTGCTGCCGGTGGTGCCCATGTTCCACGTCAACGCCTGGGGCATACCGTACTCTGCGGCGGCCGTGGGCTGCAAGCTCGTCTTTCCGGGTGGACAGCTCGACGGCAAGTCGGTGTATGAGCTGCTGGCCGCCGAGGGCGTGACCATGGCCGCCGGCGTGCCCACCGTGTGGCAGATGCTGCTGTCGCACATGGACGCCAACGGGCTGACGCTGCCGGCGCTGCAGCGCACGGTCATCGGTGGCTCGGCGTGCCCGCCGGCGATGATCACCGCGTTCCGCGAGAAATACGGTGTCGAAGTGCTGCACGCCTGGGGCATGACCGAGCTCAGCCCATTGGGAACGTTGTGCACGCTCAAGAACAAGCACCTGAGCCTACCCGAGGCCGAGCAAATGAAGATCCGCCTCAAGCAGGGGCGCGCCATTTTCGGCATCGACATGAAAATCGTCGACGCCGAAGGCCGCGAGCTGCCCTGGGATGGTCAAAGCCAGGGCGAGCTCATGGTGCGTGGCCCCTGGGTCATCCGCGACTACTACCACAGCGACAAACCCAGCCCGCTGGTGGACGGGTGGTTCCCCACGGGTGACGTGGCCACCATCGACCCCGACGGCTACATGCAGATTACCGATCGCAGCAAGGACGTCATCAAGTCCGGCGGGGAGTGGATCAGCTCGATCGACGTCGAAAACATCGCCATGGCCCATCCGGCCGTGATGATGGCCGCCTGCATCGGGGTCAAGCACCCCAAGTGGGATGAGCGGCCCATCGTCGTCGTGGTCAAAAAGCCCGGTGCCGAGGTCACGCGCGAAGAGCTGCTCGCCTTCTACGAGGGCAAGCTGGCCAAGTGGCAAATCCCCGATGACGTCGTCTTCGTCGATGCGATACCGCTTGGTGCCACCGGCAAGATGCAAAAAGTCAAGCTGCGCGAGATGCTGGCCGACTACCGCCTGCCGGGTCTGTAAGCCGGGTGGCGCCGCCAACTGTCACCCCGAGGACAGTCGCCAAGGTGATAAGTCTGCGGGGTTTCCCTCAATACGGCGGCGTCACAGACGGCTAAGCTCACACCGTCCCATCCCTACAAACAGGAGACAAGCCCATGAAGTTCGCATTCAAGACCGTTGCCGTGGCCGCCATGATGGGCCTGGCGTTGGCCAGCGTTGCGCAGGCCCAAAACGCCCGTCAGGCCAAGCGCGACCAGGCCCAGGCAGCCGCCAACGCGCCGCTGGCGGGGCAGACCGTCAAGATCGCGTGGATCGATCCGCTGTCGGGCTTGATGGCGCCCGTGGGCTCGAACCAGGTGCGCAGCTTCCAGTTTTTCGGCGAGAAGTTCAGCGGCCCCAACAAATACAACCTGGCCGGGGTCAAATGGGAAGTGGTGCCGTTTGACAACAAGCTCAGCCCGGCCGAGAGCCTGACGGCGCTGCAGTCGGCCATCGACCAGGGCATCCGCTACATCACGCAGGGCAATGGCTCGTCGGTGGCTGGCGCGCTGATCGAGGCGGTTGCGCGCCACAACGCGCGCAACCCGGGCAAAGAGGTGATCTTCCTCAACCACTCGGCGGTGGACCCGGACTTCACCAACAGCAAGTGCAACTACTGGCACTTCCGCTTTGACGCCGACACCTCCATGAAGATGGAGGCGCTGACCACCTTCATCAAAGACCAGCCGGACGTCAAAAAGATCTATCTGCTCAACCAAAACTACTCGCACGGCCACCAGGTCGCCAAATACGCCAAGGAGCTGCTGGCGCGCAAACGGCCCGACATCCAAATCGTGGGCGAGGACCTGCACCCGCTGGCCCAGGTGCGCGACTTCGCGCCCTACATCGCCAAGATCAAGGCGTCGGGCGCCGACGCGGTGATCACCGGCAACTGGGGCTCGGACCTTGCGCTGCTGGTCAAGGCGGCCAACGAAGGCGGCTACGGCGGCAAGTTCTTCACGTACTACGCCGGGGTCACGGGCACGCCAACCGCGCTGGGACCAAACGCCGAGGGCAAGGTGTACCAGGTGTCGTACAACCACTACCACATGGGCGGGGAGTACGAGCAGTGGCAGCGTGAATTCCAAAAGAAATTCAACGCGGACTTCTACACCGGCTCGGTGATCCACATCTACCGCTCGCTCTCCGAGGCCATGGCACGCGCGAAATCGACCGATCCGGTCAAGGTTGCCAAGGAGCTGGAGGGCCTGAAGTTCACCAGCTACAGCGGTGAGGTCGAGATGCGCAAGACCGACCACCAGCTGCAGCAGCCGTTGTACCTGTCGCGCTGGCAAAAGACCGATGCCAAGTTCAATTACAGCGTCGAAAACACCGGCATGACCTTTGCGCTGGTGCGTGAATTCCCGGCCTATGTGGCCAGCACGCCCACGAGCTGCAACATGCAGCGGCCCAACTGATGCGCATGGGGGCGCTGCCCCCGTGGTGCGCTTTTCCACTTTCATGCCCCGACGAATCCGGCCGGCCGTTGGACCGACGGCCGCCGGATGGGGCGGGTCTGCGCCCGCCGTCGGGATTGTTCGATGCTGCCTCGTGACGCCCCCGCCATGGAATTCGTCATCGTCTCGCTGCTCAACGGTGTCAGTTACGGCCTGCTGCTGTTCATGCTCAGCGCCGGGCTGACGCTCATCTTTTCCCTGATGGGCGTGCTCAACTTCGCTCACGCGAGCTTTTACATGCTGGGGGCGTATTTCGCGTACGCGCTGTCCGGGGTGATCGGGTTTTGGCCGGCGCTGTTCATCGCGCCGGTGCTGGTGGGTGTTGCCGGGGCGCTGTTCGAGCGCTACAGCTTGCGCAAGGTGCATGCGTTTGGTCATGTGCCGGAGCTGCTCATCACGTTTGGTTTGTCCTACGTCGTGCTGGAGCTGGTGCAACTGGTGTGGGGGCGCACGGCGGTGGACTTTCGCCCGCCCGAGGTGTTGCAGGGACCGGCGTTTACGCTGATTCACCATGCCAACGACACCATGGGCCTTGCGTGGGGGCGGGCGGCGGCTGAGGTGTGCGCGCAGGCGGCGTGCACGCCGTTTCCGGCCACGCGGGCGTTCATGATGGTGGTGGCGGTGCTGATGCTGCTCGGGTTGTGGCTGCTGATCACACGCACGCGCGTCGGGCTGGTGATCCAGGCGGCGCTGACCCACCCGCAGATGGTGGAAGCGCTCGGCCACAACGTGCCGCGGGTGTTCATGCTGGTGTTCGGCACCGGCACGGGCCTGGCCGGGCTGGCCGGTGTGATCGGCGGCAGCACCTTTGTGACCGAGCCGGCCATGGCGGCCACGCTGGGGTCGCTGGTGTTTGCGGTGGTGGTGATCGGCGGGCTGGGGTCGTTGCCGGGTGCGTTTTTGGCGTCGCTGCTGATCGGCGTGATCCAGACGTTTGCGGTATCGATGGACCACTCCATCGGGTCACTGCTCGAGGGCGTGGGGCTGGCGCTGTCCGAGTCGATGCGCAACAACGATTTCCTCAAGCTGACGCTGTCGCAGGTGGCACCGGTGCTGCCCTATCTCTTCCTGGTGCTGGTGCTGATTTTCCGCCCCAAAGGGCTGCTGGGCACGCGCGACCACTGAACCCCTCAAGACCCAACCATGAGCAAGGCCTACTACCAGTTCAAGCCCTACAACGTCGGGCGCTGGATCATCTGGACGCTGTTTGCACTGGTGTTGCTGGTGGCGCCCCAGCTGTTCACCAGCAACCTGTCGATCAGCATGCTGGCGCAGATGGGCATCGCCATCATCGCCTGCCTGTCGTACAACATGCTGCTGGGGCAGGGGGGCATGCTGAGCTTTGGCCACGCGGTCTACAGCGGCCTGGGCTCGTATGTGGCCATCCACACCCTGCTCAAGGTGTCGGCGGGCGCACTGTGGCTGCCGGTGTCGCTCATCCCACTGGTGGGCGGGTTGGCGGGCTTTGCGTTTGCCGTGCTTTTTGGTTACGTGACGACCAAGAAGGCCGGCACGCCCTTTGCCATGATCACGCTGGGCGTGGGCGAGCTGGTGTTTGCGATGTCGCTGATGTTTTCCGATTTCTTCGGTGGCGAGGCGGGCATCAGTGCCAACCGTGTCGTCGGTGAGCCGGTGTTGGGCATCACGTTCGGGCCGGCGGTGCAGGTGTACTACCTGATCGCGGTCTACACCTTTGTGTGCGTGGCGGCGATGTACGCCTTTACGCGCACGCCGCTGGGGCGCATCCTCAACGCGGTGCGCGACAACCCCGAGCGGGTGGAGTTCATCGGCTACAACACGCAAGTGGTGCGCTACCTGGCGTTCATGATTTCGGGCTTCTTTGCCGGCGTGGCCGGTGGGCTGGGCGCGATTCAGTTCGAAATCGTCACGGCCGAGGTGGTCGGACCGCTGCGCTCGGGTGCTTACCTGCTGTTCACCTTTCTGGGCGGCGCGACGTTTTTCTTCGGGCCGGTCATCGGCGGCGTGTTGATGGTGCTGGCGCTGGTGTTGTTGTCCGAGCTCACCAAGGCCTGGTTGCTGTACCTGGGGTTGGTGTTCCTGTTCATGGTCATGTACGCGCCCGGTGGCATCGCCAGCCTGATCATGATGAACCTGCGGGTGGCGGCGTTTGGGCGGCTGCGCGAACTCTGGGTCAGCTATTTGGCCCTGGCGGGCACCGCGCTGGTGGCGCTGCTGGGGGCTGGCGGCATCGTCGAGATGGTCTACCACCTGCAGCTCAACGCGGCGATCGGTTCGCAAATGCAATACCTGGGGGTGACGCTGAATGCACACGCGGCCGAGAGCTGGTTTGGGTGCGCATTCGTGATGCTGACCGGCATCGGTTTGTTCGAGGTGGCGCGGCGGCGCTTCCGCGAACACTGGAGCGAGATCCAGGTCGACATCGAAAAGGAAATCAAACGGCGGGAGATGGCCTGATATGCACGACACCCCCTCGGCAACGACCCCTGCGCTGGCGTTGCGCGACGTCTGGAAGCGCTTTGGCAAGACCGAAATCATCCGCGGCGCCAACTTGGTGGTGCAGCCGGGCGAACGCGTTGCGGTCATCGGACCCAACGGCGCCGGCAAATCGACGCTGTTCAACCTGATCAGCGGGCGCTTTGCGCCCTCCAGCGGCGAAATTTGGCTCAACGGGCAGCGCATCGATGGCAAAAAGCCGTTCGAAATCAATCGCCTGGGACTCAGCCGCAGCTTTCAGATCACCAACATCTTCCCCAAGCTCAGCGTGTTCGAAAACCTGCGCTGCGGCGTGCTGTGGAGCCTGGGCTATCGCTACACCTTCCTGAAGTTTTTGGCCGACCTGGAAGACGCCAACGAACGCGCCGAGGCCTTGCTCGACCGCATCGGTCTGCACAAAAAGCGCGACGTGTTGGCGATGAACCTGACCTACGCCGAGCAGCGCGCGCTCGAAATCGGCATCACGATCGCCGGCGGCGCCAACGTCATCTTGCTCGACGAGCCCACCGCGGGCATGAGCAAGAGCGAGACCCGGCGTTTCATCGAGCTCATCCGCGAGGTGACCGTGGGCAAGACGCTGCTGACCGTGGAGCACGACATGGGGGTGGTGTTTGGGTTGGCCGATCGCATTGCCGTTGTCGTCTACGGCGAGGTGATTGCCTTTGACACGCCCGAGGCGGTCAAGAACAACCCCCGCGTGCAGGAGGCCTATCTCGGCTCGGTGCTGGCCGAGCAGCAGGCCGCCGAAGCCGCGCATTGACCCACCGGAGCTGGCCCATTGCTCGGACTTGCCCATGCTTGAAATCGACAACCTCCACGCTTTCTATGGCAAAAGCCACGTGCTGCACGGGGTGCACTTCAAGGTTGCCCCGGGCGAGATCGTGGCCCTGCTCGGCCGCAACGGCTCGGGGCGCTCCACCACGGCCAAGGCCATCATGGGCCTGGTCGACGCCGAAGGGGACATCCGCTGGAAGGGCCAGCGCATCACCGGCCTCAAGCCCTACGAGGTGGCGCACCTGGGCATCGGCTACGTGCCGGAAAGCCGCGACATCTTCCCCAAGCTGACCGTGCACCAAAACCTGATGCTGGGGCAGAAAGCATCGGGCAAGGGGGGGCGCTGGAGCTTCGACGACATGTACGCGCTGTTCCCACGCCTCAAGGAGCGCCAGCACACCGAAGCCGGCGTGATGTCGGGCGGGGAGCAGCAGATGCTGACGCTGTGCCGCACGCTCATGGGCGACCCGGATCTCATCATCATCGACGAGCCCACCGAGGGTCTGGCGCCCAAGATCGTCGAGCAGGTGGCCGATTACCTGCGTGCGCTCAAGGCCAAAGGGGTGTCGGTGCTGTTGATCGAGCAAAAGCTCACCATCGCGCTGACGGTGTCCGATCGCGCGCTGGTGATGGGGCACGGCAGCATCGTTTTCGACGGCACGCCCGAAGTGCTGCAGGCCAACCCCTACGTGCGCAGGGAGTGGCTGGAAGTCGGCTGACCCCGTGCGACAGACAAACGCGCGACACTTGACCGTGGGCAAAGCGCGCTTTGCGGCCTAGAATTTCCGCAAAACCGAACGATCGTTCAGTTTTGTCCGTCATCGTTTTCGAGGAGGCACCATGACCGCTCATTACCAGGTCCACGGCGACGTGGCCGTCATCACCCTGGACAACCCGCCCGTCAACGGGCTGGGGCTGTCCACCCGGCAGGCGATCGCGCAGGGGCTGGACCGGGCCAACGACGATCCCGCGGTGCGCGCGATCGTGCTGACGGGCGCGGGCAAGGCGTTTTCCGGCGGCGCCGACATCAAGGAGTTTGGGTCGCCCAAGGCCTACCAGGACCCCAATCTGCTGAGCGTCATTTTGGCGGTCGAGCATTCGGCCAAGCCGGTGGTGGCGGCCATCCACAGCGTCTGCATGGGGGGCGGCCTGGAGCTGGCGCTGGGCGCGCATTACCGCATCGCGGCGCCCGGCACCAAGGTGGCGCTGCCCGAGGTCAAGCTCGGCCTGATCCCCGGCGCGGGCGGCACGCAGCGCCTGCCGCGCGTCATTGGGGTGGAGGCGGCGCTCAACATGATCGTCAGCGGCGAGCCGGTGCCTAGCGAGCTGTTGGCGGCGCTGCCGGGGCAAAAGCTGTTCGATCGCATGGCCCAATCGGCGCAAACCCTGCTCGACGAGGCCTTGGCGCTGGCGCGCGAGGTGGCCGAGCGCCACGCCGATGGCAGCCCGCTGCCGCTGGTGCGTCACCTGCCGTGCCGGCATCCGCAGGGCGACGCCTACTTCCAGTTCGCGCGCAACATGGTGGGCGCGCAGGCCAAGCACTACCCGGCGCCGCTCAAGTGCATCGACGCGGTGCAGGCTGCCACCACCAAGCGGTTTGACGACGGGATGGCGTTCGAGCGCGAAACCTTCGTCAACCTCATGAACACACCGGTGTGCATCGCGCTGCGCCACATCTTCGTGGCCGAGCGTGCCACGAGCAAGATCGCCGACGTGCCCGAGGACACGCCGCAGCGCGACATCCGCTCCGTGGCCGTCATCGGCGCGGGCACCATGGGCAGCGGCATTTCGATCAACTTCCTCAACATCGGTCTGCCCGTCACCATCCTGGAGACCAAGCAAGAGGCGCTCGACCGCGGCGTCGCCCACATCCGCTCGGTGTACGAAGGGCAGGTCAAAAAAGGCAAGCTCAAACCCGAGCAGGCCGAGCAGCGCCTGGGCCTGCTGCGCACCACGCTGTCCTACGACGACATCCGCGATGCCGACATCGTCATCGAAGCGGTGTTCGAGGACATGGAGGTCAAACGCCAGGTGTTCGAGCGGCTCGACGCCGTCATGAAGCCCGGTGCCATCCTGGCCACCAACACCTCGACGCTGGACGTCAACAAGATCGCGTCGTTCACCAAGCGGCCGCAGGACGTCATCGGCACCCACTTCTTCAGCCCCGCGAATGTGATGAAGCTGCTGGAAGTGGTGCGCGGTGCGGCCACGGCCAAGGACGTGTTGGCCACCGTGATGGCCCTGGGCAAGAAGATCAAAAAGACCTGCGTCGTCTCCGGGGTGTGCGACGGCTTCATCGGCAACCGCATGATCGAGCAGTACAGCCGCCAGGCCGGCTTCCTGCTGGAGGAGGGCTGCACGCCTGAGCAGGTGGACCGCGCGATCGAGAAGTTCGGCTTTGCCATGGGACCGTTTCGCATGGGCGATCTCGCCGGCAACGACGTGGGCTGGTACATCCGCAAGCGCCGTTACGTGGAAAAACCGCACCTGCGCTACAGCAAGGTCGCCGACCGGCTGTGCGAGATGGGGCGCTTTGGCCAGAAGACCGGCGCGGGCTGGTACGACTACCAACCGGGCAAGCGCGACGCCATCCCCAGCCCGGTGGTCAACCAGATGATCGCGGACTACCGCAAAGAGCTGGGCATCACCCCGCGCCAGATCAGCGACGAGGAGATCGTGCAGCGCTTGGTGTTTGCGCTGGTCAACGAAGGCGCGCACATCCTGGAAGAAAAGATCGCTGTGCGCGCCAGCGACATCGACATGGTTTACCTGACCGGCTACGGCTTCCCGGCCTGGCGTGGTGGTCCCATGCACTACGCCGAGCAGTATGGCCTGTTCAACGTCATGCAGGCCATGAAGCGCTTTGCCAAGAACCCGCACGACGATGCGAACTTCTGGCAGCCCGCGCCGCTGATCGCCCGCCTGGTCGCCGAGGGCAAGGGTTTCGCAGCCGTCTGAGGCGAGCCGACATCACCGGAGAACCGAATATGAGCAACGCCGTCATCGTTTCCACCGCCCGCACGCCGCTGGCCAAGAGCTGGAAAGGCTCGTTCAACATGACCCACGGGGCGACCCTGGGCGGACACGTGGTGCGCGCCGCCATCGAGCGCGCGCGCCTCGACCCGGCCGAGGTCGAAGACGTGATCATGGGCTGCGCCAACCCCGAAGGCGCCACCGGGATGAACATCGCGCGCCAAATCGCGCTGGCCGCCGGCTGCCCGGTGACCGTGTCGGGCCTGACCGTCAACCGTTTCTGTTCCTCGGGGCTGCAGACCATCGCCCTGGCGGCGCAGCGCATCATGGCCGGCGAGGGCGAGATCTACGTCGCTGGCGGTGTCGAGAGCATCTCGTGCGTGCAAAACGAGATGAACAAGCACATGATGTTCGACCCCGCGCTGGCGGCGCGCAAGCCGGAGATTTACTGGACCATGCTGCAAACCGCCGAGCAAGTGGCCAAGCGCTACGGCATCACGCGCGACGCCATGGACGAGTACGGCGCGGCCAGCCAGCAAAAGGCGTGCGCGGCGGCTGCGGCGGGCAAGTTCGATGACGAGATCGTGCCGATCACCGTCACGGCCGGGGTGTACGACGCGCAGCGTGGCCTGATCACGCGCGAAGTGACCGTCACCCGCGACGAGGGCCTGCGCGAAGGCACGACCAAAGAGGCGATCGCCAACATCAAGCCGGCGCTGCCGGGCGGGGTGATCGCAGCGGGCAACGCCAGCCAGTTCTCGGATGGCGCGGGCGCCTGTGTGGTGATGGACGAAAAGGTGGCCGAGCGCAAGGGGCTGCAGCCACTGGGACGCTTTTTGGGCTTTGCCGTGGCCGGCTGTGAGCCCGACGAAATGGGCATCGGCCCGGTGTTTGCCGTGCCCAAGGTGTTGCAGCGCCTGGGGCTGACGGTGGACGATATCGACCTGTGGGAGCTCAACGAGGCGTTTGCGGTGCAGGTGATCTACTGCCGCGACCGCCTGGGCATCCCGGCCGATCGGCTCAACGTCAACGGCGGCGCCATCGCCATCGGCCACCCCTACGGCGTGTCCGGGCAGCGCCTGACCGGCCACGCGCTCATCGAGGGCAAACGGCGCGGCGCCAAGCGCGTGTGCGTGACCATGTGCATCGGCGGCGGCATGGGCGCCGCGGGCGTGTTCGAGGTGCTTTGACATGGCCCAGGGACTGCGCGCGGCCATCGACTTCTTGCTCTACGAGTGGCTGCAGGCGCAGACCCTGTGCAGCCGGGCGCGCTATGCCGACCACACGCGCGAGACGTTCGACGCGGTGCTCGACACCTGTGAGCGCATCGCGCGCGACAAATACGCACCGTTCAACCGGCTGGTGGATACGGAGGAGCCGCGCTTCGATGGCGAGCGCGTGATCCTGCCCGCGGCCACGCACGAGGCCTGGAAGGCCTACGCCGCCAGCGGCATGTTGAGCGCCGCGCAGGACTACGCCGTCGGCGGCATGCAGTTGCCCTACACCGTGGAGGCCGCGGGCAACGCCTTTTTCGCCGCCGCCTCGGTCAGCATCGGCGCCGGCATGCTGACCGTGGGCAACGCCAACCTGCTCATGGCCCACGGCACCGAGGCGCAGCAGCGCGCGTTTGCCCTGCCCGAATTTGCCGGGCGGTTTTCCGGCACCATGTGCCTGAGCGAGCCGCAGGCTGGCTCGAGCCTGAGCGACATCGCCACGCGCGCCGTCCCCGACGGTGAGGGCTACGAGGCCGACCCGCTGGGGCCGCGCTACCGGCTGCGCGGCAACAAGATGTGGATTTCGGCCGGCGAGCACGAGCTCACCGAAAACATCGTCCACCTGGTGCTGGCCAAAATCCCCGGCCCGGACGGCCGGCTGCCGCCCGGCGTCAAGGGGATTTCGCTGTTCATCGTGCCCAAAAAACTGGTCACGCCGGATGGCCAGTTGTGCGGACAGCGCAACGACGTGGCGCTGGCCGGCCTCAACCACAAGTGCGGCTGGCGCGGCACCACCAACACCCTGCTCAATTTCGGCGAGGGCCGCTATCCGGTCAGCGCACCGGGGTTGGGCGCCGGGCTCGATGGCCAAGGCGCCGGGGCCATCGGCTACCGTGTGGGCGAGCCGGGGCAGGGCCTGCGCTACATGTTCCACATGATGAACGAGGCCCGCATCGGCGTGGGCATGGCCGCGACCATGCTCGGCATGGCGGGCTATTTGGCCAGTTTGGATTACGCCCGCACGCGCTTGCAGGGCCGGCCGCTGGGGCCCCACGGCAAGGATCCGGCGCAACCGCCGGTGCGCATCATCGAGCACGCCGACGTCAAGCGCATGCTGCTGGCCCAAAAAGCCTACTGCGAAGGCGCGCTGGCCCTGGAGCTGTATTGCGCGCGCCTGGTGGACGAGCAGCGCACGGGTGAGGCCGCCACGGCCGACGACGCGCGGCTGCTGCTGGAGGTGCTCACGCCGATTGCCAAGAGCTGGCCGAGCGAATGGTGCCTGGAGGCCAACAGCCTGGCCATCCAGGTGCACGGCGGCTACGGCTACACGCGCGACTTTCCGGTCGAGCAGTACTGGCGCGACAACCGCCTCAACATGATCCACGAAGGCACGCACGGCATCCAGGCGCTGGACCTGCTGGGGCGCAAGGTGCTGATGGAAGACGGGCGCGGCACGCGGCTGCTGGGCGAGCGCATCGCCGCCACCGCCGAGCGCGCGCGTGCCGTGCCGGCACTGGCAGCACACGCCGAGGCGCTGGCGGCGGCGTGGGACGCGGTGCTGGCGGCCACGCGCGCGGCCTGGGCCGATGGCGACCCGGTGGCGGCGCTGGCCAATGCCGTGCCCTATATGCAGGCGTTTGGGCACACGGTGCTGGCGTGGATCTGGCTGGACGTGGCGCTGGCCGCCGCTGCCCGGGATGGTGCGGCCCACGCCGGGCGGCTGCAGGCGTGCCGGTACTTTTTCCATTACGAACTGCCCAAGATCGAGGCGTGGCTGCGGGTGGTGCGCACGCGCGACCGCACCTGCGCCGACATGGCCGAAGAGGCTTTCTGACCCCCACACAAGAGGAGACCGCGACGATGACCCGCACCGTTCAACAATTGTTCGACCTCAGCGGCCGTGTGGCCCTGGTCACCGGCGGCTCGCGTGGCCTGGGCCTGCAGCTGGCGCAGGCGCTGGGCGAGGCGGGCGCCAAGGTCATGCTGAGCGCGCGCAAGGCCGACGAACTGGAGGAGGCCACGGCACGGCTGCAGTCCCAAGGGATCGACGCACGCTGGATCGCCGCCGACTGCGCGCGCGAGGAGGACATCCACCGCCTGGCGTCCGAGACGCTGCAACGCCTGGGCGACATCGACATCCTGGTCAACAACGCCGGGGCGGCCTGGGGCGCGCCGGCCGAGGACCACCCGCTCGAGGCTTGGGACAAGGTGATGAACCTCAACATCCGGGGGTACTTCATCCTCAGCCAGTACGTGGGCAAGCACAGCATGATCCCGCGCCGCCGCGGCAGCATCGTCAACGTGGCCTCGATCGCCGGCCTGGGCGGCAACCCGCCGGACATGAAGACCATTGCCTACAACACCTCCAAAGGCGCGGTGATCAATTTCACGCGCGCGCTGGCCGCGGAATGGGGGCGCTACGGCATCCGCGTCAACGCCATTTGCCCGGGGTTTTTCCCCAGCAAGATGACGCGCGGCACGCTGCAGGCCATGGGCGAAGAACGGCTGGCCGCGCACGCGCCCCTCAACCGCCTAGGGGACGACGAAGACCTCAAGGGCACGGTGGTGCTGTTTGCCTCCGACGCAGGCAAACACATCACCGGACAGTGGCTGGCGGTGGATGGGGGCGTCAGTGTCGTCACCGGCGGCTGACCTGCCGTTGAGCGTCCGCATCCCCTTCGTCGAGCTGCTGGGCTTTCGCTTGCGCCGCTGGGACGACGGGGAGGCTGAGATCGCCTACGACCCCGCACCTGAGCATTTGAACTCGTTTGGCGTGGTGCACGGTGGTGCCAGCATGACGCTGCTCGATGTGGTCATGGCGCATGCCGCGCGCAGCGTGCAGCGCGACATGGGGGTCGTGACCATCGAGATGAAAACCAGCTTCATGCAGGCGGCGCAGGGGCCGCTGGTGGCGCGGGCGCGGCTGCTGCACCGCACCGCGACCATGGCCTTTACCGAGGGCCAGGTGCGCGATGCCGCCGGACGGCTGTGCGCGCACGCCAGCGGCACGTTTCGCTATGTGCGCCGTCTGCCCACGCCTGGCGCGGGCGTGCGCGACCTGCAAACGCCGGCCACCGACGCCGGCGTCATCCCTACCGATTGACCACGGGCCATCCGGCCCACAGGAGTGTTGTCCATGCCACTGAACAAACAGATACTGCTGGTCAGCCGCCCCCAGGGCGAGGCCAGCGTTGACAACTTTCGCTTGGTGCAGACCGAGACGCCGCCGCTGGCCGAAGGCCAGGTGCTGGTGCGCCACCACTACCTGAGCCTGGACCCCTACATGCGCGGGCGCATGAACGAGGGCAAGAGCTACGCCGCGCCGCAACCCCTCAACGAGGTGATGATCGGCGGTACCGTCGGGCAGGTGGAGGAAAGCCGCCACCCCCGCTACGCGCCCGGCGACTGGGTGGTGGGCATGGGCGGCTGGCAGCTCTACAGCGTGGTCGATGGGGATCAGCCGGGCATGCTGCGCAAGGTCGATGTCTCGCGCATCCCGCCCAGCCACTACCTGGGCGCGGTGGGCATGCCCGGGGTGACCGCCTGGTATGGCTTGACGCAGATCATCGCGCCCAAGGCCGGCCAAACCATCACCGTCAGCGCGGCCGCAGGCGCGGTGGGCAGCGCCGTGGGCGTGTTGGCCAAGCAACGCGGCTGCCGCGTGGTTGGCATCGCCGGTGGTCCCGACAAGTGCGCGTACGTGCGCGACGAGCTGGGGTTTGACGACTGCATCGATTACCGCGAGCACCGGGACCTGGGCGCGCTGGCGCGCGCGCTCAAGGCGGCGTGCCCCAACGGCATCGACGGCCACTTCGAAAACGTGGGCGGCACGGTGCTGGACGCGGTGATGCTGCGCGCCAATGCGTTTGCGCGCGTGGCGCTGTGCGGGATGATCGCCGGCTACGACGGCCAGCCGCTGCCGATGCTCAACCCGTCGCTCATTCTCATCAACCGCATGCGCATCGAGGGCTTCATCGTCAGCGAGCACATGGAGGTTTGGCCGCAGGCCCTGGCCGAGCTGGGTGAGCTGGTGGGCAGCGGGCGCTTCCGCCCGCGCGAAACCGTGGCGCAGGGCCTGGAAGCCGCGCCTGAAGCCTTTTTGGGCTTGCTCAAGGGGCGCAACGTCGGCAAACAGCTCGTCAAGCTCGTCGACTGACGCACCGGGGGGAGGAGCGCATGCTGACCGAATTCGCCGGCCGCACGGCCGTCATCACCGGTGCCGGTTCCGGCTTCGGGCTCGAGGTCGCGCGCATCGCCATGCGGCGCGGCATGAACCTGGTGCTGGTGGATGTCCAGCCCGATGCGCTGGAGCGCGCCCGTGCCGAGGCGCTGCAGGCGGGCGTGGCGGTGCTCGCCCAGCGCGTGGACGTGGCCGATGCCGCGCAGATGGAGGGGCTGGCCGCTGCGGTGCAGGCGCGTTTTGGCGCGCCGCACTTCGTCTTCAACAACGCCGGCGTGGCCGCTGGCGGCCTGGTGTGGGAAAACACCCTGGCGGATTGGCAATGGGTGCTGGGTGTCAACCTGTGGGGCGTGATCCATGGCGTACGCCTGTTCACCCCGATGATGCTGGCCGCAGCGCAAGCCGACCCGGCGTGGCGCGGGCACATCGTCAACACCGCCAGCATGGCCGGGCTGCTCACGCCGCCCAACATGGGGGTCTACAACGTCAGCAAGCACGCCGTGGTGGCGCTGACCGAAACCCTGTACCAGGACCTGCGCCTGGTGACCGACCAGGTCTCGGCCAGCGTGCTGTGCCCGTACTTCGTGCCCACCGGCATCAGCCACAGCGAGCGCAACCGGCCCCCCCAGTTGGCGGCGGGCGCACCGACGCGCAGCCAGCTCATCGGCCAGGCCATGAGCGAAAAGGCGGTCAGCAGTGGCAAGGTCACGGCCGCCGAGGTGGCCCAGCGCGTCTTCGACGCGCTGGAACAAGAGCGCTTCTACATTTACTCCCACCCGCACGCCCTGGGCCCGGTGGGCCAGCGCGCGCAGGCCATCGTCGCGGGTGAGAACCCGCCCGATCCGTTTGCCGACCGGCCCGAGGTCGGGGCGCAGCTGCGCGCGGCGCTGCGCTCGTGCGCCTGAGCCCGCGCCCCGGTGTGCTCAGCCCTGTGTCGCGGCAAGCAGGCGGTCGCTGTCCAACACCGCGATCAAGACCTGGCCGCCGCGCGCGCGTATGAGGCGGTTGATCAGTTGCCGGCCAGCCCCGCCAAAGGGGGCTTCCATCAAATCATCGGCGCCAAACTCCGGTACGGCGTGCAATTCATCCACCAGCAGGCCAAACAGGTGGCCCGCACGCTCGACCAGGATGATCTGGCGCCCCTCGGTCGCGCTGCGCGTGCTCGCAGTCGGGCTGAGCAGGCGCGCCAGGTCGTAAACCCAGATGAAGTGATCGAGCCGGATGTTGGCGGTTGGCGGGATCAGACCGATGCGGGCGGGGTGGGCCCCGGCCGGTGCCACCGTCATGCGATCGGCCGGTACGGCTTCGCGCACACAGGCGGCATCGAGCGCGAGCACATCACCGTCGAGGAAGAACGTGGCGTATTCGTGGCAGCCGCGGCCGCTGGATTGGGTCCACCAGTCATCCTGCGGGCCGCTGTTGCGGGCGCGGGCGTCGCGCACCTCCCCCAACGGTTCGACCACGATGGCGATGATGTCGTCGCGGTAGCCGTCGCTGGTCTTGAACTCTCGGTACCCCGCCGAGGCGGATGCCCCCAGCACGGCGTACTGCCCCCGGTAGAGCACGACCCGGCTGACCGTTTGGCCGTTGGCCAGGTCCAGCCAGGGGCTGGCTTCCTCGAGCACCGAGCCCACGGGCTGCTGCGGATCGGTGCTGGAGATGACCCGCCCCTGCCGGTCGATCAGATAGGCGAGGGCGCCTTGGCGTTCGGCCACCGCCCCGTGCAGCATGGCCAGAAATTCCCGCTGGGCGTGGAAGACGATACCGATGCCGCCGACCACCTGCCGCTCGTCGTCCGGATGGCGGATCGCCGCGTGGTAGGTGTAGGTCGCGTGTCCATCGGACAGCGCATCGACCCGAAACGGTGTGACCCAGTAGGACTGCTCGTCGGGCAATGCCAGCACCGCCCGCAGGGTTTCGGCGTCCACGGTCGTGCCCACGGCGTCAGCGCAGCCGTCGTCGCGCGATTCTTGCAGGATCCGCCCGTCGCGGTCATACACGAACAAGCGGGTATAGACGGTGTAGAGCGAATGGATGTAGCGCAGGATGGAGGCCACCGATTCCCATGCACCGGATGGGTGCGTTGGATGCGCCAGCGTGGTGCGAAACTCGGGCGTCAGGGCCCACCAGCGGCAGTCATCGGCGCGCTCGTACAGGTTGCGGTCCAGCAGGTCCACGGCCAGGTGTGCCACCAGCCCGATTTGCTGCAGGTTGGACGACAGCACGGTTTCGTACAGATCACGCACCGATTGCGCGAACAGGGTGTTGCTGCGTGCCCCGGTTTCGCTGATTTGATCGAGGATGGTCTTGAGCCTTTGGCGGTCGACGTCCTGCCCCGCTGTGACGACCTGGCCGTTCCAGACCACGCGGCGGATCGACTCCGTGGCACGGATCACCTCGAACAGTGGCGGGCTGAAGCTGCGGGCGTGCGACAACAGGCCCGAGGCGACGGCGGGATCCAGCGCATCGAGGGGGCTGCCGTCGTCGCGCGCGAACGCCAGTTCGATGGGAATCATCACCTGACCCTGCCAGCCCAGGGGGCCTTGATACCCTTGATAGCCCGCGGCGCGGCGGGTTTGCACCAGGTACTCGCGGCCAGCATGCAGCAACAGGCGCGGTGCCCCGTCCGGGTTGGTCGGCACCCGGGTGCCACGCGCGATCCAGTGCTCGTCCGAACTCGCGATGACGGTGCCGTCGCCGTCGAGCAGCAGCAGGATCGAGCGTCCCCGCGGATCGCGGTGTGACCGGAAGATGCCCGCCATCTCGGCTTCGAAACCGAACACCAGGCACAGCACGCCCACGGGCTGGCGTGTGCTGGGGTGCAGCATGCGCTGCGCGTAGATCAAACTCGGGCCCATGCCCGGGCGCAGATCCGTGGCGCGAAACACCTGCACGAAGCCGTCGGCCTGCAGCGCTTGGGCGAGCAGCGGATCGTGCGTGCCTTCGACGGCGTGCGCGGGGTCGGTTTGCACCAGCACGTTGCCGTTGGCGTCGAGCAGCAAGATCTCGTCGTAGACGGTGTACTTGCGCCGGTACGACAGCAGGCGCGCGCGCACGGGCTCCACGTCCCGGGTCTGGCCCGCGACGAACTCGCACAGCACACGGTCCGTTGCCAAGAATCCCACGTCCGCGGTGCGTTCGTACAGGTTGCGCACCACGATGTCGATCACGTAGGCCGCGCGTGTGCCGATGGCGGCCATCACGTTGTCGATTTTTTCGGACACCAGACTGCGAACCAGCTCGCGCTCGAGCCGGTCGAAGCCCGCGCGGGTGGCGGCGATGGTGGGCAGGATGGCCTGGGCCTCGGTGGGGCAGACCATGCGGGCGGACGACTCGATCAAGCGCCACATCAGGTTGAGTTCGCGCAGCGACGTCTCACAGCGCGTCACATCGGGCATGTACGGAAGGTAGTTGTCGACAGGCAGACTGGTGGGGCTCATGGGCGGACGATGGGAGACGTTCACGCGCTGCCAAGCAAAGCGCGTGCCGGCCGCGCTGTGGCACACTCTGCCGCTCTCGCAAGACACGTCCCCTCATGAGCGCCATCACGCACCGCATTGCCGACGAGCTCGGTGTGCGCGCCGCCCAGGTGCAGGCCGCTGTGGACCTGCTGGACGGCGGCGCCACCGTCCCCTTCATCGCCCGTTACCGCAAAGAGGCCACCGGCGGCCTGGACGACACGCAGCTGCGCCAGCTCGAACAGCGCCTGGTGTACCTGCGCGAACTGGAAGCACGCCGCGCTGCCGTTTTGCGCAGCATCGAGGAGCAGGGCAAGCTCACGCCAGCGCTGCGCGCGGCCATCGAGGCGGCCGCCACCAAGCAGGATCTGGAAGACCTGTACCTGCCCTACAAACCCAAGCGCCGCACCAAGGGCCAGATCGCGCGCGAGGCCGGGCTGGAGTCGCTGGCCGATGCGCTGTGGGCCGACCCGACGCGTGATCCCCACCAGGCCGCCCAACCCTATGTGCAGGCGGCGCCGAACGAGGGTGGTGGGGACTTCACGACCGTGGCGGCGGTGCTCGACGGCGCGCGCGACATCCTGAGCGAGCGTTGGGCGGAGGACCCGGCCATCGTGCAGCCCCTGCGCGAGTGGCTGTGGGCCGAGGGTGTGCTGCGCAGCCGCCGCATCGAGACCCGCAACCCCGACGACCCCGAGGTGGCCAAATTCCGCGACTACTTCGAGCATGACGAGCCGATCGCGCGCGTGCCCTCGCACCGGGCGCTGGCCATGTTTCGCGGCCGGGCGCAGGAGGTGCTCGACCTGCGGCTGGCCCAGCCGCAGGAGCCGCAACCCGGTCAGCCCTCGCTGGCCGAGGGGCGGCTGGCGCAGCTGCTGGGCTGGTCGCACCAGGGGCGTGCGGCCGACGATTGGCTGCGCCGCTGCGTGGCATGGACCTGGCGCGTCAAATTGAGCCTGTCGATCGAGCGCGATCTGTTTGCGCGTCTGCGCGAGGCCGCCGAGGCGGTGGCGATCCAGGTGTTTGGCGCCAACTTGCGCGATCTGCTGCTGGCGGCGCCGGCCGGTCCGCGCCCGACGATGGGACTGGACCCCGGCATCCGCACCGGCGTCAAGGTGGCCGTGGTGGACGCCACCGGCAAGGTCGTGGACACGGCGACGGTGTACCCCTTCGAGCCGCGGCGCGACGTCGAAGGCGCGCTGGCGACGTTGGCGGCCCTGGTGCTGCGCCATGGGGTGGAGCTGATCGCCATCGGCAATGGCACCGCCAGCCGCGAAACCGACCGGCTGGTGGGCGAGCTGCTGCAGCGCCTGCGCGCTCGCGAGGGGCAGCGCGTGCCGCAGAAGGTGATGGTCAGCGAGGCGGGTGCCTCGGTGTACAGTGCCAGCGAGACCGCGGCGCAGGAACTGCCCGACCTCGACGTCAGCCTGCGCGGCGCCGTCAGCATCGCACGGCGGCTGCAAGACCCGTTGGCGGAACTGGTCAAGATCGACCCCAAGAGCATCGGCGTGGGGCAGTACCAGCACGATGTCAACCAGGCGGCCCTGGCGCGCACGCTCGACGCGGTGGTCGAGGATTGCGTCAACGCCGTCGGGGTCGATCTCAACACCGCCAGCGTGCCGCTGCTGGCCCGGGTCTCGGGCCTGTCGGCCGCCACGGCGCGGGCGCTGGTGCGCTGGCGCGACACCCATGGGGCGTTTCGCCACCGGCAACAACTGCTGCAGGTCACAGGGCTCGGGCCCAAGACCTTTGAGCAGTGCGCGGGCTTTTTGCGCATCCGCGGCGGGGACAACCCGCTGGACATGACCGGCGTGCACCCGGAGACGTATCCGGTGGTGCAGCGCATCCTGGCGGCGGCCGGGCGGCCGATCGAGGCCGTGATGGGCAAGGCCGAGGTGCTGCGCACCCTCAAGCCCGAGGCCTTCGCCGACGAGCGCTTTGGCCCCGTGACGGTGCGCGACATCCTGGCCGAGCTGGAAAAGCCCGGGCGCGATCCGCGGCCGGATTTTCGGGTTGCGCGCTTCGAGGAATCGGTGCAGGACCTGCGCGACCTCAAGCCCGGCATGGTGCTGGAAGGCACGGTCACCAACGTCGCGCAGTTTGGCGCTTTCGTCGACATTGGCGTGCACCAGGATGGCCTGGTGCATGTCAGCGAACTGGCCAACCGCTACGTGGCCGATGCGCGCGAGGTGGTCAAGGCCGGCGACATCGTGCGCGTCAAGGTGCTGGAGATCGATGTGCCGCGCCAGCGCATCGCGCTGAGCATGCGGCTGGATGCACCGCCTGGCGCGGCGGCGCCCCGTGCCGGCTACGCAGCGGCGCATGGCGTGCGCGGGGGCCAGGTGCGCCCGCGCGCGGCCGAGCCGGCGCCCACGGCGATGGCGTCGGCCTTTGCCAAACTGCAGGGGCTGCGGCGTTGAGGCCGTGGCGCGCCACGATGGCCGTTGGGCACCGATAATTGGCCTGTCATGACACTCGATGAACTGCTCCAACAGGCCAAGGCGATACCCAGCATACCGCGCGTGGTGTCCGAGGTCACGGCCGAGCTGGACCAGGACGACCCGGACGCGCGGCGCATCGCCGACTTGATTGCCACCGATCCGGGTCTGACCGCGCGGCTGCTCAAGCTCGCCAACTCGGCGTTTTTTGGCCTCTCGCGCCAGATCGACTCGGTGGGCGAGGCGATCACCGTGCTCGGCTTCAACCACCTGCGCACGCTCGTGCAGGCGGTGGCGCTGGGCAGCAGCTTTCGTACCGTGCCCGGCGTCAACCTGGAGCAATTTTGGCGCTACAGCCTCAACACCGCCAAGATCTGCCGGCCGCTGGCACGCAGCCTCAAGCTGCCGGAAGGGGCGGCCTTTACCGCCGGCCTGGTGCACGCGGTGGGCGATCTGGTCATGCACATCGGTATGCCCGACGTGGTGGCCAAAATCGACTGGCGGGTCTCGCCTTTTGACATGAAACGCGCCGAAGTCGAACGCGCCGTGCTGGGCTACACCTACGCCGACGTCAGCGCCGCGTTTGCACAGCGCTGGGATTTTCCGGACAACATCGTCACCGCCCTGCGGCACCAGCTGCTCCCCTTCGAGGGCGATATCTACGAGCCGCTGGCGGGCGTCGTGCACATGGCGTCGTGGCGCGCGCGTGCGCAGGAGATGAACCTGGACCGCGAGGCGATGCGCGCCACCTTCCCCGACGTGGTGGCGATTTTGCTCGGGCTCAGCCTCGAGACCGTGCTCGACAAAGACCCCGAACAGTGGACCTCCGCGGGCGAGCTCGCGGCCTTTTTGCATTGATGGTCATGCGCTTGCAGGCATTGCTACAGCACCCCGACGCGTTGCCGGTCGTGCCCGAGGTGGCGGCGCGGCTGATCGCCACGTTTGGGCGCGACGACGTCGATCTGGACAGCATCACGGCCGATCTGGAGCGCGACCCGGCGCTGGTGGCCCGCCTGCTGCGGCAGGCCAACTCGGCGCTGTTTAGGCTGTTGCGGCCGGTGCACAGCGCGCGCGATGCCGTGATGGTGCTGGGCTTCAACCGGGTGCGGGCGCTGGTCGTGGCGGCGGCGGTGCAAAGCCGCTTTCCGGCGCCGCCGGGCATGGACCTGGAGCGTTTTTGGTCCTACAGCTTCGTGGCCGCATCGGTGGCGCGGCGCGTGTGCGTGCCACGCCGGCTCGACGACAACGTGGCTTTCACCGCAGCGTTGCTGCACGCGGTGGGTGAGCTGGTCATGCACCAGGTCATGCCCGAGGTGATGCGCGACCTCGACCGCACCTGCCCGTGGTACGCCCTGGAGCGCGCCGGCGCCGAATACCAAGCGCTGGGCTATGCCTATGCCGAGGTGGGCGCGGCGTTGGCGCAACACTGGCGGCTGCCGCGCCTGCTGGTGCAGGCCATCGAACAGCATCTCGACCCCCTGCACCGTGAATCCGCCGATCCGCTGGCGGCGGTCGTGCACCTGGCGGCTTGGCGCGCGCGGGTGTGGGCCCTGGGCAACCAGCGCGACATGCTCATCCACACCTATCCGGACGCGCTGGGGGAGCTGCTGCAGCTCGACCCCGACCTGCTGGTCGATCCGGATGTCGTCAACCCCGGGGCCGCGCGATGACCCGGGCGCTGCGCATTTACGCCGGAGCGGCGGCGCTGGCCCACGTGCGCACGCGCGGGTTGCAGCCTGCCGACGTGGGCGTGGTGCCAGGCGCTGCCGGTGGTCCCAAGGGTTTGATTCTGGGCCCGCTGGACCGCTTTCTGTTTGGCCACTGGCTGCCCCAGGGCGGTCACGTGGTGCAGCTCGTCGGGGCCTCGATCGGCGCCTGGCGCATGGCCACCGCCTGTCTGGACGACTGCGTGGCCGCATTCGAGCGCCTGGAGCGCGACTACATCGCCCAGGACTACGTGGTCGAGCCCGGGCGCAGCCGGCCCTCGGCACAGCAGGTCAGCGCGGCGTTTGCCGCCAATTTGCGCGCATTTTTTGGCGGCCGTATCGAGCAGGTGCTGCAGCATCCACGCTGGCGCGTGCACATCGTGACCGCCCGCGGGCGCCACCTGCTCGATCGCGAGGGGCGCTGGCGCACCCCGCTCGGCTACGCAGGGGCATTCTTGACCAACGTGGCGCGCCGGCGCGCCATGGGGGCCTGGCTGGAGCGGGTGGTGTTTTCCGCGCCGGCAGCCGGGCCGGGCGGCGCGGCACCACTGCCGTTTGACACCAGCGACTACCGCACGCGCCAAGTGCCCCTGCGCGTGGACAACTTCATGCCGGCGCTGCAGGCAAGCTGCTCGATCCCGTTCGTGCTGCAGGCCGTGCACGACATCCCCGGCGCGCCCCCTGGTGCGTATTGGGATGGTGGCATCACCGATTACCACCTGCACCTGCGCTGGCGGCCCCAGCACGGGCTGGTGCTGTACCCGCATTTTCAGCGCCAAATCGTGCCGGGCTGGTTGGACAAGGGCCTGCGCTGGCGCCATCGGCCCACGGCCGCGCTGGCGCACACCATCGTGCTCGCGCCCGACCCCGACTGGGTGCGGCGTCTGCCCAACGGCAAGCTGCCCGACCGCACCGACTTCCCGCGCTACGGTCAGCGCCTGGCCGAGCGCATGCAGGCCTGGCAGACCGCGGTGCGCGAGGCGCAGCGCCTGGCCGACGAGTGGGCCGAGTGGTTGCAGCGGCCCGACCCGGGCCGCGTCGAGCCGCTGTGAGCCGGGCGACGCGGGCGACGGCCGCCCGCTGCCCCCCGGGCTACAGCGAGGCTTGGAGCATGGCGCGGTAATCCTCGCGCGTGGCCTGGCGCGGGTTGGTCTGGTGGCAGTGGTCGGCCAGCGCCCCGTCGATGATGCGGTCGAACCATGCCGGCGTCACCCCCAACTCGGCCAACCCGCTGGGCAGGCCCAAGCGGGCGTTGAGCGCGCGAATCGCCGGGCCGATGGCGTCGGGGCCGTCCAGGCCCATGGCGCGTGCCATGCGCTCCAGCCGACGCTCGCGCCGCACGCTCTCGGCCTCGGCGTTGAAGGCGATCACCGCCGGCAAAAACACGGCGTTGAGCGTGCCGTGGTGCAAGGCTGGATGGAGCCCGCCCAGGCTGTGGCTGAGCGAGTGCACGCAGCCCAGCCCTTTTTGAAAGGCCATCGCGCCTTGCATGCTCGCGCTCATCATCTGCAGCCGGGCCTCGCGGTCCTGGCCGTTGCGGGTGGCACGCTCGATATGCGCCCAGCCGCGCTCCAGCCCGTCGAGCGCGATGCCGTCGGCCGGCGGGTTGAAGGCCGGCGCCAAAAACGTCTCGATGCAGTGCGCGATGGCATCCATGCCGGTGGCCGCCGTCAGCCGCGGCGGCAGGCCCAGGGTCAATTCGGGGTCCAGGATCGCGGCCTTGGGCAGCAGGTGCCAGCTGTGAAATCCCAGCTTGCGCCCATCATCGACGATCAGGATCGCGCCGCGCGCCACCTCGCTGCCGGTGCCGGCGGTGGTGGGGACGGCGATGAGTGGCGGCACCCGATCGGTGATGCGTGGTGCGCCTCCCTCGATGGTGGCGCAGGTCTTGAGCGGCCCGTCGTGCGTGACGGCGATGGCCACGCCCTTGGCGCAGTCGATGGCGCTGCCGCCACCCAGGGCAATCAGCCCGTCGCAGTCCGCGGCGTGGTAGTGCGCCGCCGCGGCGCGCACGGCGGCTTCGGTCGGGTTGGACGGTGTGCCGTCGTACACCGCGTGGGGCAGCGTGGGGCCACCCTCGGCCAGCGCGTCCACCAACCGCTGCAGCAGGCCGGCGGCGCGTACCCCGGCATCGGTCACGATCAGCGGCCGCCGGATGCCCACGCGCTCGCATTCGGCGCGCAGCCGCCGCAGCGCACCGTGCTCGATCTGAATGGTGGTCAGGTAGCGGATTTCTGCCATGGCAACGCTCTCCGGATGGGATGGCGCCATACTCTAGCGCGCCGCGCCGTGGCCTGGCAGGCACGGCGGTGACAGCGGGCGCACCGCCGCGCCGCGGCAAACGCCGCGGCAAACGCCACAATTGGCCCATGACCCCGACCCATCCTCGCCAGTTGTTGACCCCCGCGATGCGCGGCGTGCTGGATCGCATCGCGCGCGCGGGGCGGCCACCGCTGCACGCGCTCACGCCGCAGCAGGCGCGCGCGTTCTACGAATCCAGCGCCCACGTGCTCGACATTGCGCCACACCGTATGGCGCGTGTACAGACGCTGGCCATCCCCACCCGGGACGGGGCGCAGTTGGCGGCCGAACTGGTGGTGCCGCACCGGGGTGCCGAGGCCGGGCCGCCGCCGGTGCTGTTGTACTTGCACGGGGGTGGTTTTACGGTGGGCAGTGTGCGCACCCACGCGCCGCTGTGCCGTCACCTGGCGCACTTGGCCCAGTGCGCCGTGCTGTCGCTGGACTATCGCTTGGCGCCGGAGCACCGCTTTCCCACCGCCGTGCTCGACGCTTTCGACGCCCTGGCGTGGCTGCGTCAAGCGGCCGCCGGGCTGGGGCTGGATGCGCAGCGCATCGCGGTGGGTGGCGACAGCGCTGGCGGCACACTGGCGGTGGTGACCGCGCTGCAGGCGCGCGACGCTGGCTGGCCTCTGGCGCTGCAGCTGTTGTTCTATCCCGGTTGCTCGGCGTGGCAGGACACGCCGTCGCACCGGCGCTTTGCCCACGGGTTCGTGCTCGAGGCCGAGACGATCCAATGGTTCTTTCGCCATTACATCGACGACGCGCAGCGCGAGGACTGGCGCTTTGCGCCGCTGCTGGCACCGGACTGGACGGACGTGGCGCCGGCCTGGATCGGCCTGGCCGAGTGCGATCCGCTGGTGGACGAGGGCGTGCAACTCGCCGATGCGCTGCGCATGGCCGGCGTCGCCGTGGACCTGGAGATCTACCGCGGCGTGACGCATGAATTCATCAAGATGGGGCGCGTCATCCCCGAGGCGCTCACCGCCCACCAGGATGCCGCGCGCGCCTTGCGCCAGGCCTTTGCCGCCGGGGGCGTGGCGGCGTCCGGTCGGTGACTGCAGGCCACGTTCGCCTGCGTTAGCGTTGCGGCAGGAGGACACCCGATGACCGCGATCGACCCCGCATCCAGCCCCCACATCCGCATCTGGTGGGAAGACCTTGCCGTCGGCGACACACGCGCGCTGGGCAGCGTGCGTGTGACCGAGGAGGAGATCGTGGCGTTTGCGCGCCAGTTCGACCCGCAGCCGTTTCACCTGGACGCCGAAGCCGCGCGCCATTCGGTGTTCGGCGCGTTGTGCGCCAGCGGCTGGCACACCTGCGCGCTGGCCATGCGGTTGATGGTGACGAATTTTTTGCACGAGTCGTCGAGCCTGGGATCGCCGGGGCTGGAGAGTCTGAAATGGCTCAAACCCGTCTTTCCGGGTGACGAGCTGCACCTGCGCCACACCATCACCGACAAGCGCCCCATGAGCAAGCGGCCCGACGTCGGCTTGGTGCGCACCGTGTGGGAGCTGTTCAACCAGCACGGTGACAAGGTGTTGCACATGGAAGGGTGGGGCATGTTCCGGCGCCGCGAGCCGGGCGCGCCCGCTGCCGCCGCCTGAAACGCGTCGAGTCTCCCCGCGGCGTTCGGGGCCGATACGTTTGCCGGCTGCACGCGCACTGCGTGCGGCGTACACTGCGCGGTTTACCTGCGCTCGCCTGCACCCATGAACGCCCCGGCCGACGTCTCGTTCTTCCCGCGCCATGCCAAGCCGCTGACCAGCTACAAGCCGTACTGGGCCAAGCGCTTTGGGGTCGCGCCCTTCCTGCCCATGAGCCGCGCCGAAATGGAGGCACTGGGCTGGGATTCGTGCGACGTCATCCTCGTCACCGGCGACGCCTACGTCGACCACCCGAGCTTTGGCATGGCCGTGATCGGCCGCGTGCTGGAGGCGCAGGGCTTTCGCGTCGGCATCATCGCCCAGCCGGACTGGCACAGCGCCGAGGCGTTCAAGGCGCTGGGCCGGCCCAACCTGTTCTGGGGGGTGACCGCGGGCAACATGGACTCCATGATCAACCGCTACACGGCCGATCGCAAGATCCGCTCCGACGACGCCTACACCCCGGGCGGCGTGGCGGGCAAGCGGCCGGACCGGGCGGCGATCGTCTACAGCCAGCGCTGCCGCGAGGCCTACCGGGACGTGCCCATCCTCCTGGGCGGCATCGAGGCCAGCCTGCGCCGCATTGCCCACTACGACTATTGGAGCGAGACGGTGCGGCGTTCCATTTTGCTCGACGCCAAGGCCGACCTGCTGCTCTACGGCAACGCCGAGCGCGCGCTGGTCGAAGTCGCGCACCGGCTGGCGCGGCGCGAACCCATCGAATCCATCACCGACGTGCGCGGCACCGCGTTCGTGCGCCGCGGCGTGCCAGAGGGCTGGTTCGAAATCGACTCCACCGACGTGGATCGGCCCGGCCGGGTGGAGCCGCACCCCAACCCCTATGCCATGCCATCCGAGCAGGACGGCGCGCCCTGCGCCCAGGAGGCGGGCAACGCCACGGAACAGCCGGTGCGCCTTGCGCCCAAGGCCGCAGCGTTGCGTGCACCGCGCGAGCGCACCGTCATCCGCCTGCCCAGTTACGAGCAGGTCAAGGCCGACCCGGTGCTCTACGCCCACGCCAGCCGCGTGCTGCACCTGGAGACCAACCCGGGCAATGCCCGCGCCCTGGTGCAGGCGCACGGGGAGGGGGCCGCCGCGCGCGATGTCTGGATCAACCCGCCGCCGATTCCGCTGACCACCGCCGAAATGGATTGGGTGTTTGGGCTGCCCTACGCGCGCAGTCCCCATCCGGCGTATGCGGATGCGCGCGGCCGCCACGACGGACCGACCAAAATCCCGGCGTGGGAAATGATTCGCTTCTCGGTCAACATCATGCGGGGGTGTTTTGGCGGCTGCACCTTCTGCTCGATCACCGAGCACGAGGGGCGCATCATCCAGAGCCGCTCGGAGGACTCGATCATCCGCGAGATCGAGGAGATCCGCGACAAGGTTGCCGGCTTTACCGGCGTCATCTCCGATCTGGGTGGTCCCACCGCCAACATGTACCGCCTGGGCTGCAAAAGCCCGGAGATCGAGGCCGCCTGCCGCAAGCCCAGCTGCGTCTACCCCAGCATCTGCCCCAACCTGCACACCGACCACGGCCCGCTCATCCGCATCTACCGGCGCGCGCGTGCGTTGCCGGGCGTCAAGAAGATTTTGATCGGCTCCGGCCTGCGCTACGACCTGGCGGTGCGGTCGCCCGAGTACGTCAAGGAGCTGGTCCAGCACCACGTGGGGGGCTATCTCAAGATCGCGCCGGAGCACACCGAGCCAGGGCCGCTGTCCAAGATGATGAAGCCCGGCATCGGCAGCTACGACCGCTTCAAGCAGATGTTCGAGAAGTACTCGCGCGAGGCGGGCAAGGAACAGTACCTGATCCCCTACTTCATCGCCGCGCACCCGGGCACCAGCGACGAGGACATGATGAACCTGGCGCTGTGGCTGAAGAAAAACGGCTTTCGCGCCGACCAGGTGCAGACCTTCTACCCCAGCCCCATGGCGACGGCTACTGCCATGTACCACACGGGGCTCAATCCCCTCAAGGGCATCCACCGCGACGAGCGCACCGAGCGCGTGGACGTGGTCAAAGGCGAGCGCCGGCGCCGCTTGCACAAGGCGTTTTTGCGCTACCACGACCCCAACAACTGGCCGCTGCTGCGCGAGGCGCTCAAGGCCATGGGCCGCGCCGACCTGATCGGCAACGGCAAACACCACCTGGTGCCGACCTACCAGCCGCTCACCGACGGCGGCTACCGCGCGCCACGGCGCGCCAACTCCACCCCGCCGGGCACCCAGGCGCGCGCGGGCGCCGCCTCCGCCGCGGCCCAGCCGCGTCAGCCCGCCAAAGGCCAGCTGCTCACCCAGCACACGGGGTTGCCGCCGCGCGTCACCGGCGGCGCTGCGGCGCCAGGGGGCGTCGGTCCCGCGGGCCGTCAGGCGCGCCGCACGCCGAAGTCCAGCGGCAGGCCGACGTAGTTTTCGGCGATGGTGCGCGCGCCGGCTTCGCTGTGGATCAGGTAGTCGAGCTCGGCCTCCTGGAATTTCTGCGCGATTTCACCCTCGCCGGGGAAGCGGTGCATGAGGCTGGTGAACCACCACGAAAAGCGCTCGGCGCGCCAGATGCGGCGCAGGCAGCGCTGCGAATACCCGTCCAGCCCCGCGTCGGAGCGTTCCTGGTAGTGCTCGATGAGTGCGTCGGCCAGGTACTTCACGTCGGTGGCTGCCAGGTTCAGGCCCTTGGCGCCCGTCGGCGGCACGATGTGCGCCGCGTCACCGGCCAGCAGCAGACGGCCAAAGCGCATCGGCTCGCTCACGAAGCTGCGCAGCGGAGCGATGCTCTTTTCGATCGAGGGCCCGGTGACCAGTGCCTCCGCCGCGGCGGGGTCGAGACGGCGGCGCAGCTCATCCCAAAACGCCTGGTCCGACCAGTTGTCCAACGTATCCGACAGCGGCACCTGCAGGTAGTAGCGGCTGCGCGTGCGGCTGCGCATCGAGCACAGCGCAAAGCCACGCGGGCTGTTGACGTAAATGAGCTCCTCGTGCACGGGCGGGGTGTCGGCCAGCAGGCCCAACCAACCAAAGGGGTAGACCTTTTCGTACTCGGTGATGGCGCTGCGCGGCACGCTGGCCCGGCACACCCCGTGAAAGCCGTCGCAGCCGGCGATGAAGTCGGCGTCGATGCGGTGGGTCTGCCCGTCCTTTTCGTAGCTGACCCAGGGGTGGGCGCTGTCGTGGTCGTGCAGGGTGACGTGCTGGGCCTCGTACACGCTGGTCTGACCGCTGGCGGCGCGCGCGGCCATCAGGTCGCGCGTGACCTCGGTTTGGCCGTAGACGAGCACCGTCTTGCCGCCGGTCAGGCGCTTGAGGTCGATGCGGTGGCGCTGGCCCTGGAACAGCAGATCGAAACCTTCGTGCACCAGGCCCTCGCGGTGCATGCGTTCGCCCATACCGGCCTCGTCCAGCACGTCCACCGCCACTTGCTCGAGCACGCCGGCACGAATGCGGCCCAGCACGTACTCGGCGCTTTGGCGTTCCAGGATCACGTTGTCGATGCCAGCCTTGTGCAGCAGCTGGCCCAGGAGCAGGCCGGAGGGACCGGCGCCGACGATCACGACTTGGGTGCGCATGGGGGAGATCTTCCTTTCCGGATGGAGCCGTTGTGACCCCCCCCCATCGTAGGCACGCCCCCCAGCGCGGGACAGCCGCGGCATCGACCAAATGCGCGATGATCGCGCAAGCGGTGCGAATACCGCGCAGAGAATCGCATCCGGGCCGAAATCGGCTATCGTTGCGTCATGGCAATCGCACCTGCCGACTACATCGCCGGTTTGGCCAAGGGCCTGGCGGTGCTGGAGAGTTTCGACACCGAGCGCCAGCGCCTCAACGCCACGCTGGCGGCGCAACGCGCGGGTCTGACCCGCGCGGCGGCACGCCGCCACCTGCTGACCCTGGCCCACCTGGGGTACCTCGAAACCGACGGGCGCTACTTTTGGCTCGCACCCAAGGTG
Source organism: Tepidimonas thermarum (assembly GCF_007556705.1). Classification (GTDB taxonomy): domain Bacteria; phylum Pseudomonadota; class Gammaproteobacteria; order Burkholderiales; family Burkholderiaceae_C; genus Tepidimonas; species Tepidimonas thermarum. The sequence continues at coordinate 121,971 of NZ_VJOL01000001.1, read as the reverse complement.
TTGCGCTTTTCTGGCAGTTACCTGGCGTCGGCGCGCCTGCCGCGCACCGTGCAGCCGGTGCTGGATCGGCTGGCGGCCCGGGCGCAGGCGTCGTTTTCGGTGGCGGTGCTGGATGCCGATGCGGTGGTCGTGATCGCACGCAGCGTGCCGCCGGGTGCGCAGACCGCCCCTGATTGGCAGGGTGCATCGCTGGGTGACCCCGCGGCGCCGTACGTCCGTGGGCGCTGGATGGCGCATGGCCTGCACCTGGGCGCGCGCTTGCCCGCGCACGCCACGTCCACGGGGCGCGTGCTGCTGGCCGCCCTGCCGCGCGCGGCGCTGACGCGCTGGCTGGCCGAGCGCAGCGCGGCCAGCGGGGCCTTGCCACGCCTGACGCCCTACACCGTCACCGAGCCGCAGGCGCTGCGCCGCATCCTGCAACAGGTCCGCCAGGAAGACCATTGCGTGTGCAGCGAGGAGCACGAACTCGGGGTGCACGCCGTCGCGGTGCCGCTGCGCGACATGCGCGGCCAAACGGTGGCGGCGCTCAACGCCGTGCTGTCGCAGCAGCGGCTGCGCGAGGGCGCCATCACGCGCGAGCTGCTGCCGTTGCTGCAGGACGCGGCGCTGGAGCTGCGCCCATTGCTGTGAAGGGGGCCGATGGACGTGCAAGCACCACGGTTGATGAGCATGGCGCGCCGCCTGGGGGCCTGGTTGGGGGCGGTGGCCCTGGCCGCGCTGTTGGGTCTGGCCGCCTGCGGTGGGCCGCAGCCGGGCATCGCGCCGGCGCGCGATGCCACGCCAACGGCCCCGCAACAGGTCGCGGTCGTGTCGGTGCACGATGGCGACACGGTGCGCGTGCGCGACGGCAGCGGCCAACAGCGCACGGTGCGCCTGGCCACCATCGATGCGCCGGAGCTCGAACAGCCGTATGGCGTACAGGCCCGTGACGCGCTGCGCGCGCGCCTGGCGGGCCGCGTCGTCACCCTGGTGCCACGTGGGCGCGACCGCTACGGGCGCACACTGGCCGTGCTGTGGGTGGTCGACGCATCGGATGCGCAGGATGTGGCGCTCGGGCTCGTGCAACAGGGGCTGGCATGGCACTACCGTGCCCATGCCCACGAGCAGCCATGGGTCGAGCGCTGGCGCTATGCCGTGGCCGAGATCCAGGCGCGCCAACGGGGCATCGGGTTGTGGGCGCAGCCCGATCCCCAGCCGCCATGGGCATGGCGCCGCCAGCGCCGCGCGCCTGCGGCGCCCACGCCAGCCATCGACGCCTACTCGACCCTTGGCATCCAACCGGTCGTTGCCGCAGGTCGGTCTCGCGCTCCCACGAGCCAGCATCGTGGCAGGTTCCGTACGGCACGTTGCCGTACAATTGGCGTCAGAAGGACCGTCCCATGGCTGCCCACACCACCACCGCCCGGCTCGAAGCGCGCATCAGCGCCGATCTGCACGCGCAGCTCAAGCGTGCCGCCGAGTTGCAGGGACGCACGATGACCGATTTCGTGGTCTCGGCCGTGCAGGAGGCCGCCCAGCGCGCCATCGAACAGGCGACCGCCATCCGGCTGTCGGTGGCCGACCAGGAGTGCTTCGCCCAGGCCTTGCTGGCGCCGCCCACCGCGGCCCCGGCGCTCAAGCGCGCCTTCACGCGTCGCCGCAAACTGCTGCGCGCTGAATGAGCCGGGCGCCGTTTCGCGTGGTGCCGCTGGACGCCACGCACGACCGCTCAGCCTTCGATTGCGACAGCCCGGCGCTGAACCGCTACCTGCGCGAGCAGGTTGCGCAGGACGTGCGCCGCCGCGTCGCGGCCTGCTTCGTGGCCGTCACCGATGAGGGCCGCATCGCGGGCTACTACACCTTGGCCTCGGCGAGCCTGTGGTTGGCGGATTTGCCGGCGAGCACCGTCAAGAAGCTGCCGCGCTATCCCACCGTTCCCGCCGTGCGCATGGGACGTCTGGCGGTCGATCGCGGCTTTCAGGGGCAGGGGCTGGGCGGCGCGCTGCTGGCCGACGCGCTGGCACGCGCAGCCCGTGCAGAGATCGCCGCCTATGCGCTGACGGTCGATGCCAAGGACGAGACGGCCGCAGCCTTCTACCGGCACCACGGGTTCATCGCGCTGCCCGAGACCCCGCTGTCCTTGTTCCTGCCGCTGGCGACGGTGCGCGGTCTGCTCTGACCCTTATGGCCCCTGCACGATGACGTCATCAGAGGAGGAGGTCGGTGGCCGTCGGTGGCCAATGGCCGCGCCAGGATGCGGTCAGCGCGCCATGCGCGGCCACGGCTTGGGCGACGGCATCGGCACGCGCCGCTGCGCTGGCCAGCGTTGCCTCGTCGGCTGCCGCCAGCCGTGCGCCGATGAGCCCGGCGAGCACATCGCCCGTGCCAGCGCTGGCCAGCAGGCCATCCCCACTGAGGTTGACCAGCGGGGGCGTGCCCGGCGCGGCGATCACGGTGCCGCTGCCTTTGAGCGCGACGGTCGCACCCAGTCGCTCGGCCAGCGTGCGTGCAGCGGCCAACCGGTCGGCCTGTACGCGCGCGCTGTCGCAACCGAGCAGCCGCGCGGCCTCCAGGGGATGGGGCGTCAGCACCGTGTGCCATCCCGCCTTGCGGCGTTGAACCCAGGCCTCGGGCAGCGCGGTGCCGCTGGACAGAGGGCCCAGCGCGTTGAGCGCATCCGCGTCGAGCACCAGCCGCGGTGCACGGGCAAGCAGCGCCGGCAGGAGCGCGGCCATGGCCGGCCCGCCACCGCAACCCGCCACCACCACCGCGTGTTCCGGCAGGGAAGAGGCCAGGGCCGCCTCGGCCGTGCGCAGCATCAGCGCGGGCTGCCCGGTGTCGAGCGCGGGCATGGGCGCGCCGCCATCGAGCAGCCCCACATAGACGCGGCCCGCCCCCGCGCGCAGGGCGGCGCGGCCCGCCAAGATGGCGGCACCGGTCATGCCCACGCCGGTGGCGCCGGGCAGTTGACCGCCAAGCACGAGCACGTCGCCGCGGCGGCCCTTGTGGCTGGCGTGGGCGCGTTGCAGTGCTGGCACATCGGGCCAGCCACCGGGCAGCGTGAGCCAGGCGTCCGGTGCCAACGCCGGGCTCACCCCCAGGTCGTCGAACCAGATGGCGTCGCCCGCGCAGGCCCGGCCCAGTCCGGTGAACAACCCTGGCTTGAGGGTCAGCAGCGTCAGGGTCAGGCGCGGGGCAGGGGGGGACGCGGGGGCCTCGACCCACCAATGTCCGCTGTCCGCGTCCAGGCCGCTGGGCAGATCCACGCACAGGGTTGGTGCCGCGCAGGTGTGCAGCCAATGCACGGCGTCCACGGCGCTACCCTGCACCCGGCGCGACAGCCCCAGGCCAAACACCGCGTCGATCACCACATCGGGCTGCGCCGCTTCGGCCGGTGGGGCGCCGATGACCTCCACCCCGGCCGCCAACGCCTGGGCGCGCGCCCAACGGGCGTCGGGCGGCTGACGTGACGTATCGCCCAGTGCCCAGACCTGCACGCGCGCACCGGGCAGCCCCGCCACGTGCTGCTGCAACAGCGCCGCGGCCAGCCACCCGTCACCGCCGTTGTTGCCACCCCCGGCCACCACCAGGATGTGGCGGGCATGCGGGCGCCACGCGCGCGCCAGGCGCGCCACCGCCTGGCCTGCGCGCTGCATCAACGTGTGGGGCGCCAGCGAGCCCGCCGCCCACTGCTCGATCACGCGCGTAGCGGCGCTGCCGTGCAGCGGCCAGCGCCGCGCGGATGCAGGCGCCGTCGGGGTGCGAGCCGGTACGATGCGCTCCATGGGGCCAGTATAGGCGCGCCCAGGGGGCGGCGACCATCCGCGAAACAGCGCCGCTCAACGTCCCGGCTCGCGGCGTTCATTCAGCGCCGCGGCGACGTTATAATCATCAGGTTTTGCGCCAGCTGGCAGGCATTGCCTGGGCGCCAAACAATCGCGAGACGGTCCATCCGGGTGTTGGCGCGCGCAGTGTGCGTGCCGATGCGGGCCGGCTTTAGACCCAACCTTTGGAACGGAAGACCACCATGTCGATTTCCATGCGTGAAATGCTGGAAGCCGGTGTCCACTTCGGGCACCAGACGCGCTTCTGGAACCCCAAGATGGCCCCCTACATCTTTGGCCATCGCAACAAGATCCACATCATCAACCTCGAAAAGACGGTTCCGCTGTTCGAGGAAGCGCGCAAGTTCGTGCGCCAGCTCACCGCCAATGGCGGCACGATTTTGATGGTGGGCACCAAGCGCCAGTCGCGCGACATCGTCGCGGCCGAGGCGCGCCGCGCCGGCATGCCCTATGTGGAGCAGCGTTGGCTCGGTGGCATGCTGACCAACTTCAAGACGGTCAAGTCGTCGATCAAGCGCCTCAAGGACATGCAGGCCCAAAAGGAAGCGGGCCTGGAGAGCATGTCCAAGAAGGAGCAGCTGCTGTTCAACCGCGAGCTGGAAAAGCTCGAGCGCGACATTGGCGGCATCCAGGACATGACCGCGCTGCCCGATGCGATCTTCGTCATCGACGTGGGCTACCACAAGATCGCCGTGGCCGAGGCCAAGAAGCTGGGCATCCCGGTGATCGGCGTCGTGGACACCAACCACTCGCCCGAGGGTATCGACTATGTGATTCCGGGCAATGACGACTCGGCCAAGGCCGTGGCCATCTACGCCCGCGGCATCGCCGATGCGGTGCTGGAAGGGCGCAGCGCCGCCGTGGACAACGTGGTGCAGGCGGCGCGTGCCGGCGGCGACGAATTCGTCGAGGTCGAGGAGGCGTAAGCCCCCGCTGCCTGACCCAGCAAGGGGCTGCGTGCCCCTTTTTTGTCACCAAGCGGACATCTTTTTCGATCACATTGGGGCGGCGTGGCCGCCCACAGGAGCAACACAATGGCTGCTATCACCGCTAGCATGGTCGCGGAACTCCGCGCCAAAACCGACGCCCCCATGATGGAGTGCAAAAAGGCCTTGACCGAGGCCGACGGCAACATGGAGAAGGCCGAGGAAATCCTGCGTGTCAAGCTGGGCAACAAGGCGGGCAAGGCGGCAAGCCGCATCACCGCCGAGGGCGTGGTCGCCTCGCACATCGACGGCAACACCGGTGCGCTCATCGAGGTCAACTGCGAGACCGATTTCGTCTCGAAGAACGAGCTGTTTGCGGGCTTTTGCCAGGCGCTGGCCAAGCTCGTTGCCGAGCACAACCCGGCGGATGTGGCGGCTCTGTCGGCGCTGCCGCTGTCGATGGAAGGGTTTGGTCCGACCGTCGAGGACGTGCGCAAGGGCCTGATCGGCAAGATCGGCGAGAACATGACCATCCGCCGCTTCAAGCGCTACGCCGGTGGCGGCCAGCTGGCCGCTTACCTGCACGGCGTGCGCATCGGCGTCATGGTCGAGTTCGAGGGTGACGCGGTGGCTGCCAAGGACGTGGCGATGCACATCGCCGCCATGAAGCCGGTGGCCACGTCGTCGGCCGAGGTGCCGGCCGAGCTGGTGGCCAAGGAGCGCTCGATCGCCGAACAAAAGGCCGCGGAGTCGGGCAAGCCGGCCGACATCGTCGCCAAGATGGTCGAGGGCGCCGTGCAGAAGTACCTCAAGGAGGTTTCGCTGCTCGATCAGGTGTTCGTCAAGGCGGCCGACGGCAAGCAAACCGTGGCCCAGTACCTCAAGGGCGCCAACACCACCGTCAAGGGCTTTACGCTCTACGTGGTGGGCGAAGGCATCGAGAAGAAGCAGGACGACTTCGCGGCCGAGGTGGCGGCGCAGGTTGCCGCGGCCCAAAAAGCCTAACCCGCCTTGGCCCCTGACACACGGCCGGCTCCTGCCCAGGGGTCGGCCGTTTTTGCAACCCACGCCGGCGGCCCATGCGGTCGCCCGTACAATCCCCGACCAGGTAGCGAGACCCGCCATGCCCGCTTTGCAGCGCATTCTTCTGAAGCTCTCCGGTGAAGCCCTCATGGGTGAGGAGGCCTTTGGCATCCACCGCGGCACGATCGAGCGCATCGTCGCCGAAGTTGCCGAGGTCAACCGCCTGGGGGTTCAAGTGGCCATCGTCATCGGTGGCGGCAACCTGTTTCGTGGCGTTGCCGGTGGCGCCGTTGGCATGGACCGCGCGACGGCCGACTACATGGGGATGTTGGCCACCGTCATGAACGCGCTGGCCATTGGCGATGCGCTCGAGCGCGGGGGCACCAAGGCGCGCGTCATGTCCGCCATCGCCATCGACCAGGTCGTCGAGCCCTATGTGCGGCCCAAGGCGCTGCAGTACCTGGAGGAGGGTAAGGTGGTGGTGTTTGCGGCAGGCACCGGCAACCCCTTTTTCACCACCGACACCGCGGCCGCGTTGCGCGGGGCCGAGATCGGGGCCGAGATCGTGCTCAAGGCAACCAAGGTGGATGGCGTCTACACCGCCGACCCCAAAAAGGACCCGAACGCCACCCGCTACCAGCGCATCAGCTTCGACGAAGCCATGGTGCGGCAGCTGCAGGTCATGGACGCCACCGCGTTTGCGCTGTGCCGCGACCAGAACCTGCCGGTGCGCGTGTTCTCCATCTTCAAGCCCGGCGCGCTCAAGCGCGTCGTGCTGGGCGAAGACGAGGGCACGCTCGTGCACGTCTGAGACAACGAGAGGCCAACCGATGAGCAGCATTCCCGAGATCAAAAAAACCGCCGAGCAAAAAATGCAGCAGTCGCTGGAGGCGCTGCGCGCGAACCTGGCCAAGGTGCGCACGGGGCGCGCCAACCCGGCGCTGCTCGATACCGTGCAGGTCGAGTACTATGGCACGATGGTGCCGATCAGCCAGGTCGCCAACCTGTCGCTGCTCGATGCGCGCACCATCGGCGTGGCGCCTTGGGAAAAGGGCATGGGCGCCAAGATCGAAAAGGCGATCCGTGAGTCCGACCTTGGCCTCAACCCGGCTTCGCATGGCGACCTCATTCGCGTGCCCATCCCGCCGATGACCGAGGAGCGCCGCAAAGAACTCACCAAGGTGGTCAAGGCCGAGGGCGAGCACGCCAAGGTGGCGATCCGCAACCTGCGCCGCGACGCCAACGAGCATGTCAAGCGCCTGGTCAAGGACAAGCTTGCCTCCGAGGACGACGAGCGCCGTGCGCAGGACGAAATCCAAAAACTCACCGACCGCATGATCGCGGAGGTGGACAAGATGGTCGCCTCGAAAGAGGCCGACATCATGGCGATCTGAGTGGGGCTGCCGCGCATGGCCCATCCTCCGGCCGCCGCTGGCGAACCCGTCCCCGCTACCCCAGGCGGGGTGCCGGCGCACGTGGCCATCGTCATGGATGGCAACGGGCGCTGGGCGCGGCAGCGGCTGCTGCCACGGGTGGCGGGGCACCGCGCGGGCATGGAAACCCTGCGGCGCGTCATCGGCTGGAGTGCCGAGCGCGGCGTGCGCGTGCTCACGGTGTTTGCGTTCTCGTCGGAGAACTGGAGCCGTCCCGCCGATGAGGTCAGCGCCATCCTGCGGCTGATGATCCAGGCCCTGATGGACGAGGTGCCGCGGCTGGCCGATGCGGGCGTGCGCTTGCATGTGGTGGGCGCGCGCGACGGCTTACCCGAGGAACTGGTGACCGGCATGGTTGAAGCCGAGCGGCGCACGGCGGGCAACGAGCGGCTGGTTCTCAACGTGTGCTTCAACTACGGCGGGCGTTGGGACATCGTCCAGGCCGCGCAGGCGCTGGCCGCGCGTGGCGAGCCGATCACCGAAGCCGCGCTCGCCGGGGCACTGGCGCTCGCCCACGTGTCCGACCCGGATCTGGTCATTCGCACCGGTGGCGAGCAGCGCATCAGCAACTTTTTGCTGTGGCAGCTCGCCTACAGCGAGCTGTATTTCTCCGACCGGCTGTGGCCCGCCTTCGACGAGGCCGAGTTCGACCGGGCATTGGCTGCCTATACGCAGCGTCAGCGGCGGTTTGGGCGCACGCCCGAACAGGTGCAGGCCGCGCAGGTGGCGTGAGCCGCTGCCAGCGCCCCGATGGGACGACGATGCTGCGTTTGCGTGTGATCACGGCGGTGCTGCTGCTGCTGGTGCTGCTGCCCGCGATGGTCTATCCCGGCCCGTGGCCCTTTGCCCTCGTGACAGGCGCCCTGATGGCGGCCGCCGGCTGGGAGTGGTGCCGCCTCAACGGCGCCGGCCCACGCGCCGCCCGGGTCGGCGGGGCGGCGCTGGCCGTGGGGCTGGTTGTGCTGTGGTGGCGCTGGGGCCACGCGCCGTGGCCCGCGGCGGTGTGGTGGGGCATCACGGCGCTGTGGGCGGTGGTGCTGGTGTTGGCCCTGCGCCAAGGGGTCGAGGCCTGGGGCCGCTGGCCGCGGATGGTGCGGCTGGTGTTCGGGGCGCTGGTGCTGGGGGCTGCATGGTGGGCGCTGGTCAGCCTGCACGCGCGCGGCCTGGGCGCCTTGCTCAGTGCGTTTTTGCTGGTGTGGGTGGCCGACATCGCCGCCTACTTCGGCGGCAAAGCGTTGGGGCGGCACAAGCTCGCGCCGCGCATCAGCCCCGGCAAAAGCTGGGAAGGCGCGCTCAGCGGCGCGCTGGCCGTGCTGGTGCTGGCGCAGCTGTGGACGGCCGTGGAGCGCGCTTGGCTCCCGGGTGCGGATGGCTTGTATCCCCGGTTGTGGGCCCAGGGCGTGCCGCTGGCGCTGTCCGCCTTGCTGCTGCTGACGGCCGCCAGCGTCGCCGGGGATTTGTTCGAGTCGCTCGTCAAGCGCAGCGCCGGCGTCAAGGATTCCAGCGGGCTGCTGCCCGGGCATGGCGGCGTGCTCGACCGCATCGACGCGCTGCTGCCGGTGCTGCCGGCGGTGATGGCGCTGCACACGTGGTTGGCCTGACGGAATCCCAGGCAGCGGCATCGCACCTTTTGCAATTGGTTGACGCATGGATCACCCCTACGACCGCGCACCCCGTCCCCCGCGTCAGCGCATCGCGGTGCTGGGGGCCACGGGCTCGATCGGCACCCACACGCTGGACGTGGTGAGCCAACACCCGCAGCGCTTCGAGGTCGTGGCGCTCAGCGCCGAGCGGCAGGTCGACGCCCTGCTGGCGCTGTGCGAGCGCTTTCGGCCGCGCTGGGCCGTCATTGGCGCCGCGCAGTACGAGGCGCTGGCGCAGGGACTGCGCCAGCGCGGCTTGCCCACCAAGGCCCTGGCCGGGCCGCACGGGCTGGTCGAGGTGGCGGCACACCCCGACGTGGACACGGTGATGGCGGCGATCGTGGGCGCGGCGGGCTTGGCGCCGTGCCTGGCCGCCGCGCGCGCGGGCAAGCGGCTGCTGCTGGCCAACAAGGAGGCGCTGGTCGTCGGTGGCGAGGTGTTTCTCGACGCGGTGCGCGCCGGTGGGGCGCGCCTGCTGCCCATCGATAGCGAGCACTCGGCGATTTTCCAGGCGCTGCCCGAGGACCCGCTCACCTGGCCGCAGCGCGTGGAAAAAATCGTGCTCACGGCCTCGGGTGGGCCGTTTCGCCAGCGCGATCCCGCGACGCTGGACCGCGTCACCCCGGAGGAGGCGTGCGCGCACCCCAATTGGGTCATGGGCCGCAAGATCTCGGTGGACTCGGCCACGATGATGAACAAGGCGCTCGAGGTCATCGAGGCGCACTACCTGTTTGGCTTTGCGCCGCAACACATCGAGGTCGTCATCCATCCGCAAAGCGTTGTGCACTCGATGGTGCAGTACCGCGACCGCTCCATCGTGGCGCAGCTGGGCACGCCCGACATGCGTGTGCCCATCGCCTATGGGCTGAGCTGGCCCGAGCGCATCGCCTCCGGTGCGGCGCCGCTGGACTTTGCCACGCTGGGCGCGCTGACCTTCGAGCCGCCGCAGCGCCAGCGTTTTCCGGGCTTGTTTCTGGCCTGGGAGGCGCTGCAGGCGCCGCCCGGCACGACCGCCGTGCTCAACGCTGCCAACGAGGTGGCCGTGGCGGCGTTTTTGGACGGGCGGCTGCGCTTTGACCGCATCCACGCGGTCAACCGCGGAACGCTGGAGGCGTATGCTCCCTCCAAACCGGCGACGCTCGACGATGTGCTGGCCATCGACCGCGAGGCGCGCGCCCGCGCTGCCGAGCACGTGCGCCGCTGGACGGTGCGCTGAGGCCCTCGGGCGTTGGCCTGCCGCTGTGACGCCGACCAAGGACCGTGATGTTGACCGTGTTGTCGTTTTTGCTGGCCATCGCCATTTTGGTGGCGGTGCACGAGTGGGGTCACTACCGCATGGCGGTGGCCTGCGGCGTGCCGGTGCTGCGGTTTTCGATCGGGTTTGGCCGGCCGCTGTGGACCTGGCGCAACCGCGCCGGCACCGAATTCGTGGTTGCTGCGCTGCCCCTGGGCGGGTATGTGCGCATGCTCGATGAGCGCGAGGGGCCGGTGGCGCCCGAACAGCGCCACCTTGCGTTCAACGCCCAGCCCCTGCGCCGCCGCGCGGCCATCGTGGCGGCAGGGCCGGCGGCCAACCTGGTGCTGGCGGTGGCGCTCTACGCCTTCGTGGCCTGGTGGGGCGTGCCGCAGGCGCAGCCGGTGCTGGCCAGCCCCACTCCCGCTTCGCTGGCCGAGCGTGTCGGCATCCGTGGCGGCGAATGGGTGAGCGCGGCGGCCATGCCCGCCGAGGATCCGCAGCCCGTGCGCTCGTTCGACGAGCTGCGCTGGCGCCTGACCCAGGCGGCCCTGGATGGGCAGGACCTGCGGGTGTGGCTGGCCGATGGCCCGCAGGCCCCGGGGCGCGAAGTGGTGCTGCCGCTGTCCTCGCTGGGGGTCAGCGATGTCGATGCCCGCTTGTTCGAGCGCATCGGCATCGTCGCGCCCTGGTCCGCGCCCCAGGTGGGTGAGGTGCTGCCCGACGGTGCCGCGGCCGAGGCGGGGCTGCGCAGCGGCGACCGGGTGCTGGCCGTGGACGGCGAGCCGATGGTGGACGCGCAGCAGCTGCGCGCGCGCATCCGCGCTGCCGTGGACGATCAGGGCCGGGCGACACCGCAGCGCTGGCGCATCGAGCGCGATGGCGCGACGCTGGACGTGCAGGTCACGCCGCGCGCCGAGCGGCGAGGCGACGCCTGGGTGGGTCGGGTCGGCGCGATGATTGGCGCCGCACCCGCGATGACGACGGTGGCGCTGGGTCCGCTCGATGCGCTGCTCGAGGGCGTGCGGCGCACCTGGGAGGTGTCGGCGCTGTCGCTGCAAATGCTGGGCAAGATGGTGCTGGGTGAGGCGTCGCTGCGCAACCTCAGCGGTCCGCTGACGATTGCGGACTATGCAGGCCAGTCGGCCCGCTTGGGGTGGCTGCCGTTTCTGTCCTTCCTGGCCCTGGTCAGCGTCAGCCTTGGGGTGCTCAACCTGTTGCCGCTGCCGGTCTTGGACGGGGGGCACCTGATGTATTATCTTTGGGAGGCGCTGGTCGGCCGCCCGCCATCCGAGGTGTGGATGGAGCGGCTGCAGCGGGGTGGCGTGGCACTGCTCGTGGCCCTGATGACGCTGGCGCTCTTCAACGATCTTGCCCGATTGCTCGGTTGACCCCGGGCAGACCCGTATCGCATGAAACCATCACACGAGCGCCCCTGGCGCATGCGCGCCCGCGCCTTGCTGGCAGCGTTGGTCACGTCGCTGCCCGCTTGGGCCGTCGATCCCTTCACCGTTCGTGACATCCGCGTCGAGGGCCTGCAGCGGGTCGAGCCCGGCACGGTGTTCGCCTCGCTGCCGTTTCGCGTCGGCGACACCTATTCCGACGAGCAGGGTGCGGCGGCGATTCGCGCGCTGTTCGGTTTGGGGCTGTTTTCCGACGTGCGGCTGCAGGTCGATGGCGACGTGTTGGTCGTCATCGTCGAGGAGCGCCCGACGGTGGCCGACGTCAGCTTCACGGGCGTCAAGGAATTCGACAACGAGGTGCTGCGCAAGGCGCTGCGTGACATCGGGCTGACCGAGGGCCGCCCGTTCGACCGGGCGCTGGCCGACCGCGCCGAGCAGGAGCTCAAGCGCCAGTACCTCAACCGCAGCATGTACGCGGTGCAGGTCACCACCACCGTGACCCCGATCGAGCGCAACCGCGTCAACCTCAACTTCAACGTCGTCGAAGGCGACGTGACCAAGATCCGCGACATCCGCATCGTCGGGGCCCAGGCGTTTCCGGAAAAGACGCTGCTCGATTTGTTCGACCTGGACACCGGCGGCTGGCTGAGCTGGTACACCAAGAGCGACCGCTACTCGCGCGCCAAACTCAACGCCGACCTCGAGGCGCTGCGCTCGTACTACCTGACGCGCGGCTACCTCGAATTCAACATCGACTCGACCCAGGTGGCGCTCTCGCCCGACAAGTCGTCGCTGACGCTGACCATCAACATCACCGAAGGTCAGCGCTACGCGGTGTCGGCGGTGCGGCTCGAGGGGGACTTCCTCGGCAAAGAAGCGGAGTTCCAGTCGCTCGTGCGCATCCAGCCCGGGCAGGCCTACAACGCCGAGCAGGTGGCCGAAACCGTCAAGGCGTTCACCGACCTCTACGGCGCTTTTGGCTACGCCTTTGCGCGCGTGGAGGCGGTGCCGGAAATCGACCGCGAGCGCAACCGCGTCACCGTCGTGCTGCGTGGCCAGCCGTCGCGGCGCGCCTACGTGCGCCGCATCCACATCGAAGGCAACAACCGCACCCGCGACGAAGTCATACGGCGCGAATTTCGCCAGCTCGAGGCCGCGTGGTACGACAGCGACAAGATCCGCCTGTCGCGCGACCGCGTGGACCGGCTGGGCTTTTTCACCGATGTGCGCATCGACACGCAAGAGGTGCCGGGCGCGCCCGATCAGGTGGACCTCGTGCTGACCGTGGTCGAAAAGCCCACCGGCAACCTCACGCTCGGGGCGGGCTATTCGCAGGCCGAAAAGCTCTCGCTGCTGGCGGGTATTCAGCAGGAAAACGTCTTTGGCACCGGCAACTACCTGGGCCTCAACGTCAACACGAGCAAGTTCAACCGGCAGTTCGTGCTGAGCACGACCAATCCGTACTTCACCGATGACGGCGTCTCGCGTACGCTCGACGTGTACTACCGCACCACGCGGCCGCTCGACGCGCAGGATGGCGACTACCGGCTTGTCACGCCCGGGGCGAGCATCCGCTTTGGCGTGCCGTTTACCGAAACCGACACCGTCTATTTCGGCATCGGCGTCGAAAAGACCAAGATCGAGCCGGGCGACCGCATGCCGGAGGCCTACAACGTTTTCATTCGCGATTTTGGCTCCTCGCCGCTGTCGGTGCCGCTGACGGTCGGCTGGGCGCGCGACGAGCGCGACAGCGCGCTGGTGCCCACGCAGGGCACGCTCAAACGCGCCAACGGCGAGCTGGGCGTCGCCGGCGACACCCGCTACGTCAAGGCCAGCGCCCAGTACCAGCAGTACATCCCGCTCAACCGCAAGTTCACGCTGGCGTTCAACGCCGAAGCGGGCTGGGGCAAGGGGCTGGGCGGCAAGCCCATGCCGCTGTTCAAGTACTTCTACGGTGGCGGGCTGGGGTCGGTGCGCGGGTTCGAGCAGGGCACCCTGGGTTTGCAAAGCGCGCTGACCAACAGCAACAGCAACGACAAGGCGTACCTGGGCGGCACCAAGATGGTGCTGCTCAACACCGAGCTGATCACGCCGTTCCCCGGTGCCGGCAACGACCGCACGCTGCGCATGTTCGGCTTCTTCGACATCGGCAACGTCTACGCCCCGGATCAAAAATTTACGCTCACCGACCTGCGCGCCTCGGCGGGCATTGGCATCAGCTGGATCTCGCCCGTGGGGCCGCTTAGAATCGCGTTTGCCAAGCCGGTGCGCAAGCAGGCCGGTGACAAGACGCAAACCATCCAATTTCAGATCGGTACCGCCTTCTGATGAAATACCTGACCCGGACCTGGGGAGCCCGCTGGGCGCTCGTGGCGGCCTGTGCTGCCGCCTCCATCGGCAGCAGCGCCGCCCTTGCGCAGGACTTGAAGATTGGCTTTGTGAGCACCGAGCGCATCCTGCGCGACTCGCAGGCGGCCAAGGCCGCCCAGGCGCGCCTGGAACAGGAGTTCTCGCGCCGCGAGCGCGAAATCGACGCGCTGGGCACGCAGCTGCGCCAGGCCACCGAAAAGCTCGAAAAAGACGCCCCCACCTTGTCGGAGTCGCAGCGTGCGGCGCGGCAGCGCCAAATCGCCGAGCTCGACCGTGACTTCCAGCGCCGCCGCCGCGAATTCCAGGAGGACCTCGCGCAGCGCCGCAACGAAGAGCTGCAGGCCGTCATCGAGCGCGCCAACCGCGTCATCAAGCAGATCGCCGAATCCGAAAAGTACGACCTCATCCTGCAAGAGGCGGTCTACATCGCGCCCAAACACGACATCACCGACAAGGTGATCTCGGGCCTCAACGCCAGCAAGTGAGCGCACGCCTGGCCGATTTGCACGCCGCCCTGGGCGGCGTTTTGCATGGCACGCAGGAGCGCCGGGTCACGCGCATCGCGCCGCTGGCCGAGGCGGACGAAGAGTCGCTGGCTTTCGTGGCCCACCCGCGCTACCGCGCGGCGCTGGCGCACTCCCGCGCCGGCGTGGTGATCGTGCCGCCCGACTGCGTGGCCGATGCGCTGGCGCGCCCCCACCCCCCGGCGGTGGGCTGGACCGCCTGGGCGTGCGACGACCCGTACCTTACCTTCGCGCGCCTGACCCAGTGGTGGCGGCGCCACGTGCAGCCGCGCCCGCGGCACGCGGGCGTGCACCCGAGTGCTTGGGTCGCACCCGGCGCCCAGGTCCACCCGGACGCCACCATCGGCCCCTTCGCTGTTATCGAAGACGGCGCGGTGGTGGAGGCTGGCGCCGAGATCGGCGCGCACAGCGTGGTCGAGGCGCGTGCCCGCGTCGGCGCCCATGCGCGCCTGGCCGCGCATGTCGTGCTGGGGTTCGATTGCGCCCTGGGCGCGCGCAGCATCGTGCACGGCGGCACCATCATCGGCGCCGATGGTTTTGGCTTCGCCCCGTACGACCTGCCGGGCGCCCACGGCAAGGCCTGGGAAAAAATCGAGCAACTCGGCGCGGTGCGCATCGGCGCGGATGTCGAAATCGGCGCCAACTGCTGCATCGACCGCGGGGCGCTGGGCGACACCGTGCTCGAAGACGGTGTCAAACTCGACAACCTGATCCAGATCGGGCACAACGTGCGCGTGGGCCGCCACACCGCCATGGCCGGTTGCGTGGGCGTGGCGGGCTCGGCGCGCATTGGCGCGCACTGCACCCTGGGCGGTGGGGCGATCGTGCTGGGCCATTTGGAGCTGGCCGACCACGTGCACATCTCGGCCGCGTCGGTGGTGATGCGCTCGATCACGCAGCCCGGCCACTACAGCGGCATCTTTCCGATCGACGACAATCGCAGCTGGGAGAAGAACGCCGCCACGCTGCGCCAGCTGCACGCCTTGCGCGAGCGCCTCAAAGCCCTCGAACGACGCCACCAACCATGACGATGGACATCCACCAGATTCTCAAGCAACTGCCGCACCGCTACCCGATTTTGCTGGTTGACCGGGTGTTGGAGGTGCAAAAGGGCGTTTCCATCCGGGCGCTCAAGAACGTCACGATCAACGAACCGGTGTTCACCGGCCACTTTCCGCACCGGCCGGTATTCCCGGGCGTGCTGATGCTGGAGGCGCTGGCGCAGACGGCGGCGCTGCTGGCGTTTGAGACGCTGGGCGTGACGCCAGACGACAAGACCGTGTACTACTTCGCCGGCATCGACGGCGCGCGCTTCAAGCGGCCGGTGGAGCCCGGCGACCAGCTCGTCATGGACGTGACGCTGGAGCGCATGAAGGCCGGCATCTTCAAGTTCCGTGGCACGGCGCGCGTTGGCGATGAGATCGCCTGCGAGGCCGAGCTGATGTGCACCATGCGCTCGATCGCCTGAGGGCGCCGCCGCGATGGCCCGCATCCACCCGACGGCCCTGGTCGATCCCCAGGCCGAACTCGACACCGATGTCGACATCGGGCCTTACACACTGGTGGGCCCGCACGTGCGCATTGGCGCCGGCACCACGGTGGGGCCCCACTGCGTGATCGAGGGGCACACGACGATTGGACGCGACAACCGCATCTTCCCCTTTGTCAGCCTGGGGCTGCCCAACCAGGACAAAAAATACCGTGGCGAGCCGTGCCAGCTCGTCATTGGTGACCGCAACACCATCCGCGAATACAGCACCTACCACGTCGGCACGGTGCAGGGGGGGGGCGTGACGCGCCTGGGTGACGACAACTGGATGATGGCCTACACCCACCTGGCGCACGACTGCATCGTGGGCAGCCACACCATCTTTGCCAACAACGCCCAGCTCGCGGGCCATGTGCAGGTGGGGGATTGGGCGATATTGGGGGGCTTTACGGTGGTGCACCAGTTCGTGCGCATCGGTGCCCATGCCATGACCGCCATGTGCGCCTTGTTGTTTGCCGACGTGCCGCCGTTCGTGATGGCGCAGGGCCAGCCGGCGCGGGCGCGCTCGATGAACTTCGAGGGGTTGCGCCGGCGCGGCTTCGGCAGCGAGCGCATCGCCGCCGTCAAAGCCATGCACAAAGCGCTCTACCGTGAGGGTCTGCCGCTGGCGCAAGCCATCGAGCGCATCGAGGCGATGGCCACCCGGTACCCGCAGGCCGCGGCGGACGTGGCGCTGATGCGCGCGTTTCTGACCACGGTGCATCCCGAACGCGGCATCGTGCGCTGAGCGCCCATGGTCCTGACGACCCCGATGTCCCCGACCGCGGCGGCGAGCGCGCCACGCGTGGCCCTGGTGGCGGGCGAGGCGTCTGGCGACTGGCTGGGGGCGCAGCTGCTGCGCGGCTTGCGCCAGGCCTGGCCGGGTCTGCAGGCCTGCGGCATCGGTGGCCATGCCCTGCGCGAGCAAGGCCTGGACGCCTGGTGGCCCAGCGACACCCTGGCCGTGCGCGGGTATGTGGAGGTGCTGCGGCATTACCGCGCGATCGTCGGCATCCGCCGCCGGCTGCGCGAGCGCTTGCTGGCCGAGCCGCCCGCGCTGTTCATCGGGATCGACGCCCCCGACTTCAACCTTGCGCTGCAAGCCGACCTGCGCGCGGCGGGCATACCCACCGTGCAATTCGTCGCGCCGGCCATTTGGGCCTGGCGCCCCGAGCGCGTGGCGCTGATCCGGCGTGCCTGCGACCACGTGCTGTGCCTCTTTCCGTTCGAGCCGGCCTTGCTGGCCGAACACGGCATTGCCGCCACGTACGTCGGGCACCCTCTGGCGGCGCTGGTGCCCGAGCGCCCCAACCGGGCCGCGGCGCGCACGCGCTTGGGGCTGGACGAGGCGACCACCGTGGTGGCGCTGCTGCCCGGCAGCCGGCGTGCCGAGGTCGAGCACCTGTTGCCACGCTTTTTGGCGGCGGCCGCGCTCATGCTGCGCGAACGGCCGGCGCTGCGCTTTGTGCTGCCGGCCGTGCCGGCGCTGGAGACCGAGATCCGCGCGCGCGTGGCCGCCAGCCCGGTGGCGGCGTGGATCACGGTGGTGCGGGGGGCGTCGCACACGGTGCTGACGGCCTGCGACGCCGTGCTGGTGGCCAGCGGCACCGCCACGCTCGAAGCCGCCCTGTTCAAGCGACCGATGGTCATCGCCTACCACATGCACTGGCTGTCCTGGCGGATCACCCGGCGCAAGATGCGCCAGCCTTGGGTGGGCCTGCCCAACATCCTGGCGGGCGAGCGCCTGGTGCCCGAGTTGTTGCAGGAGGCCGCCAGCCCGCAAGCACTGGCGTGCGAGACCTTGGCGTGGCTGGCCGACGACGCGGCAGCCCAAGCGCGGCGTGCGCGCGTGCTGGCGCGCTTTGACGCGATGCATGCGGCGCTGCGGCGCGACACGGCGGCGCTGGCGGTGCAGGCCATTGCGCCGCTGCTCGAGCGCACGACGGCGCGCACGGCTGGGCGCGCACAGGGGGCATGATGCGCACGCGCACCACCCGACGCACCGGCGCGCCCCTGACGGGCGCCGCAGCGGCGCACCAGTATGCCTTCGACTGGGGCGGCGAGGGGCTGATCGCGGGGGTGGATGAGGCCGGTCGCGGCCCCTTGGCCGGGCCGGTGGTGGCGGCGGCGGTGATCCTCGACGATCAGGATCCGATCGAAGGGGTCACCGACTCCAAGGCGCTTAGCGCCGCGCGCCGCGAACGGCTGTACGACGCGATCCGCGCCCGCGCGCTGTGCGTGGGGGTGGGCGTGGCCAGTGTGGAGGAGATCGACCGTCTCAACATCCTGCAGGCGACGCTGCTGGCCATGCAGCGCGCCGTGGCGGGGTTGCGCCTGCGCCCATCGCTGGTGCTGGTGGACGGCAACCGCCTACCGGTGTTGGACGTGCGCGCCGAGGCGGTGGTGCGGGGCGACGCGACCGTGGCCGCGATCGCGGCGGCCTCGATCCTTGCCAAAGTCACGCGCGATCGCCTGATGGACGAGGCCCACGCGGCCTATCCCGCGTACGGTTTCGACCGCCACCGTGGCTACGGGACGGCGCAGCATGTGCAGGCGCTGCGCACCCACGGGCCCACGCCGTGGCACCGGCGCAGTTTTGCGCCTGTGGCCGCGGCCCAGCGCGCACCAGCGAGGGAGGCGGCATGAACCGAGCCCCCGAGGCGCCCCCTATCGCCTCGCGCGACAACCCGCGCGTCAAGCGCTTGCGCCGCCTGGTGCACGACGGCAGCGCGTACCGGCGCGAAGGGGTGGTTTGGGTCGAGGGCGACCATCTGTGCCGGGCGTTGCTGGCGCGCGGCTGGCAGCCGCAGGTGGTGGTGGCCAGCCCGGCTGCGCAAGCACTGGTGCAGGCGTGGCAGCGCGACGCCGGCCTGGCGCCCGAGGTGCCGGTGTGGACGCTGAGCGAGGCGCTGATGGCGCAGCTCAGCACGCTGGAGTCCCCGGCACCCATCGCGTGTCTGGTGGCGCTGCCCGCCGTTGGGGGTGTGCAGGCGGGCGTGCCGACGGTGGTGCTCGACCGGCTGCAGGACCCCGGCAACGTGGGTTCGATTTTGCGCAGCGCGGCAGCCTTTGGCTTTCGGCAGGTGCTGGCGCTGCGCGGCACGGCGGCCCTGTGGTCGCCCAAGGTGCTGCGCGCGGGCATGGGGGCGCACTTTGGGCTCTCGCTCATCGAAGGGCTGGACGCCGCGGCGTTGGCGGCGCTGCAGGTGCCGCTGATCGCCACCAGCTCGCACCAGGGCGACTGGCTGCACACCGCGCGGCTGCCCTGGCCGTGCGCGTGGCTGCTGGGGCACGAAGGGCAGGGCGTGCACCCGGCGCTGATGGCGCAGGCGGCGCAGACGGTGCGCATCATCCAGCCCGGTGGCGAAGAGTCGCTCAACGTCGCCGCGGCGGCGGCCATCTGCCTGCACGCCAGCGCGGCAGCCGCAGCGGGCGGGCTATAATCCCAAGGTTTACCCAGACCGTCCGTACCACTCGGTGACTGTCCTGCGAGCCCCCTGGTCGCGCGCCGCTTGGCGTTGGCTGGTGGGCGCTGCGGCGGACGGGACCGGGCCAGCACGGGCGCGTCCAAACCTTCCTGGAGAGTGTCCGTGTTTCCCGTCTTCGCACCCGCCATCCTCGCGCTCGCAGACGGCACGGTCTTTGAAGGTGTGGCCATCGGTTCGACCGGCCAGACCGTCGGTGAAGTGGTGTTCAACACCGCGCTGACCGGCTATCAGGAAATCCTCACCGACCCCAGCTACCGCCAGCAGATCGTGACCCTCACGTATCCGCACATTGGCAACGTTGGGGTCAACGACGAGGACGTCGAATCCGGCGCCATCCAGGCTGCCGGCCTGATCATCAAAGACCTGCCCCAGCTCCACGCCAACTTCCGCGCCGATCAGTCCCTGGGCGAGTACCTGCGCCGCGAGGGCATCGTCGCCATTGCCGGGCTCGACACCCGGGCGCTGACGCGCCACCTGCGCGAAAAAGGCGCGCAAAACGGTGCCATCGTGGCCCTGCGCGAGGGCGACGCGCTCACCGACACGGTGCGCGCGCAGGCGGTGGCTGCCGCGCAGGCCGCCCCCAGCATGGCCGGGTTGGATCTGGCGCGCGTGGTCACCACCCGCGCGCCCTACGAATGGACGCAGACCGAGTGGCGCCTGGCGCGTGCCGATGGCGGCCGTGGCTACGGCCAGCTGACGCAGCCCCGGTTTCACGTCGTGGCCTACGACTTTGGCGTCAAGTACAACATCCTGCGCATGCTGGCCGAGCGTGGCTGCCGCATCACCGTGGTGCCCGCGCAGACGCCCGCGGCCGACGTGCTGGCGCTGCAGCCGGATGGCGTGTTCCTCTCCAACGGGCCCGGTGACCCGCAGCCATGCGACTACGCCATCGCCGCCGCGGCCACCCTCATCGAGCGTGGTGTGCCCACCTTTGGCATTTGCCTGGGCCACCAGATCATGGCCCTGGCCAGCGGCGCGCGCACCTTCAAGATGAAGTTTGGCCACCACGGCGCCAACCACCCGGTCAAGGACCTGGACACGGGCCGCGTGAGCATCACCAGCCAAAACCACGGCTTTGCCGTCGATGCGGCCAGCCTGCCGCCAACGCTGCGCGCCACCCACGTGAGCCTGTTCGACGGCACGCTGCAAGGCATTGCCCGCACCGACCGGCCCGCGTTTGGCTTCCAGGGACACCCTGAGGCCAGCCCCGGGCCGCACGACATCGCCTACCTGTTCGACCGCTTCACGGCCCTCATGGCCGCTGCCGGAAAGTGATGCCATGCCCAAGCGCACCGACCTCCACAGCATCCTCATCATTGGCGCCGGCCCCATCGTCATTGGCCAGGCGTGTGAATTCGACTACTCCGGCGTGCAAGCCTGCAAGGCCCTGCGCGAGGAGGGTTACCGCGTCGTCCTGATCAACAGCAACCCGGCGACGATCATGACCGACCCGGCCACGGCCGATGCGATCTACATCGAGCCGATCACCTGGCAGACGGTCGAAAAGATCATCGCCAAGGAGCGCCCCGACGCCATCCTGCCCACCATGGGGGGGCAAACCGCACTCAACTGCGCGCTGGACCTCTGGCGCCACGGCGTGCTGCAGCGTTACGGCTGCGAACTCATCGGCGCGCGCCCCGAGGCCATCGACAAGGCCGAAGATCGCCAAAAATTCAAGGAGGCGATGACGCGCATCGGGCTGGAGTCGGCGCGCTCGGGCATCGCGCACAGCATGGAAGAGGCCTGGGCGGTGCAGCGCACGGTGGGCTTTCCCTGCGTGATCCGCCCCAGCTTCACGCTCGGCGGCACGGGCGGTGGCATCGCCTACAACCCGGAGGAGTTCGAGACCATCTGCAAGCGCGGGCTGGAAGCCTCGCCGACGTCCGAGCTGCTGATCGAGGAGTCCCTGGTCGGCTGGAAAGAATTCGAGATGGAGGTGGTGCGCGACAAGGCCGACAACTGCATCATCGTTTGCTCGATCGAAAACCTCGACCCCATGGGGGTGCACACCGGCGACTCGATCACGGTGGCGCCGGCGCAGACGCTGACCGACAAGGAGTACCAGCGCATGCGCGACGCCTCCATCGCCGTGCTGCGCGAAATCGGGGTGGACACCGGTGGCTCCAACGTGCAGTTCGCGATCAACCCGGCCGACGGGCGCATGATCGTCATCGAGATGAACCCGCGCGTGAGCCGCTCCTCAGCACTGGCGTCCAAGGCCACGGGCTTTCCGATTGCCAAGGTGGCGGCCAAGCTGGCTGTGGGCTACACGCTCGATGAACTGCGCAACGACATCACCGGCGGCGCCACGCCGGCGTCGTTCGAGCCGACCATCGACTACGTGGTCACCAAGATCCCGCGCTTTGCGTTCGAGAAATTCCCGCAGGCCAACGACCGCCTGACCACGCAAATGAAGTCGGTGGGCGAGGTGATGGCGATCGGCCGCACCTTCCAGGAGAGCTTTCAGAAGGCGCTGCGCGGGCTGGAGGTCGGCGTCGATGGCATGAACGAAAAGACCCAGGACCGCGAGACCCTCGAGCGCGAGCTGGGTGAGCCGGGGCCGGAGCGCATTTGGTACGTGGGCGATGCGTTTGCGGCCGGCTGGTCGCTCGACGAGGTGCACCACTTCACCAAGATCGACA
Source organism: Tepidimonas thermarum (assembly GCF_007556705.1). Classification (GTDB taxonomy): domain Bacteria; phylum Pseudomonadota; class Gammaproteobacteria; order Burkholderiales; family Burkholderiaceae_C; genus Tepidimonas; species Tepidimonas thermarum. The sequence continues at coordinate 99,933 of NZ_VJOL01000001.1, read as the reverse complement.
AGTGGTTCCTGGTGCAGATTCAGGAGATCGTGCAGATCGAGCTGGCGCTGGACCGCCACACCGCCGCCCACGGGGCGCAAGCGCTGCAGGCGCTGGATGTGGCGACGCTGCGCACGCTCAAGCGCAAGGGCTTCTCGGACCGGCGCCTGGCCAAGCTGCTGGCCACCACCGAACAGGCGGTGCGCGCGCGCCGCCACGCGTTGGGCATCCGCCCGGTCTACAAGCGCGTGGACACCTGCGCGGCCGAATTTGCCACCACCACCGCCTACCTGTACTCCACCTACGAGCAGGAGTGCGAGGCACAGCCCAGCCAGCGGCGCAAGATCATCGTGCTGGGTGGCGGGCCCAACCGCATCGGCCAGGGGATCGAGTTCGACTACTGCTGCGTGCACGCGGCGCTGGCGCTGCGTGAGGACGGCTACGAGACCATCATGGTCAACTGCAACCCCGAGACCGTCTCCACCGACTACGACACCAGCGACCGGCTCTACTTCGAGCCGCTGACGCTGGAGGACGTGCTCGAGATCGTGGCCGTCGAACAGCCCGAGGGCGTGATCGTGCAGTACGGCGGTCAAACGCCGCTCAAGCTCGCGCTGGGGCTGGAGCGTGCCGGGGTGCCCATCATCGGCACCTCGCCCGACATGATCGACGCCGCCGAGGACCGCGAGCGCTTCCAGCGCATGCTGCACCAGCTGGGCCTGAAGCAGCCGCCCAACGCCACCGCCCGCACCGAGGCCGAAGCGATGGACAAGGCGGCCGAGCTCGGCTACCCGCTGGTCGTGCGCCCCAGCTATGTGCTGGGTGGGCGCGCGATGGAAATCGTGCACGAGCCGCGCGACCTGGAGCGCTACATGCGCGAAGCGGTCAAGGTCAGCAACGACTCCCCCGTGTTGCTGGACCGCTTCCTCAACGACGCCATCGAGTGCGATGTGGACTGCATCCGCGACGCGGCGGGCCAGGTGCTCATCGGCGGCGTGATGGAGCACATCGAGCAAGCCGGTGTGCACTCGGGGGACTCGGCGTGTTCGCTGTCGCCGTACTACCTGTCGGCGGCCACCGTGGCCGAGATCAAGCGCCAGACCGCGGCGCTGGCCGAGGCGCTGCAGGTCGTGGGCCTGATGAACGTGCAGTTTGCGATCCAGGAGGTGGAAGAAGGCGGCGTCAAGCGTGATGTCATCTATGTGCTGGAGGTCAACCCGCGCGCCAGCCGCACCGTGCCCTTTGTCTCCAAGGCCACCGGGATCCAGCTGGCCAAGGTCGCGGCGCGCTGCATGGCCGGTCAGACCCTGGCGCAGCAGGGCGTCAGCCGCGAGGTCACGCCGCCGTACTTCAGCGTCAAGGAGGCGGTGTTCCCGTTCGTCAAGTTCCCGGGGGTGGACACCATCCTGGGGCCGGAGATGAAATCCACTGGCGAGGTCATGGGCGTGGGCCGCAGCTTTGGCGAGGCCTTCGTCAAGAGCCAATTGGCCGCCGGCGTGCGCCTGCCACGCCCCAGCGACCCGGTGCGCAAGATCTTTTTGTCGGTCAAGCCCGGCGACAAGCAGCGCGTGGTGGCCATCGCGCGTGACCTGGCGGCCATGGGCTTCGAACTCGTGGCCACGCGCGGCACCGCCGCCGCGATCCAGGCCGCTGGCATCGCCTGCACCGTGGTCAACAAGGTCACCGAGGGCCGGCCCAACATCGTGGACATGATCAAAAACGGCGACATCGCCATGGTCATCAACACGGTGGAGGAGCGCCGCAACGCCATCGCCGACTCGCGCTACATCCGCGTGGCGTCCCTGGCACACCGCGTCACGACGTTCACCACCCTCTTTGGTGCCGAGGCCGCGGTCGAGGGCATGAAGGTCATGGACGAACTGCCGGTGTACGCACTGGCCGAGTTGCACGCCCAGTTGGCGTGATGCGGCATGGCCGCCGCGGGCAAACCCCATGGCGGCCGCCGTAGGCCACCGCGGGCAAACCGGTTATCATTGCGCCCGATTCGACACCGCCGACCGGCAACGCTCGGCGGTTTGCTTTTGTGGGACAAACAGCCATGCCGACCATTCCGTTGACCAAACGCGGTGCCGACAAGCTCAAGGAGGAGCTGCATCGCCTCAAAACCGTCGAGCGCCCGGCCGTGATCCAGGCCATCGCCGAGGCGCGTGCGCAAGGCGACCTGAGCGAAAACGCCGAATACGACGCCGCCAAAGACCGCCAGGGCTTCATCGAGGGGCGCATCAAGGAAATCGAGGGCAAGCTCGCCGCGGCCCAGATCATCGATCCGGCGCAACTCGATGCCGGCGGCAAGGTGGTGTTTGGCGCCACCGTGGAGCTGGAGGACGAAGCCACCGGCGAGACCGTCACCTACCAGATCGTCGGGGAGGACGAGGCCGACCTGAAGCTCGGGCTGATCAACGTCTCCAGCCCGATTGCGCGTGCCCTCATCGGCAAGGAAGAGGGCGACGTGGCCGAGGTGCAGGCCCCCAACGGCGTGCGGCGCTACGAGATCGTGGCCGTGCGCTACGAATGAACCCGTTGGCGCAACGCGGGCAGGTGGCGCATGGCGTGGCGTGATCGCTGGCCGGTGTTGGTGGCGGCCCTGTGGTGGGGCCTGACCACGGGGCTGAGCTTCGTGGCCGTGCCGCTGCTGTTTCAGCACTTCAACAACCCGGCGGTGGCCGGTGGCATGGCGGCGCGCTTGTTTCAGGTGCAGTCGTATGTGGCGGTGGGGGCGGCGTTGCTGTTGCTGCTGTGGGGGCGGGCGCAGCGCGGGCGTGGCGCCGCGGGCGATGCGAGCTGGGCCTTGCTGCCGTGGCTGTTGCTGGGGGCGCTGGCCGGTTTGGTGCAGGAGTTTGGCGTGGCCCAGCGCATCCTGACCGCCCGCCAAACCGGCGCCAGCCTGGCGCTGTGGCACGGCATCGGCAGCGTTTTGGTGGCGCTGCAGTGGCTGTGCGCGCTGCGCAGCCTGTGGTGGCTGACCGCGCGGCGCGGCTAGGCGGCCAGCCGCCCGCTGTCGGGGCGGCTCAGCGCGCGGCGCGCTCGGCCGCTTCCACCGTGTTGAGCAGCAGCATCGTGATCGTCATGGGGCCCACGCCCCCGGGCACCGGGGTGATCCACCCGGCCACCTGACGCACCCCCTCGAAGTCCACGTCGCCGCACAGCTTGCCCGCCTCGTCGCGGTTCATGCCGACGTCGATGACCACGGCGCCCGGCTTGACCATGTCGGCCGTCAACACGTTGCGTTTGCCCACTGCCGCCACGACGATGTCGGCCTGGCGGGTGTGGTGCGCCAAATCCGCGGTGGCGCTGTGGCAGATGGTGACCGTGGCGTTGGCCTGCAGCAGCATCAGCGCCATGGGCTTGCCGACGATGTTGCTGCGCCCGATGACCACGGCGTGCTTGCCGCACGGGTCGCAGCCGATGTGCTCCAACATTTTCATGCAACCGTAGGGGGTGCAGGGCCAAAAGCCAGGCCGCCCCACCATCAGGGCGCCGGCGTTGGCGACGTGAAAGCCATCGACGTCTTTTTCAGGGGCGATGGTCTCGATGACGCGCTGCGCATCGATGTGCGCCGGCAGCGGCAGCTGCACCAGGATGCCGTGGATCGCGGGGTCGGCGTTGAGGGCACGCACGCGCGCCAGCAGCGCGTCTTCGGTCAGGCTGGCGGGGTAGGTCTCCAGCACGGAGTGGATGCCCACCTCCTGGCAGGCTTTGACCTTGTTGCGGACGTAGACCTGGCTGGCGGGGTTGTCGCCAACCAGGATGACCGCAAGCCCGGGCAGGGTGCCGCGCGCTTTGAGCGCCGTCACACGTTCGCTCAGGCGCGCGCGCCACAGGCGCGACAGCGCCGCGCCGTCGATGAGTTGGGCTGCCATGAATCAGACTTTCGTGGGGGTGGGGGCAAGGGCGATTTTGAGCAGGTCGGCCACCGTGTTGGCGCCCAGCTTTTCCATGATGTTGGCGCGGTGGGCTTCCACCGTCTTGATGCTGATGCCCAGATCGTCGGCGATTTGCTTGTTGAGCCGCCCGGCGACGATGCGCTCGAGCACCTGCGACTCGCGCGTGGTGAGCTTGGCCAGCAGCGCTTCGCGCGTGGCCGCTTGCTGGTGCACGGCAAAGGCCTCATGCGCAATGTCGACCATCTTTTCGACCAGCGCCAGCAGTAGCGCTTCGTCGAACGGCTTTTGGATGAAGTCGATCGCGCCTTTTTTCATCGACTCCACCGCCATGGGCACGTCGCCATGGCCCGTGATGAAGCAAATGGGCAGCGGTGAGTGGCGCTCGAGCAGCCGCTGTTGCAGTTCCATGCCACTCATGCCACCCATGCGGATGTCGGCAATCAGGCAGGCCACTTCGCGCGGGTCGTAGCGGGCCAGGAAGGCTTCGGCCGATTCGAAACAGCGCACGCGGTAGTCCCGCCCCTCCAGCAGCCATTGCAGCGAGTCGCGCACGGCTTCATCGTCATCGACCACGTACACGGTTGCGCGTTTGGGCGTCAGGCTCATCATGTTCCTTCAGGCGTCGTCTGCGTTTCGGTTGATCGGGGGGCAAGCGGAGCGGACGCCTCGGGCGGCGGCTCCGGAATCCAGAACGAGAATTCGCAGCCGACAATCGCGTCGCCATTGTAGAGGTTGCGCGCCACCAGCCGGCCGTGGTGCGACTCGATGATGGAGCGGCACAGCTTGAGGCCGATGCCCATGCCCTCGCTCTTGGTGCTGTAGAAGGCTTCGTAGATGCGGTCGAGGCGCTCCTGGGGGATGCCCCCGCCGCTGTCGCGTACGGTGAACTCCACCCCGGGGCGGCCGTCGACCGTGCGCGGCACCACCTGCAGCTCGATGTGCCGCTGACCCGGCGGACGTTGCGCCTGCTGGATCGATTCACCGCCGTTTTTGAGCAGGTTGATGAGCACTTGCTCGATCAAAATCGGGTCCACCATCAGGCGTGGCAGACGCGCCGCCACGTAGGTGTTGAGACGCACCATGTGGCGGCGCAGTTCGATGTCGGCGAGTTCGGTGGCGTTGCTCACCATCTGCGCCACGTCCGACAGCGTGGGGTTGGGCTCGCTCTTTTTGACGAACGCGCGGATGCGCTGGATGATTTGGCCGGCGCGTTGCGCCTGGCGGGCGGTTTTCTCCAGCGCGCCCAGCAAGTCCTGCGGGCTGATGTGCCCCTTTTGCAACCGGCTGATCATGCCGCTGGCGTAGTTGCTGATCGCGGTCAGCGGTTGGTTGAGTTCGTGCGCCACGCTGGAGGCCATCTCGCCCATCGTGATGAGGCGGCTGGCGGTTTCGGCGCGCTCCGCTTGCAGGGCCGCTTGTTCTTCGGCCTGGTGGCGCGCGGTGATGTCGGTGGCGATGAGCATTTGCACCAGCCGCCCGTCCACCCAGGTCAGGTAGCGGGTGCGCACCTCCAGCCATTTGCCCAGTTCGGGCACCAGGATTTGCGCATGCTCGGCCACCGCCTCCACCAGCGCGTCGGCAGGCAGCCCCATGAGGCTGTCGACCTGGTCGTGGTGGTCCTGCGGCGGCAGCACGGGCACCGAGGCGCACAGCTCCAACATCCGCTCGTGGCCGGCAGAGCCTTCGCCAAACCAGTTGCGGTACATGCGGTTGGCAAACAACAGCTCGTGGCTGTGCAGCGGCGCGACCGAGATCGCCTCATCCAGGCTGTCGAGCACGGTGGCAAAACGGTCGTACGAGGCGCTGAGCTCTTCGCGGATGCGCTTGGGCTCGGTGATGTCGGTCATCGACGTCATCCAGCCGGTCTGGCGACCCTGCGCGTCGATCAGCGGCGAGACGTACATGCGCGCGTAGAAGATGCTGCCGTTTTTGCGCTTGACCGGCACCTCGAAGCCGCCCGGGGTGTTGCGGCCTGCGATTTCGTCCTGCAGCCGCGCCATGAGGGTGTCGTGTTCGTGCTCCGGCCAGTAGGGGAAGGGGGCGCTGGCGCCGATGAGCTCCTCCTCGCTCCAGCCGGTCATGTCGCAAAAAGCGCGGTTGACGTAGGTGATGCGCCCCTCCATGTCCAGCGCCCGCATGCCGGTGAGCATCGAGTTTTCCATGGCGCGGCGGAAGTTGGTCTCGGCCACCAGGGCGCGTTGCGCTTGCAGACGCCGGCGTGTGTGGCGCATGTTGCCCAGCAGCATCCAGATGGTGGCCACGCTCATCGCCCCCACGATCCAAAACAGCGCTTCGCTGCCCCAGTCACGGTCGGCACGCAAGCCCTCGGCGCGGATCAGCAGGCTGTTGCCGATCGGGGAAACGGGCAGTTCGTGGCGCTGCGGGCGCGGCGCCCACGGCAGGCGCGACAGCGGCGTCGTCAACGGTTTGAGGGGGGTGCCCGCGTACAGCGTGCCATCCTCGCCGACCAGCGTGACGGCGTAGCGCGCCAACACCTCCGCCGGCACGCCATAGCGCAGCAAACCGGCAATGTCGTACTCGGCCATCACGGCACCACCAAAGCGGCGCTGGTCCTCGAACGGGATCAGCACCATGAGCGTGCTGCCCCCGTCGGGCCAGGGCAGTGGCCGTGAGTAGATCGGCTGGTGCAGGTCGCGCGCCAGGTCAAACGCACCACCGGTGGTGTTGGGCGGCAGCGTCTCGCCCGCGCGGCGGTGGGCATGCGCTGGCGCTCCCGGGGCGGTGTAGCCGGTGACCACCTCGCGGTACGGCCCGATCCAGTGCACCGCCAGCACGTCGGGGTTTTGCGCCACCAGCTCCTCGGCCTGGAAGACGAACTCCGTTTCTTCGATCGAGCGGTTGGCGATGTCGCGTGCCATGCGCATGAGCTTTTCCTGCCGCTCCAGCAGCCGCAGGCGCAAGCGCTGTTGCGCGTACTCGGTGTCGCGCACGACGGCTTCTTGCTCGCGGTCGGCCTCCTGTTGGCTGAAGTAGCCCAGCGCCGAAAAGATCGCCGTCAGAAAAAGCAGCACCGACAGCACCGGCCCGAGCACCGCCAAGCGATCCTGGCGGTGCGGGGGCAAGCGGTCCCACCACTGGCGCCACCACAGCCGTGGCGCGCGCCACCAGCGCAGGGGTGCGCGTTCGGCGTCGGTGCTGTGGGGTTGGACCATGGCACGACAGTTTAGGGCAAACCCTAGCATTGTGAACGGCGGGGCGAGCGTGCGCGAACGCGCGCGGTACAAAAATTTCACAATATAAAAATAAAAACCATAGTTTGGAAATTGGCGATTTTCGTGCGACACTTCGTGGACAACGGCGCGCTCGCGCCGTACGCTGTTGCTGGGCTTTTGAGGAGACGACACCATGTCCCAAGACGTTCCGCCGATTTCCGCGCTGGTGGCGCCGGATGCCGATCCGCAAGAAACGCGCGAGTGGCTCGATGCGCTCGACGCCGTCATCGAGCGCGAGGGTGCCGAGCGCGCGCACTTCCTGCTCGAACAACTGCTGGAAGAAGCACGCGAACACAGCATCGACCTGCCGTTTTCCGCCACCACCGGCTACGTCAACACCATCGAGCCGGATGAGGAAGAGCGCAGCCCCGGCAACCTGGAGCTGGAAGGGCGGCTGCGTGCCTACATGCGCTGGAACGCCATGGCGATGGTGGTCAAGGCCAACCGGCTGCACGCCCCGGACGGCAGCGAGTTGGGCGGACATATCAGCTCGTTTCAGTCGCTGGCGCACCTGCTGGCGTGCGGCTTCAACCACTTCTGGCACGCCGACGACACCGACCAGGGGGGCACCCACGGCGGCGACCTGCTCTACATCCAGGGGCACAGTGCGCCGGGCATTTACGCCCGCGCCTACCTGGAAGGGCGCATCACCGAAGAGCAGCTGCTCAACTTCCGCCAGGAGGTCGAGGGCAAGGGGCTGTCCAGCTACCCCCATCCGAAGCTGATGCCCGAGTTTTGGCAGTTTCCAACGGTCAGCATGGGGCTGGGCCCGATCATGGGCATCTACCAGGCGCGCTTCCTCAAATACCTGCACGCGCGCGGCATTGCCGACACGGCCCGGCGCAAGGTGTGGGTGTTTTGCGGCGATGGCGAGATGGACGAGCCCGAGAGCATGGGCGCCATCGGCCTGGCCGCGCGCGAAGGGCTGGACAACCTGATCTTCGTCGTCAACTGCAACCTGCAGCGCCTGGACGGCCCGGTGCGCGGCAACGGCAAGATCATCCAGGAGCTCGAAGGCGATTTTCGCGGGGCGGGCTGGAACGTCATCAAGCTGCTGTGGGGCAGCAACTGGGACCCGTTGCTGGCGCGCGACAAGGAAGGGGTGCTGCGCCGCATCATGATGGAGACGCTCGACGGCGACTACCAGGCGTTCAAGGCCAACGATGGCGCTTACGTGCGCAAGCACTTCTTTGGCCGCCACCCCAAGGCGCTGGAGCTGGTGGCCAAGATGAGCGACGAGGAAATCTGGGCCCTGCGCCGTGGCGGCCACGATGCGCGCAAGGTGTATGCGGCGTTTCACCGCGCCTACCACCACAAGGGCCAGCCCACGGTCATTCTGGTCAAAACCGTCAAGGGCTACGGCATGGGCCGCGCGGGGGAGGGCAAGAACACCGCGCACCAGACCAAGAAGCTCTCGGACGAGGACATCCGCTACTTCCGCGACCGCTTCAACATCCCGATCCCGGACAGCGAGCTGCCCAAGATCCCGTTTTACAAGCCGGCCGACGACACGCCCGAGATGCGCTACCTGCACGAGCGGCGCAAGGCCCTGGGCGGCTATTTGCCGCGCCGGCGTGTGCGCAGCGACGAGCAGTTCACGGTGCCCTCGCTGCAAACCTTCAAGGCCGTGCTCGAGCCCACGCCTGAGGGGCGCGAAATCAGCACCACGCAGGCCTATGTGCGCTTTTTGACCCAGTTGCTGCGTGACCAGGCGCTGGGCCCGCGCGTCGTGCCCATCCTCGTGGACGAGGCGCGCACCTTTGGCATGGAGGGGTTGTTTCGCCAGATCGGCATCTACAACCCCAAGGGCCAGCTCTACACCCCGGTCGACAAGGACCAGGTCATGTACTACAAGGAGGACCAGGCCGGCCAGATCCTGCAGGAGGGCATCAACGAGGCCGGTGGGATGAGTTCGTGGATCGCCGCGGCGACGTCGTACTCGACGAACAACCGCATCATGATCCCGTTCTTCATTTACTACTCGATGTTTGGCTTCCAGCGCTTTGGCGATCTGGCCTGGGCGGCCGGGGATATGCAGGCGCGCGGCTTTTTGCTCGGGGGCACCAGCGGACGCACCACGCTCAACGGCGAGGGCTTGCAGCACGAAGACGGCCACAGCCACATGATCGCGGCCACCATCCCCAACTGCGTCAGCTACGACCCCACGTTCGCGCACGAAGTGGCGGTGATCCTGCACCACGGCCTCAAGCGCATGGTGGAGCAGCAGGACAACGTGTTCTTCTACATCACGCTGCTCAACGAAAACTACCCCCAGCCGGGTCTGACGCCGGGCACGGAAGAGCAGATCATCCGCGGCATGTATTTGCTGCGCGAGGGGCCCAAGCTCACGCCGCGCGTGCAGCTGCTGGGCAGCGGCGCCATCCTGCGCGAGAGCCTGGCGGCGCAAACCCTGCTGGCGCAGGACTGGGGGGTGGCGGCCAACGTCTGGAGCTGCCCGAGCTTCACGGAGCTGGCGCGCGACGGTCAGGACTGCGAACGCTGGAACCTGCTGCACCCGACCGAGACGCCGCGCGTGCCGTTCGTGGCGCAGCAACTGGGCGACCATCCCGGGCCGGTGGTCGCGTCCACCGATTATGTCAAGGCGTTTGCCGAGCAAATCCGCCCCTTCCTGCCCAAGGGACGCACCTACAAGGTGCTGGGCACGGACGGTTTTGGGCGCAGCGATTTTCGCTACCGCCTGCGCCGCCACTTCGAGGTGGACCGCCACTACATTGCGGTGGCCGCGCTCAAGGCGCTGGCCGAAGAGGGCAGCGTGCCTGCCGCGCGCGTGGCCGAAGCGATTGCCAAATACGGCATCGACACCGATAAGCCCAACCCCTTGTACGCGTGATTCGGGAGCACGACATGGCATTGGTGGAAGTCAAGGTCCCGGACATTGGGGACTTCAAAGATGTGGCGGTGATTGAGCTGCTGGTCAAGCCGGGCGATGCGGTGCAGGTGGATCAGTCACTGATCACGGTGGAGTCGGACAAGGCGTCGATGGAGATTCCGTCGAGCCACGCCGGGGTGGTGCGCGAGCTCAAGGTGCAACTGGGCGACAAGGTCAGCGAGGGCTCGGTGGTGGCGCTGCTGGAGACCGAGGCGCAGGCGTCCGCCGCCGCGCCAGCATCGGTTGGGGGACAGCCGGCGCCCGCCGCGCCGGCGCCTGCCGTGGTGACACCCCAGGTGGCCGTGGCCCCCGTGCTGCCCGTGTCTGCATCTGCGCCTGCGTCGCTGGCCACGGTGGCCGTCCCCGCGCCACCACCGCCCGCGACTGCGGCGGTGCCCGCTGCCGCGCCGTCGGTGCCCGCAGCCGCTGCCGCGCATGATCCCACGCGCCCGCCGCTGGGCCTGCCGCATGCCTCGCCAAGCGTGCGCAAGGTTGCGCGCGAGCTGGGCGTGCCGTTGGCCGAGGTGCGCGGCACCGGCCCCAAGGGCCGCATCACCCTGGAGGACGTGCAGGCCTTCACCCGTGCCGTCATGGCGGGCGAGGTGCAAACCCGCGCCCAGGCGGCCAAAGCCCCGGCGGCGCCGGCGGCGGGCGACGGCGCGGCGCTGGGTCTCATCCCCTGGCCGACGGTGGACTTTGCCAAGTTCGGCCCCATCGAGCGGCGCGAGCTCAGCCGCATCAAAAAGATCAGCGGCGCCAACCTGATGCGCAACGCGGCGATGATCCCGGCGGTCACCAACCACGACGATGCCGATGTCACCGAGCTCGAGGCGTTTCGCGTCCAGCTCAACGAGGAGCACGCCAAAAGCGGCGTCAAGGTCACGATGCTGGCGTTCCTGGTCAAGGCGTGCGTGGCGGCGCTGCAGAAATTCCCCGAGTTCAACAGCTCGCTGGACATGGCCTCGGGTGGCGATGCGTTGATCTACAAGCGCTACTGGAACATTGGCTTTGCGGCCGATACGCCCAATGGGCTGGTGGTGCCGGTCATCAAAAGCGCGGACCAAAAAGGCATCTTGCAGATCAGCCGCGAAATGGCCGAGCTCGCCGCCAAGGCGCGCGAGGGCAAATTGGCGCCGGCCGACATGAGCGGTGCGACCTTCACGATTTCCAGCCTGGGCGGCATCGGCGGGCGCTACTTCACGCCCATCATCAACGCGCCCGAGGTGGCGATCCTGGGCGTGTGCAAGTCGCGCTGGGAGCCGGTGTGGAACGGCAAGGAGTTCACGCCGCGCCTGATGTTGCCGCTGTCGCTGACCTGGGACCACCGCGTCATCGACGGGGCGGCGGCTGCCCGCTTCAACGCCTATTTGGCGCAACTGTTGGCGGACTTCCGCCGCATCCTGCTGTGAAAGGGCTGCCGGCATGGGCACGATCGAGATTCGGGTCCCGGACATTGGGGACTTCAAAGATGTGGCGGTGATTGAGCTGCTGGTCAAGCCGGGCGATGCGGTGCAGGTGGATCAGTCGCTGATCACGGTGGAGTCGGACAAGGCGTCGATGGAGATTCCGTCGAGCCACGCCGGGGTGGTGCGCGAGCTCAAGGTGCAACTGGGCGACAAGGTCAGCGAAGGGTCGTTGATCGCCGTGCTCGAGGCGGCCGACGCCCCCACCGCTGCCGCGCCGCGGCCGGCCGAACCCGCGGCGGCTGCGACCCCTGCCGCAGGCGGGGCCGCCACCGCGGATGCCGCAGCCCCATCCGCGCCCGCGACGCCCGGCGCGGCGGCGGGCGCCAGTGGGTCTGCGGCGGCCACGGCCACAGCCTACGCGGGCGGCGCCGACCTGGCGTGTGATGTGCTGGTGCTCGGTGGTGGCCCCGGCGGCTATTCGGCCGCGTTTCGCGCGGCGGACCTCGGGCTCAAGGTCGTGCTGGTGGAGCGCTACCCGGCGTTGGGTGGCGTCTGCCTCAACGTCGGGTGCATTCCGTCCAAGGCGCTGCTGCACGTGGCCGCGGTCATCGACGAGGCGCGCCACCTGGCCGACGCTGGCGTGACCTTCGGGGCGCCCACGGTCGATCTCGACCGCTTGCGCGCGCACAAAGACCAGGTCGTGGGCAAGCTCGCCGGCGGGCTGGCCGCCATGGCCAAGATGCGCAAGGTGACGGTGTTGCGCGGCTACGGTGCGTTCGTCGGACCGCAGCACGTGGCGGTCGAGGAAACCACCGGTCCTGGCCAGGACAAGACCGGTCGGCGCCAGGTCGTGGCGTTTCGCAAGGCGATCATCGCCGCGGGCTCGCAGGCGGTGCGCTTGCCGTTTTTGCCGCAGGACGAGCGCATCATCGACAGCACCGGGGCCCTGGCGCTGGCGCGCGTGCCCCAGCGCATGCTCATCATCGGCGGCGGCATCATCGGGCTGGAGATGGGCACCGTGTACTCGACCCTGGGGGCACGGCTCGAGGTCGTCGAGATGCTCGACGGGCTCATGACCGGCGCCGACCGCGACCTGGTCAAGGTCTGGCAAAAAATGAACGCGCACCGCTTCGACCACATCCGCTTGCGCACGCGCACCGTGGGGGCCGAAGCGACGGCCGACGGCATCCGCGTGCGTTTCGAAGGGGCCGATGGCAGCCAGGCCGAAGGCCTGTACGACCTGGTGTTGCAGGCGGTTGGGCGCGCGCCCAACGGCCGCAAGATTGGCGCCGAGCACGCCGGTGTGGCGGTCAACGAGCGGGGGTTCATCCCGGTGGACGTGCAGATGCGCACCAACGTCGCGCACATCTTTGCCATCGGTGACATCGTCGGCCAGCCGATGCTGGCGCACAAAGCGGTGCACGAGGCTCATGTGGCGGCCGAGGTGGCGGCGGGCGAGTTGCTGGGCGATGCCGCCCTGGCGCGCCGTGCGTTCGATGCGCGGGTCATCCCCAGCGTGGCCTACACCGACCCCGAGATCGCCTGGGTCGGTTTGACCGAAGACCAGGCGCGCGCGCAGGGCATCGCGGTGACAAAAGGCTTGTTCCCGTGGGGTGCCTCCGGGCGCGCCATCGCCAACGGGCGCGACGAAGGCTTTACCAAGCTGCTGTTCGACGAGGCCACGCACCGCATCGTGGGCGGCGGCATCGTCGGCACCCACGCCGGCGACATGATCGGCGAGATTGCGCTGGCGATCGAGATGGGCGCTGATGCCGTGGACATCGGCCGCACCATCCACCCGCACCCGACCCTGGGCGAAAGCATCGGCATGGCAGCCGAAGCCGCGCACGGCAGCTGCACCGACTTGCCGCCCACGCGGCGCTGAGCGCCGGCACGCCGGGTGCTGCGCGCGCCGGCGTGCATTCGCGCATCGCTGCATGCCAATGAAGCGACGTTGACGCGCGTCAAGGTCTCGCTATGGGGTTTCCCTAGGATGGTGCACGACGGGTCGTTGGTGACCCAGGCATCCATCTTGGAGGAAGGCATGAACAAGTCCTGGCAGACGGCGCTGCAGCGCACGATCGCGGCGCTGGGTATCGGCATGGCGGCGTGGGGGGTGCAGGCCCAGTCCACCGATCCGTTGGTGGTTGGCGAGGTGGTCGCGCGTGACCGCTGCGCGGTCTGCCACGGCCCCTGCGGGCAGAGCGTGGCGCCGAACTTCCCGCGTCTGGCCGGCCAGAACGCGCAGTACCTGGCGCGCCAGTTGCACGCCTTTGCCAGCGGCGAGCGCAAAAGCACCGCGATGAGCGAGAAAGTCAAGGGCCTGAGCCCCAGCGACATCGAGGCGGTGGCCGAATACTACGCACGCCAGAAGCCCGGGCACACGCCCAGTGGCGACGAGCTGCTGCTATCCGTGGGCCGCTTCGTGTACGAGCGCGGCAACCGCCACACCGGCCTGCCGCCATGTGCCACCTGCCACGGCCCCGGCGCCGCTGGTACGACCGAGTTGCCGCGGCTGGCGGGGCAGCACCCGCAATACATCATGCGGCAGGTGCAGGCGTTCAAGCAGGGCAGCGGGGCGCGCGACAACGCCATCATGCGCGTCATGTCGCACCGCCTGAGCGACCTGGAGCTCGAGGCCGTGGCGGCCTATCTGGGCAATCTGAAGTGACGCACGCCGCGCCGGTGCGGCGCCGGCGCACCACCCGGGCCCGATTCAGGCACCGGCGTCGTCGCTGGCGATGCCGCCCATCACGTGGCTAAAGCCGCCGTCCACGTACACGATCTCGGCGCTGATGCCGGCTGCCAGGTCGCTGAGCAAAAAGGCCGCGGTGTTGCCCACGTCGTCGATGGTGACGTTGCGGCGGATCGGGGCGTTGTGTTCGACGACGCCGAGGATTTTGCCGAAGCCCTTGATGCCGCTGGCGGCCAGCGTCTTGATGGGCCCAGCCGAGATGGCGTTGACCCGCCAGCCGCGGCGCTGGCTGCCCAGTGATTCGGCCAGGTAGCGCACGCTGGCCTCCAGGCTGGCTTTGGCCAGCCCCATGGTGTTGTAGGCCGGCACCATGCGCATGCTGCCCAGGTAGGTCAGTGTCAGCAGTGCAGCGTTGTCGTTGAGGTACGGGCGCGCCGCCTTGGCCATGGCCGGGAAGCTGTAGGCGCTGATGTCGTGCGCGACGCGAAAGCCTTCGCGGCTCAAGCCATCCAGAAAGTCGCCGGCGATCGCCTCGCGCGGCGCGTAACCGATGCTGTGCACGAAGCCGTCGAACGTGGGCCAATGCGCCGATAGATCGCGAAACAACCGCTCGATCTGCGCGTCATCGCTGACGTCGCACTCGAACACCAGGTTGGAGCCAAACTCGGCCGCGAATTCGGTGATGCGGTCCTTGAACCGCTCGCCGACGTAGCTGAAGGCAAGTTCGGCGCCCTGCGCCCGACAGGCGCGCGCGATGCCGTAGGCGATCGAGCGGTTGGACAGTACGCCGGTGATGAGCAGTTTTTTGCCGGCCAGAAAACCCATGGGTGTCGCTCCTCGGTAGCAGAAAATCCTGCAGAATTGTCGCATGCACGTCCCCCGACTTGCCTCCGGCCCACTGCTCGCCCGCCACCGCGCGGGCCGCCACAGCGGCCGGGCCGGGTGGCGCGACCTGCTGCGGGGCGCGTGGGTGGCGGCAGCGCTGGTGCTGCCCCCGCTGGCCTGGGCCGCGCACGGCTACGCCTTGTGGGGGCGGCTGCAGTACCCGCCGGGGTTTGCGCACTTTGCCTACGTCAACCCGGATGCCCCCAAGGGGGGTGAGTTACGCTTGGTCAGCAGCCTGCGCACCTCCACCTTCGACAAATACAACCCGTTTACGCTGCGCGGCAGCGCGCCGGCCTATTTGGCGGACCTGATGTTCGACAGCCTCCTGGTGGGCGCTGCCGATGAGGTGGGCGCCGCGTACGGTCTGTTGGCAGAGGATGTCGAGGTCGCCCCCGACCGCTTGAGCGCCACCTTTCGGCTGCGGCGCCAGGCGCGCTTTCACGACGGCAAGCCGGTGCTGGCCGCGGATGTGCGCCACACCTTCGAGACCCTGACGGGCCCACACACGTCGCCGGCGTACAAGACCATCCTGGCCGACGTGGCCGGTGTGGACGTGCTCGACGAGCGCACGGTGCGTTTTCGCTTTCGCCAGCCCAACCGCGAGTTGCCCTTGATCGTGGGTGGGCTGCCCATTTTCAGTCGCGAGTGGGGCAACACCGTTGACCCCAAGACCGGCCAGCGCAAGACCTTCGATCAGGTGGTCACCGACATCCCGATCGGCAGCGGCCCCTACCGCATCGGGCCTGTCAAGTTCGGCAAAGACATCACCTACGTGCGCGACCCGCAGTATTGGGCACGCGATCTGCC
The DNA here is from genome assembly GCF_007556705.1 of Tepidimonas thermarum. GTDB lineage: Bacteria > Pseudomonadota > Gammaproteobacteria > Burkholderiales > Burkholderiaceae_C > Tepidimonas > Tepidimonas thermarum. The sequence goes on along the minus strand of NZ_VJOL01000001.1, from coordinate 84,133 downwards.
GGTGCGGCGCGGCACGTTCAACTTCGACCGCATCACGGTCAAGATCTACAAGGACAACACCGCGCGGCTGGAGGCGCTCAAGGCTGGCGAGTTCGACCTGATGCGCTTTTTCTCGGCTGGCGACTGGGCGCGGCGCGTCAACGGCAAACGCTTCGACCGTGGCGAGCTGGTCAAAGGCGAATTCCGCCACCGGCTGCCCACCGGGTTTCAGAGCTATGTGCTCAACACCCGTCGCGCGCCGCTCGACGACATCCGCGTGCGGCAGGCGCTGGGGCTGGCGTTGGATTTCGAGTGGATGAACCAGCGCTTGTTCTACGGCAGCTACCAGCGTGTGCGCGGGCTGTTCGGCAACACGGCCTGCGCGGCCGAGGGTGAGCCGGATGCCGCGCAACGCGCCTTGCTGCAGCCCTGGCGCGATCAGGTGCCGCCCGCGGTGTTTGGACCCATGGCCGAGCCGCCGGTGGCGGGCACGCCGGAGCGTTTGCGCGACAACCTCAAGCGCGCGCAGGCGTTGCTGCGCGAGGCGGGCTGGACCTACCGCGACGGCGCGCTGCGCAACGCCCAGGGCCAGCCGCTGGTGCTGGAGTATCTGGACAGCAACGAAGCCGGCGCCCGCGTGGTCGCGCCGTGGGCGCGCAACCTTGCGCGCATCGGGGTGGAGCTGCGCTTTCGGCCGGTGGACTTTGCGCTTTACCAGCAGCGTCTGCGCACCTTCGACTTCGACATCATTTCGCTGGCGTTCCAGGGCACGCACAGCCCGGGGGCGGAGTACGCCGACCTGTTTGGCAGCGCCGCGGCACGCACCGAGGATTCCGGCAACTTCACCGGCATCGCCAACCCGGCGGTGGACGATCTGATCACGCGCATGGTGCAGGCTGACACCGAGCCCGCGTTTTTGGCCGCCTGCCGTGCGCTGGAGCGCGTGATCGCGCACAGCCACGTGCTGATTCCGCAGTGGTCGGCGCCCACGCACCGCATGGCCTACAACGCGTGGCGGCTGCAGCGGCCAGCCGAGATGCCGCCGTACGCCGGCGGCGAGGGCTGGGCCATCGAAACCTGGTGGGCACGCCCAGCCCCGCTGGCGTCGCGGTGATGGAGATGCACCGATGTGGACCTATATCCTCAAGCGGCTGTTGCTCATGATCCCCACGCTGTTCGGGGTGTTGTTGCTCACCTTCGTGGTGATCCAGTTCGTGCCCGGTGGGCCGGTGGAGCAGTACCTGGCCGAGGCGCGGGCGGGCCTGGGTCACGGGGCGGAAGGGGGCGGCTCGGCCTACCGTGGCGCGCAGGGTGTCGATCCGCAGCGGCTGGAGCAAATCAAAGCGCTCTATGGCTTTGACAAACCCGCGCACGAGCGGTTTTGGCAGATGCTGGGGCAATTCGCCCGTTTCGATCTGGGGCAAAGCTTCTTCCAGAACAAGCCGGTGGCCCAGCTCATCTGGGACAAACTGCCGGTTTCCATGAGCCTGGGGCTGTGGACCTTTGTGATCAGCTACGGGGTGGCCGTGCCGCTGGGGGTGGCCAAGGCGGTGCGGGCGGGCTCGCGCTTCGATCTGGTGACCACGCTCATCGTTTTGGTGGCGTATGCAATCCCCGGCTTCGTGCTCGGGGTGGCGCTGTTGGTCATCTTTGGTGGGCAGTTGCAGTGGTTTCCGCTGCGCGGGCTGGTCAGCGACAACTGGGCCGAACTGTCGTGGGGGGCACGCATCGTGGACTACCTGTGGCACATCACGCTGCCGGTGCTGTCGATGGTGCTGGGCAGCTTTGCCGTGACCGCCATGCTCACCAAAAATGCGTTTTTGGAAGAGATCCGCAAGCAATACGTCCTGGTGGCGCGCGCCAAGGGGCTTGGCGAGCGCCAGGTGCTGTGGAAGCACGTGATGCGCAACGCGCTGATCCCGATCGTCACGGGCTTTCCCGCAGCCTTCATCGGTGCGTTTTTTACCGGCAGCCTGCTGATTGAGACGCTGTTTTCGCTCGACGGCCTGGGGCTGCTCAGCTACGAGAGCGTGATCCGGCGCGACTATCCGGTGGTCATGGGCACGCTGTTTTTGTTCACGCTGATCGGACTGGTGACCAAGCTGATCAGCGATTTGTGCTACGTGTGGGTGGATCCCCGTGTCAAGTTCGACTGACGCCGCGCCGCACTGGACGCCCAGCCCCAGCCCGGCGCGGCGCGCCTGGCGGCGCTTTGTGCGCAACCGGCTGGGGTTTTGGAGTTTGGTCCTGTTCGTCGCCCTGGTGGTGCTCAGCCTGCTGGCCGAGGTGTTGTCCAACGACCGGCCGCTGGTGGTCCACTACGAAGGCCGCTCGTACTGGCCACTGCTGCACGACTATCCGGAAACCACGTTCGGTGGCGATTTCGAAACACCCACCGACTACCTTGACCCGTTCATTCGCGAACGCTTGTCCGCTGGGGGCAACTGGGCCCTGTATCCACCCAACCCCTACGGGCCCAAGACGATCAACTACTACGCCACCGACCCGCACCCATCGCCGCCTTCTGCGGCCAACTGGCTGGGCACGGACGACCGGGGGCGTGACCTGCTGGCGCAGCTGATCTACGGCTTTCGCGTCAGCGTCTTGTTTGGCCTGGCGCTGACCGCCATCGGCGTGGTGCTGGGGGTGCTGGCGGGCGCGGTGCAGGGCTACTTTGGGGGGCGCCTAGATCTGACGTTGCAGCGCCTCATCGAAATCTGGGGCTCGATGCCCGAGCTGTACCTGCTCATCATCTTCAGCGCGGTCTTTGCACCCAGCGTGGCGCTGTTGCTGGTGTTGCTCAGCTTGTTTGGCTGGATGGGCTTGGCCGACTACGTGCGCGCCGAATGCTTGCGCAACCGCCAACTGGACTACGTGCGGGCGGCGCGCGCCCTGGGGCTGAGCCACTGGGCCATCATCTGGCGGCATGTGCTGCCCAACAGCCTGACGCCGGTGGTGACGTTTTTGCCGTTTCGCATGAGCGCGGCGATTTTGGCGCTGACCTCACTCGACTTTCTGGGACTGGGGGTGCCGCCGGGCACGCCCAGCCTGGGTGAATTGCTGGCGCAGGGCAAAAGCAACATCGACGCCTGGTGGATTTCGCTGGCCACCTTTGGCGTGTTGGTGCTCACGCTGTTGCTGCTGACCTTCATGGGTGACGCGCTGCGCGACGCGCTCGACCCCCGAAAGGCGGACTGATGGACGACCGCACCCCACCGCTGCTGAGCGTGCGCGGTCTGCGCATTGCCTGGGGCAATCAGCCCGTCGTGCACGGGGTGGACTTTGACGTCGCCCCCGGCGAGAAGGTGGCCCTGGTGGGCGAATCCGGCTCCGGCAAAACCGTGACGGCGCTGAGCCTGCTGCGGTTGCTGCCCGACGCGCAGGTGCAGGGCGAGGTGCGCTTCGACGGACAGTCGCTGTTGACCCTGCCCGAGCGCGCGCTGCGCGGCTTGCGTGGCGACGCGGTGGCCTACGTGTTTCAGGAGCCGATGACGGCGCTCAACCCCCTCTACCCGGTGGGCGAGCAGATTGCCGAGGTGCTGCGCCTCAAGCGCGCGCTGTTGCCGCGTGAAGCGTGGGCGCGGGCGCAGCAGTGGCTGGCCCAGGTGGGCATCGACGACGCGCCGCGGCGGGCCCGCCAGTACCCGCATCAGCTCAGCGGTGGGCAGCGCCAGCGCGCCATGATCGCGATGGCCCTGGCGGGTGAGCCGCGATTGCTGATCGCCGATGAACCCACCACCGCCCTGGATGCCAGCCTGCGCCTGCAGATTCTGGCGCTGCTCGACGATTTGCAGCGCCGGCTGGGGTTGGCGGTGCTGCTCATCACGCACGACTTGAACCTGGTGCGGCGTTTTGCCGACCGGGTGGTGGTGATGGAGCGCGGGCGGGTGGTCGAGTCCGGGGCCGTGGCCACGGTTTTTCGGCAACCCGCGCATCCCTACACCCGCCGCCTGTTGGACAGCCGCCCCACACGCGATGGCCTGTCGGATGCGCACAGCGCCACAGCGCCGCCGAATGCGCCTGCCGTGCTGTCGCTGGAACGGGTGCGCGTGGCCTACCGCATCCCGCGACCGGGCTGGCGCGGGTGGTTTCGCTCCGGTGCGTTTTGCGCGGTGCAGGACGTCACGGCGCAGGTGGCGCCCGGGCGCACGCTGGGCGTGGTGGGGGAGTCGGGCTCGGGCAAGTCCACCCTGGCGCTGGCGGCACTGGGGCTGCTGCCGGCCGAAGGTCGGCTGCGCGTCATGGGGCGTGCCTGGCAGGGTGGGGCGGCCGACCGCGCGTTGCGGCGCGACGTGCAGGTGGTGTTTCAGGATCCGTTTTCTTCGCTGTCGCCACGGTTGACGGTGGAGCAAATCGTGGGCGAGGGCCTGCGCGTGCACGCCCCCGACCTGCCGCTGCGCGAGCGCCGCGACCGCGTCGTGGCCACGTTGCGGGAGGTGGGGCTGCTGCCGCAGGGCATGTCCGATGCCGACATCGCCGCCTGGTTGCAACGCTATCCGCACGAATTTTCGGGCGGGCAGCGCCAGCGCATCGCCATTGCGCGCGCGCTCATCGTGCAGCCGCGGCTGCTGGTGCTCGACGAGCCCACCAGCGCGCTCGACGTCACCGTCCAGCGCCAGATCATCGAGCTGCTGCAACGCCTGCAGCGCGAGCGGGGGTTGGCCTACCTGCTCATCACGCACGACGTGGAGGTGGTCTGGGCCATGGCGCACGACGTCCTGGTGCTGCGCGGCGGCGCGGTGGTCGAAGCCGGCCCCGCCGAGCAGGTGCTGCGCGCGCCGCGCGATCCGTACACGCGCCAGCTGCTCGAGGCGGCCGGGTTTGCCGCGCTGGCGGCCGCGTGACAATCGGCCGTTGCCGACACGGTGCGCCTTCGCCGCCCTTCCATCCTACCCATGACCGCCGCGCCATGCCCCAGTTCGCCGCCAACCTGTCCCTGATGTACACCGAGCACGACTTTCTGGACCGATTTGCTGCTGCGGCGGCCGATGGGTTTCGGGCGGTCGAGTTTCTGTTCCCGTACGACCATGCGCCGCAGACCATTGCCCAGCGGCTGCGCGACAACGGCTTGCGCCAGGCGCTGTTCAATCTCCCCCCGGGCGACTGGGCGGCCGGCGAGCGCGGGCTGGCCGCGCTGCCCGGGCGCGAGGCTGAGTTTGCCGCCAGCGTCCAGCAGGCCCTGCCGTACGCCTTGGCCACGGGATGTCGGCGCCTGCACGTCATGGCGGGTATCGCGCCCGCCGGTGCGGACCGCGCCGCCATGCACCGCACCTACGTGGCCAATCTGCGCCACGCCGTGGAGCAGCTCGCCCCGCACGGCATCACGGTGTTGATCGAACCGATCAACACACGCGACATGCCCGGCTACTTCCTGCATTTTCAGCAGCAGGCGCACGACATCGTCGCCGAGGTCGGTCACCCCAACCTGAAGGTGCAAATGGACCTGTACCACTGCCAGATCATGGAAGGCGACCTGTGGACACGCCTGCAGCGCCACATCGGCGGGGTGGGGCATCTGCAAATCGGCGGCGTGCCGCATCGGCACGAACCCGACAGCGGCGAGGTGAACTACCCCTGGCTGTTTGCGCAAATCGACGCGCTGGGCTATCAAGGCGACATCGGATGCGAATACCGCCCGCGCCAAGGCACCTCGGCGGGGCTGGGGTGGTTTGCGCCGTACCGGGATGTGCAGTCGTGCGATCATGCGTAGGACTCCCGGTACCAGACAGCCTTGCTGCTGCGGCGCGGGCCCAAAAATTCAGCCAGAACGCTGCGCGCGAGCAAGTAACCATGGCGCGAGGGTGCTGTATGATCGTCCGGGATGCGTCATTTACTCTGACCAGGGATCAAACACCACCAAATCCGGGTGCTGAAAATCCTTGAGGTTGCGCGTGATCAGCGTCAGTCCATGGGTCAAAGCCGTGGCGGCCAGCAGACTGTCGATGGCAGGCAAGGGTCGGCCAGCCTGCGCCACCAAGCGGCCCCATCGATCAGCAACCTTGGCATCAACCGCAAGAATCCGGCCCGCGAAAAACCTCGGCAACTCGGCTTCCAGCCAATCAAGCAGCGCCAGTTTACGGGCCGTTTCTGGCAGTGCGTCGATGCCTTTGCGTAGCTCACCGAGCGTCAGCACGCTCAGGTACAGGGTACTGGCCGGGCGCTTGGCAAACCACTGCGCGACCTTGGCGTGCGGCTCACGTTTGCGCAGTTCTGACAGCACATTGGTGTCGATCAGGTAGCTCAAAGCGACACCTCACGGGTGGGGCTGGCATCGCGCGTGAGATCGATGTCATCGCTGCCAAACAACGGGGAACGGCGCATGAATTCAACCAGCGATTGTCCGGTACCGGTCAGCCGTTCGTATTCGGCCTTGGACAGCACGACTGCCACGACCCTTCCATGCCACGTGATCTCCTGTGGGCCGGCGCTTTCCGTCTCCCGCACCAGTTCGGACAAATGGGCTTTGGCTTCTTGAATCTGCCAAGTGCGCATAGCGGCCTCCAAAACTAACCATTCTGGTCATATTCTAGCGCAGGCATCAGGTGATGCTGGCCCCAGAGCCCCCGCACCCGCTCCAGTCGCAACGTAACGCCGCGCCCACCACGGGTGACGGGCGCGCCTGAGCGGCCTGATGCCACCAGAACTCTCTGGGTGAACGCATGTTCGAGGACGAGTGCGGATGCGCCTCGTTGAAGTGCTCGAAGGCGGCTGGCAACTGCGCCAGCACCGTGGCCGCGTCGCACAGAGCCATGCGCGCGACGTCGTCGCGCTTGCAGCAGTCCTTGGCGAACGTGGTTGTCACGCTCTGCCCCGATTCGCACTTGATCTTCAGCCCATCGGAGCACCCGCGCGGATCGCTGCGCGCGAGCAGGTAGTGCTGGCGCGAGGGTGCTACCAGATCGTCCGGGATGCGACAGCCCGCAGTGCCGGGCGTTGGCCGGGCGGTTTCCAGACTTCCCACTGCGACTGCAGCCCCCGGAGGCGGCTGCGGCGGATGTTCCCCGCGAGGGCTTTTGAGCCATGGTGGTCCTCGACACCAACACCGTCAGCGACTACTTCCGGGGTGACCCGCGCGTCGTGTCGGGCCTTCTGGCGCTACGGCCGGGTGATGTGGCCATTCCGTCCATCGTCGAGTACGAACTGCACTATGGCCTGCTCAGGCTCCCTGCCGCCGCGGCCGAGCCGCGGCGGCAGGCGTTGAGCCAGTTTCTGCGCCCTGTGCAGATTCTGCCGTTTGACAGCGAATGCGCCGCCTGTGCCGCGCGCATACGAGCCACGCTCGAGGCCTCTGGAGCCCCCATCGGTCCGCACGACACGCTGATCGCGGCCACCGCTGTCAGGCATCAGGCCACCCTGGTCACGCGCAACGTCAGCGAATTCTCGCGTGTGCCGGGCTTGCAGCTTGTCAACTGGCATGCGGACTGATCCATCCGTGCAGACCCTCTACAACCGCCGCAGCCTTGGCGCCTCGAGGCCACCGGCCGAGATCGCGTGCGGCGCCCCTGCCCGATCGCGCCCGCACGCTCACCGACTTGCAATGGCTGCAGCCGGCCCAGCGGGCCAGCCTCTCCGAGGTCTTGCTGCAGCCAAAAATGGCCCGGAAAGCAAAAAAGCCCACCAAGGTGGGCTTCAGTGCTTGATGGATGTGGCTCCCCGACCTGGGCTCGAACCAGGGACCTACGGATTAACAGTCCGGCGCTCTACCGACTGAGCTATCGGGGAACAGACCTCTATTATAGCGGATCGTTGGGCGGCGTCTGGCCTTGGGGGCGCAGCCGTGCCCATGCGGTCATCAGCTCGCGCGCTGCCGCTTGCGGGTCTCCGGCGCCGATGATGGCGCGCACCACGGCGAACGCTCCCACGCCGCTGCTGGCCACCTCGGGCAGCTGCTCCAGCCCGATGCCGCCGATGGCGACGGTGGGCAACCCGTGCGCCAAGCGGGCGTACATGCGCAGGCGACCCGGCCCTTGCGGCGCGGTGGGCATGGCTTTGAGCGTGGTGGGGTAGATCGCGCCCAAGGCCAGGTAGCTGGGGCCCAGTTGCCAGGCGCGCACCATTTCGGCGTAGCCGTGCGTGCTGATGCCCAGCCGCAGGCCGCTGGTGCGCAGGGTGTGGATGTCCTCCGGCGTCAGGGTGGACAGGTCCTCCTGTCCCAGGTGTACGCCGTAGGCCCCCGCATCGAGGGCGGCACGCCAGTGGTCGTTGATGAACAGCCGCGCGGACGTGCCCTGCACCGCGCGCACGGCGGCGCTGACCTCGGCGTGGATGCGCGCGGGATCGTCGTGTTTGAAGCGCAGCTGCAACGTGGGCACACCCGCCGCGGCCATGCGCGCCACCCAGTCGGCGCTGGGCAGCACGGCGTAGAGGCCCAACGCGCTGGGGCAGGGGGCAAAGGGTTGCGGGTGGCGTGTCAGGCCAAAGTCGCCGGTGGCGTCATCCGGCCAATCGCGGGGGTCGAAGCCAACACGCGCGGCGCGCCGCACCCATGCCGAGGCGACCACGGCGGCATCGGCGGCGACGAAGCCCAACCGGCGCGCGGCTGCATACGCCACGGCATAAACCGAACCGTCGGCGGGTTGCGCATTAGGGTCCGCATCGCGCTCGATGCGCAGGTCGGTGTGGGCGGCCACCAGGGCGTCGACGGCGGCTTCTGGAACGCGCAGCGGCGGCAGGGATGGCATATGGGTGTTCAGGCTTGGTGCCAAAAGGGCGTGCCCAGCACCGGTGTGCTGGGCTGTGCGGTGGTTTGGGGTGCAATGGCGCCGGCCCGGTAGGCGGCGCGCCCTGCGGCCACGGCATCGGCGAAGGCACCCGCCATGGCCACCGGGTCTTGCGCCAGGGCGACCGCGGTGTTGAGCAGCACGGCATCCAACCCCCATTCCAGCACCTGGCAGGCGTGCGAGGGCAATCCCAGGCCCGCATCCACGATCAGCGGTGTCTCGGGCAGCCGCTCGCGCAACGTGCGCAGCGCGTGCGGGTTGACCGGGCCCAACCCCGTGCCGATGGGGGCCGCCCACGGCATGACGGCTTGGCAGCCCACGTCGAGCAGGCGCTGGCACAGCACCAGGTCGTCGGTGCAGTAGGGCAGGACTTTGAACCCGCGCTTGATGAGCAGGTCGGCCGCCACGGGGAGTTGCAGCGTGTCGGGCTGCAGGGTGTAGTCGTCGCCGATGAGCTCGAGCTTGATCCAGTCGGTGCCAAACACCTCGCGCGCCATCTCGGCGGTGGTGACCGCCTCTTGCACGCTGTGGCAGCCGGCGGTGTTGGGCAGCACCGGCACCGCCAGCCGTTGCAGCAGCGCCCAAAAGCCCTGCGAGGCATCGGCGCCCAGCGCGCCCTGGCGCCGCAGCGAGGCGGTCAACATGCAAGGGCGGGCGCGGTGGACCGCCTGTTCGAGCACCGCGGGCGAGGGGTAGCGAGCGGTACCCAGCATCAGGCGGCTGCCAAAGGCCTCGCCGTAGAGGATCAGCGGGTCGGCGGTGGCGACTGGGGTGGGCGTGGTAGCGGTCATGGTGCGGTCAGCCGCCGGTGATGGGGGCGATGATTTCGACGCGATCGCCCTCGTGCAGCGGGGTATGGGCGTATTGTGCGCGCGGCACGAATTGCAGGTTGACGGCCACGGCCACGGGAACGCCCGGCGGGTGTTGGGCGCTGGCATGTGCGACGGCATCGGCCACGCAGGCGCCGTCGGGCAGTTGCACCGGCTGGGCGTTGATGAAAATGTTCATGCTGTGCACGGGGCGGGGTCGCGGGTGTCGTGGCGCACAAAAGCCAGGCCCAGGCGGTCGGCCAAGGTGGTTTGTTGTGTGTTCATGTACTCGATGACGGCGTCGTGCAGGGCAGGCGAGATCATGAAGCCGTGCCGGTACAGCCCGTTGATTTGCAGCACCCTGGGCGCGGGCTCGACGACGGCCGGCAAATTGTCCGGTAGCGTGGGACGGCATTGGCTGCACAGCTCCAGCACGCGCGCCTCGGCAAAGCCGGGGTGGACGGCGTAGGCGGCGCTGAGCAGCTCCAGCGTGGAGCGCACGCTGGCCGGGGAGAGGTCGTCGGACTCGATTTCGGTCGCGCCGATGACGAACAGGTGGTCCGGCTTGGGGGCGATGTAGATGGGGTAGCGCGGATGCAACAGCCGCGTGGGTCGCCGCAGCGTGACATCGGGCGCGTGCAGCCGCACCACTTCGCCGCGCACGCCGCGCAGCGGCCCGCGTGCCCTTGCTGTGCCGGGGTGAGGGGCGTGCGCCGCATGGGCCGTCCAGTCGGCACGTGCCCCCAGGCCGCGACAGTCCAGCACCCAGCCGTGCGGGTGCTCCCGCTGCCAGGACAGCGCCTGCGCCAGCGTCATGGCGCAGCCCCAGCGCACCGCGGCACCCAGGCCATGCAGCGTGGCCAGCAGGGCGTCGAGCAATTGGCGGTTGTCGAGTTGGCCTTCGTCCGGCAGATACAGGCCCTGCGCAAAGCGGCCGGCGACGGCGGGCTCGACTTCGGCCAGGGCGGTTGCGTCCAGTGCCTGCGGTGCGGGCAGTTCGGGGATGTGCGCCGTGGTGCGGCGCAGCAGCGCCTCGAAGCGCACGGCCTCGCGCGCGTCTTGGCGGTGCCACACGATCAGCGTGCCGTTTTGCTGAAAGTACACCGGCTGGGCCAGCCCCGCGCACAGGGCGCGCCAGCGTGGCAGGGCGTAGCGTCCCATGGCCACGACGTTGGGTTCGGTCACGGCCGATTCCGCCAGCGGCGCCAACATGGCCGCCGCGATGCGCGCCGCACCCCCCGCCTGCTGGGCGTCGGCGGCGGCGTCCACGAGCTGCACCGGGTAGCCCGACTGCGCCAGCGTGACACCCAGCAACCGGCCCATCAGGCCCGCCCCCAAAATCAGCACGGGTTCTCGTGTCGTCATGGGTGGGATGGTACCCCAGGGAAAACCCGTGCACGCGCGCGCCGCGTCACAGACATGCAGTGGCGGCGGATAATGTCACGCATGTCGCACCTGAACGATCTCGCTCACCCGACCGCGTGGCGCTACGCGCGCGTGCTCACAATCGCCGGTAGTGATTCCGGCGGCGGCGCCGGTATCCAGGCCGACCTCAAAACCATGGCCGCCCTGGGCTGCTACGGCATGACGGCCATCACCGCGCTGACGGCGCAAAATACCCAAGGGGTGCGCGCCATCCAGCCGGTACCGGCAGGGTTTTTGAAAGAGCAAATCGCCGCCGTGGTCGAGGACATCGGCGTGGACGCGGTCAAGATCGGCATGCTGCACGCGCCCGATATCGTCGATGCCGTAGCCTGGGCCATCGACACTTACCGGTTGCCGAATGTGGTGTTGGACCCCGTGATGGTGGCCACCAGCGGCGACACCTTGATCGAGCAAGAGACGATCGAGCGCCTGGTGGCGCAGTTGTTTCCCCGCGCAACGCTGGTCACCCCCAACCTGGACGAGGCGGCCCTGTTGCTGGGTCGCGCGCTGGCAAGCGCCGACGAGTTGGAGGCGGCCGCGGCCGACTTGTTGCAGCGCGGGGCAGCGGCGGTGCTGGTCAAGGGCGGGCATTTGCCCGGCGAGATGGTGACCGACCTGCTGGCCATACGCGGCGAGCCACCGGCCTACTGGACGCGCCTGCGTGGCGAGCGCATCGCCAGCGATAACGTCCACGGGACGGGCTGCACCCTCTCGTCGGCCATTGCGTCGTTTTTGGCGCTGGGCCAGACGTTGGAGGAAGCCGTGCAATCCGCGCATGGCTGGGTGCGTGGGGCGATCGCCGCGGGCGTGCACGTGCGCACGGGCCACGGCAGCGGCCCGCTCAACCACGGTTACGCGCCGGTGCCGATGCGCTTGTTGCCCGCTTCGGACTGATCCACGCCCAGCAGCCGCTGCAGCCGTGTGCTGGTGGTGGTGTACTCCAGCACCACGCGCTCGTGCGGGCGCAGCCATTGCGCGATGGCGAAGGCCGCCAGCGTCGCCTCGTGGAACCCGCACACGATGAGTTTGCGTTTGCCCGGGTAGGTGTTGACATCGCCCACCGCGTGTATGCCCGGCTCGGAGGTGCGAAAGCCTTCGGTGTCCACCACCAGGTGCTTGCGTTCCAGCGCCAAGCCCCACGCGGCAATGGGGCCCAGGCGCGGGTTGAGGCCCAGGCGCGGCATCAACAGGTCCAGCGGCAGCGACAGCCGCCGATCGTCGGCGGTGGCGATCTCCAGCGCCTCCAGCCGGCCATCGTCGCTGGCAAGGGCCTGTACCGGCTGGCCCAGGCACAGGCGTATCCAGCCGGCGCCGATGGCCGATTGCAGTTCCGCGTCGAGCGCCTCGTCGAGGGCAAAACGGTCACTGCGGTGCAGCAGTGTGACGTCGCTGCTGCCGTGGTCGGCCAGACGCAAGGCCAGGCGGGCGGCGGCCTCGGTGCCCCCCATGACGACGATGCGCTGGCCGACCCAGGTCTCGGGCGGGACGTCGTGGTAGTGCACCTGACGGCCTTCCCATGCCTCCAGGCCGGGGACAGGCACCTTGCGCGGCAAAAAGGCGCCAACGCCCGCCGCAATCACGATGGCGTCGCACGCAAACGCCAGGCCGCCGTCGGTTTCCAGCCGAAACCGGGGTGACGCTGACATGCCATCTTCGGCCGCAAGCCGCCGCAGGGTGGTGACGATCTGGCCCAAATGCAGCGGCACGCGCAAGGGTTCGAGCTGGCGCAGCAGCCGGTGGGTGAGCTCCTCGCCGCTGCACACGGGGATACCCGGCAGGTCGTAAATCGGTTTGTGGGGATAGAGCTCCGCGCACTGCCCACCGGCGTGCGCCAGGCCGTCCACCACGTGGACGGCGAGTTCCTGCAGGCCCAGCTGGAACGCTTGGTACAACCCGACCGGTCCAGCGCCGATCACGACGACGTCGGTGCGGATCAGACGGTCGGTGTTCATGGCCGCGCGGGGATGGGCTGGGCGCGGGCAGGCACGCCGCTCAGCGCTTGAGCAGGTGCAGCTTGCCCGTCACATCCTTGTACTGCTCGGCCTCGGGCAGCGGGGCCTTGCGCTTGGTGATGGTCTTCCACGTCGGCAACTTGGCCAGCTCGGCATTGAGCGCGATCATGTGCTGCTGGTCACGTGGCACGTCTTCTTCGGCATAAATGGCACCGACCGGGCACTCTGGGATGCAAACCGCGCAGTCGATGCACTCATCCGGGTCGATGGCCAGAAAATTGGGCCCCTCCCGAAAACAGTCCACGGGGCAGACGTCCACGCAATCGGTGTATTTGCAGGCGATGCAGGCTTCGGTAACAACGTGTGTCATGGCGCAAAGTCTTTCCGGGCCTCCGGGGCCCGCCGCAGCGCAGGGCGCGTATCGTGATGGCCGTGATTGTAGGCGCTGGGGGTTGGACGATCCTTGATGTGCGTCATCACCCTGTTGCCATTGCTGGACTATGCTGATCCCATGTGCTGGTAACCCGGGATCACCATCCCGTCAAGCGCCAGTCCCCCAGTCCCCAGCTGGCTACCCGCCTCCCGCCCATTGGAACCTGCCATGACCGCTTCGACCCGTTCCTCGACCCCACCACAGGCGGGCGCCAACGCTGCCGCGCGGTCCCATGAGCCGCACCGTCGGCAGGACGACGCCGCCGAAGCGCTGGACCGCCAGGCCTCGGTGCTGTTGGCACAGTGGTGGAGCGGGGTGTCGCCGATTTCGCTGGTGCTGGCGGCCACGGATTGGGCGCTGCACCTGTGGAGCTCGCCGGGGTCGCAGTGGCGCCTAGCGCGCCAGGCGCTGCAGGAGGGGCAGACCTGGTGGCTCGATACCGTGCAGGCCATGACGCGCGGCATGGCGTGGGGCGGGCTGCCCGCAGGCGCAGGCGCGCAGGCGGACGCGTCGGCGCCGGTGCAAGCGGATGCGCCGTTGGAGCAGGCGCTGCGCGAAGACGTGCGCTATGCCCACCCCGCCTGGCAGCAGTGGCCGTGGCGCTCGTACGCCACGGCGGGCAAGGCGGTGGAGCGCTGGTGGCAGCAGGCCGCCGCGCTGCGGGGCATGCGCCCGCACAGCCGCGAGCAGATGCGTTTTTACGGGCGCCAAATGCTGGATCTGTGGGCGCCCAGCAATGCGCTGTGGAGCAACCCGCAGGCGCTGCAGCGCGCCGTCGAGACCGGCGGCCAGTCGCTCTGGAAAGGGTGGGGCCAGGCCCTGGAGGATGTGCAGTGGCGGCTGGGTTGGGGGGAGCCGCCGCGGCGCTTCGACCCGCAGCTGGTGCCGGGCCGCGGCCTGGCGACCACACCGGGGCAGGTGGTGTTGCGCAATGCGCTGATCGAGTTGATCCAGTACGCGCCGACCACGACCACGGTGGCGCGCGAGGCGGTGCTCATCATCCCCTCGTGCATCATGAAGTACTACATCCTGGACCTGTCGCCGCACAACTCGCTGGTGCGTTGGTTGGTCGGACAGGGGCATACGGTCTACATCGTGTCGTGGAAAAACCCCGACGAGAGCGATGCCCTGCTGGGCATGGACGACTACGTGCGCGATGGCGTGCTGGCCGCGTTGGACCACGTGCGCTGCGCCACCGACGCGCCGGTGCACCTGATGGGCTACTGCCTGGGCGGCACGTTTGCCGCCATTGCCGCGGCCGCGCTCAGCGGCGGGGATGCGCGGCTGGGTTGCCAGCGATCGCAAGGCGCCGCGGACGCGGGCGTGCTGGCGAGCCTGACGCTGCTGGCGGCCGAGACGGACTTCAAGGAACCGGGCGAGCTTGGCATTCTGATCGACGAGGCCCAGGTGCGCTTGCTGGAGGACATGATGGCCGCGCGCGGCTACCTGACCGGGCAGCAGATGGCGGGGTCGTTTCAGTTTTTGCACTCGCGCGAGTTGGTCTGGTCGAGCCAGACGCGGCGCTGGCTCCTGGGTGAGGACGAGATTGGCAATGACCTGATGGCGTGGAACGCCGACGTGACGCGCTTGCCGGCCGTGATGCACAGCCAGTATCTGCGCCGCTGCTACCTGAACAACGATTTGGCCGAAGGGCGCTTTCTGTTCGAAGCGCAGCCGATCGCCCTGCGCGACATCCGCGTGCCGGTGTTTGCCGTGGGCACGGTCAAAGACCACGTGGCGCCGTGGCGCTCGGTCTACAAGATCCACCACCTGGTGTCGGCCGAGGTGACGTTTGCGCTGACCAACGGCGGGCACAATGCCGGGATCGTGTCGGAGCCCGGCCATCCGGGGCGCTACCACCACCTGCTGACCACGCCGCCCGAGCAGCCGTGGCGCTGCCCGGATGAATGGCTGGCCGCCGCGCCACGCCGCGACGGGAGCTGGTGGCCGTCGTGGGCCGAGTGGTTGCGCCAGCACTCCAGCGGCGAGGTGCCGGCGCGCACCCCGCGCGCCGACCCCGACCTGGGGCCGGCGCCGGGGCAGTACGTGATGGTGCGCTACGGCGACTGACGGGGCGTCCTCCGGGGGGAGAGCGGGCAGCGCCGCTCAGGTTGGCTGTGTGGCGGTGGTCGGCCGCTCGGCAAAACGCCGCGCCTGCAACCGTTGGGCAAGTGCGGATTCCAGCGGCCAGGGCTCGCCAAGCAGCTCGGCAGCCAGCACCTCGCCGCACAGGGCCGACAGGGTCAGCCCGCGCGCGCCCAGCCCCGTGATCACGCACAGGCCGGGCAGCCGCTGGGGGTCCAGCGCGCCCACGGCGGGCAACCGGTCGGGCAGGGTGGCGCGCACGCCGGCCCACGCCTGCGCTTGTGGCCAGCACGGGGCCAGGGCAGCGGCGGCATGGGGCAGCAGCCGGCGCAGCTTGTCGAGGTTGGCGGCATGGTCGGCGGTCTGCACGCGGAGGTCGGTGCTGCCGCGCACGAAGGTGGACCCCATGCACCAGTGCCTGGCACCGTCCGGGCCGGGCACGCCTGCGATGAGCGAGCCGTGGCCGTTGACGGGAAACGGCGGCAATGTCGCGCGCACCGGCGGCGGCAGCGCGGCCACGGGACCCCAGGCCACTTGGCCGCGCAACGCGTGCAGCGGCAGGTCTGCATGGCCTGCGGTGCGCAGCAGCGCCAGGGTATCGAACCCCGCACACACCACCACGACCGGGGCCAGGGCCAGCAGACGGCCGTCGGTGTCGTAGGCGGCCCAGCCCGTACCGTCCGCTGAACGCGCCAGCCGCGCCAGCGCAACACCGCTCACAAGGTCGATGTGCGGGTGGTCCAATTGTGCGCAGACCAGGCGCTGCGGCCGCAGCCAGCCCGCGCAGGCGTGCCACAGCGCCGGCGCGTCGGGGGGCAAGCCGGCGGCGGCAAGGCGGCTGGGTTCGGCGATGGCGCTCCAGGCCGCGCCGTGGGTCTGCCAGTCGGCGCTGTGCGGCAACGCGCGCTTCTTGCCTTCCACGCGGTGTTCGAGCACCCCGCTGGGCGCCCAGTCCCGCCCCGGTTGCAGCAGGGCACGGGCACGCTCCAGCGTGCATGCCAGCCCTGCGCGGCTCAGCCGGGAAAGTGGCGCGTCATCCGGGGATACGTGCGGGGCCACCAGCCCCACCGGCAGGCCCGAGGCACCGGCAGCGGGCGCGGCGCCCGCCTCCAGCACCGTGACGTGCCAGCCACGCGTGGCCAGGCTCCATGCAGCCGCCGAACCGGCCAGCCCCGCGCCGATGACGACCGCGCGCGCCGGCGCCGGCCGGGTTGGGGTTGGCGCACCTGTGCGCAGCGTGGTCCGGGGCGTCCAGGCCGGATCGTAGACCGCACGCAGGCAGTGGCGTTTGGGGGGCAGACCAGGGGCTTTTTCGACCTGAAAGCCCACCTCGGCCAGGCCATCGCGCACCGTGCGCGCCACGGTCCAGGTGGCCAGACGGGACCCGCGTCGGCACAGGCGTGCCACGGCGCGCAGCACCTCCGGCGACCACATGGCGGGGTTGCGCGCCGGGTCAAAGCCATCCAGAAACACGCTGTCGACCGCCACATCGAGCGTGGGCAGCCAGCGCGCGGCGTCGCCGATGCACAGCGTCAGCCGCAGGTGCCGCGGCGGGCCGCCGGGCGCGTCGTCGCGCCAGGTCCAGCGGTACACGCCAGGCAGCAATCCGGTCCAGCGCTCGGCCAGGGCGTGTGCCAGGGGCTGCAGCTCGGCAAAGGGCGCTGCGCTGCGGCGCACATCGTCGGCGTGGGCGGGGTAGGCCTCGGTGGCGGTGTAAAACAGCTCGGTGGGGGCGTGGGGGTCGTGGCGCCAGGCGTGCCAGGTGGCCAAAAAATTCAGGCCCAGGCCAAAGCCGTTTTCCAGGATGTGCCAGCGTGTCTGATCGGCCCACGCAGGCGGAGCCGACGCGGTGGGCAGCAGGCCGCAGCCGCGCAAAAAGACGTGGCGCGCCTGTGCCAGCCCGCCTTGCCCGTCGGCGCCGCGGCTGCGAAAGATGTCGCCAAAGCGGGGGCTGTGTGGCGTGCCATCGGGCAGCCACTCGACCACGGCGTCGGCCATGTCACCCCTGGGTTGGGGGCACGTAGCCGGCGGCGACGTCGGCGCCTTCGCCGAAGAAGTGCTTTTCCATCTGCCGCGCCAGGTACTGGCGCGCACGGGCATCGGCCAGGTTGAGCCGGTTTTCATTGACCAGCATGGTCTGGTGGCGCAGCCAGTCCTGCCACGCCTGTTTGCTGACGTTTTCGTAGATGCGCTTGCCCAGTTCGCCGGGGTAGGGCGGGAAGTCAAGGCCCTCGGCCTCGACGCCGAGTTTGATGCAGCGGACGGTGCGTGCCATGGTGGGGTTCTCCTGTGTGGAAGGCGCGCTTCATGCCCTGTGGTGATAAGCGGTCACCCACGATGGCATAAGCGCTTTGATAGCATTGGCGTTTGTCCCATGTCCGGGTCGCCACCCGGCGCGGCCACGGACTGTAACCGACCCGATCATCCCCTGGGTGGCCAGGGTTTGCGGCAGGTCAAGCCGCGGTGCCCGCCAGGGCGCTACCCTGCTGTGTCCCGATTTTCCAACACCTGATCATGAGTGCATTTGACGAAGAGCGCGTCCTGACGGTTCACCACTGGACCGATCGGCTGTTTTCCTTCACCACCACACGCAACCCGGGTCTGCGTTTTCTCAACGGCCAGTTCACCATGATCGGGCTGCGGCTGGAAAACGGCAAGCCGCTGCTGCGCGCCTACAGCATCGTGTCGGCCAACTACGAGGAGCACCTGGAGTTCCTCAGCATCAAGGTGCCCGATGGCCCGCTGACCAGCCGCTTGCAGCACATTCAGCCGGGGGACACCGTCATCGTGGGGCACAAGCCCACCGGCACGCTGGTCGTGGACTACCTGTTGCCCGGCAAGCACCTGTACCTGTTCGGCACGGGCACGGGGCTGGCACCGTTCATGAGCATCATCCGCGACCCGGCGACGTACGAGCGGTTCGAGCAGGTGGTGCTGGTGCATGGCGTGCGCCAGGTGGCCGAGCTGGCCTATCGCGACTACATCACGCACGAGCTGCCCCAGCATGAGTTCCTGGGCGAGATGGTGCGCGCGCAGTTGCGCTACTACCCCACGGTCACGCGCGAGCCGTTCGAGCGCCAGGGGCGCATCCCGCAGCTGGTCGAAAGCGGCCAAATGGCGCGCGAGTTGGGGTTGCCCCCGTTGAACCCAGAGACCGATCGCGTCATGATTTGCGGCAGCCCGGCGATGCTGCGCGACCTCAAGGCGATGTGCGAGCGCCTGGGCTTTATGGAGGGCAACACCAGCACGCCGGGGCAGTTTGTGATCGAACGCGCTTTTGCCGATGCCAACTGACCACACCGCCGTCGCGCCCCTGCGGCGCTGGCTGCAGCAGCACCCGCGCGCGCTGCCCGCGGCGGTCGCCCTGTGGGGCCTGGGGCTGCTGGGCTTTGGGTTGTACCTGCAGCACGGGGTGGGGTTGGAGCCATGCCCGATGTGCATCGTGCAGCGCTACGCTTTGCTGGGGGTGGTGTTGCTGGCGGGGTTGGCCGCGGCCTTGCCGCGCGCAGCAACGCGCGCGCTGCTCGTGGGGACGGCGGCGGTGGCCGCATCGGGCGCCTTCGTGGCGGCGCGCCAATCGTGGCTGCAGTGGTTCCCGCCCGAGATCCAGGCCTGCGGGCGCGATTTTTACGGGATGATCGAGTCCTTTCCGCTGCGCCGCGCCATCCCCATGATTTTTCGCGGCAGTGGCGACTGCACCGCGATCGACTGGACGTTTCTGGGCCTCACGATCGCCAACTGGTCGTTCTTGAACTTCGTGGCGCTGGCGGTGGCGCTGCTGATGGGGGCGTGGGCGCTGCGGCGCTAGTGCGGCGGAGATGGAGCGGGTTGGGGCGCTGGTCGTCGGGGCGGGCGTGATCGGCCTGGCGGTGGCGCGTGCGCTGGCCCAGGCCGGGCGCGAGGTGGTGGTGCTGGAGCGCGAGCGCACCGTGGGCACGGGGGTGAGCGCGCGCAACAGCGAAGTGATCCACGCCGGTCTTTATTACACGCCGGGCTCGCACAAGGCGCGCCTGTGTGTGCGCGGCAAGGAGCTGCTCTACGCCTACGCGGCCGAGCGCGGCATAGGACACCGGCGCTGTGGCAAGCTGGTCGTGGCCACCGAGCCCGACCCGATGGCGGCGCTGGCGTCGCTGGCCGCCCGTGCACAGGCCAACGGCGTGCCGGTGCAGATGCTCACCGGCGCGCAGGCGCAGGCGCGCGAGCCGGCGTTGCGCTGCCACGCGGCGCTGTGGTCGCCGAGCACCGGCATCGTGGACAGCCACGGCTTGATGCAGGCGTTGCTGGGCGATCTGGAAGCGGCCGGCGGCAGCGTGGCGCTGGGCTCGGTGTTCGAATCCGCCGAACCGCTGGGGGCGCAGGCGCAGGGCGGCTGGTGCGTGCGCGGCCGCACCGACCGCGGCGAGGCGTTTGCCTTGCAGGCCGATGTGCTGGTCAACGCCGCGGGCCTGTGGGCGTGCCACGTGGCGCGTGCGATCGCCGGCCCCGATCCGCGGCACTGGCCACAGCCCCGCTACGCCAAGGGCAGCTACTTTGCGCTGGCCGGGCGCGCGCCGTTTGGCTGCTTGGTGTATCCGGCGCCGCAGGACGCCTGGCTGGGCGTGCACCTGACGCTGGACCTGGGCGGGCAGGCACGCTTTGGGCCCGATCTGGAGTGGCTGGATGCCGATTCGCCGCAGCAGCTGGACTACGCGGTGGATGCGCGGCGCGCTGCGGTGTTTTACGGCGCCATCCGCCGCTACTGGCCCGGGCTGCCCGACGGCGCCCTGCAGCCAGCCTACAGCGGGGTGCGGCCCAAAATCCATGGACCGGGCGAGCCGGCGCCGGACTTTCGCCTGGAGGGGCCTGCCGAACACGGGTGGGCCGGCTTGGTGCACCTGCTGGGGTTCGAGTCGCCGGGCTTGACCAGTGCACTGGCCGTGGGCGAGGCGGTGGCTGGCGCGCTCGCCTGTTGATGCAGATCAAGCATACGCGGGAACGTTTGGCGCCGCGTGACACACTGGCCAGCATGGCCATGACACCGTTTGCCGAATTTGCCATCCTGCTGCTGGTGGCCGCTGCCGCGGGCGCCGTGTTCGTGCGCTTGCGCCAGCCGGTGCTCATTGCCTATATCGTGGTGGGCATCGCGCTCGGGCCCGCCGGTTTGGGCTGGGTCAAGGCCCATGATCAGGTGGCGCTGTTGGCACAAATTGGCGTGACGGTGCTGCTGTTCATCGTCGGCCTCAAGCTCGATTGGCACCACGTGCGCCACATCGGTCCCGTGGCGCTGGCCACCGGCTTGGGGCAGCTTGGCTTCACGATTGCGGGTGGCTTCGTCCTGATCCTGGCGCTGGGCAAGGATGTGATGACCGCGCTGTACGTGGCGGTGGCCTTGACGTTTTCCAGCACCATCATCATCGTCAAGCTGTTGACCGACAAGCGCGAGCTGGACTCGCTGCACGGCCGTATCGCCGTCGGGTTTTTGATCGTGCAGGACCTGGCGGTGGTGCTGGCCATGATGGCCATGAGCGCGCTGCGCACGCCCGAGTCCGGCGTGGCCGGCAGCGGCTGGGCCGTGGCGGCGTCGCTGGTGGGGCGCATCGTGTTGGCGGTGCTGCTGATCGCGGTGCTGATGCGTTGGGTCCTGCCGCGCGTGGTCGCGGTCATGGCCCGCTCGCAAGAACTGCTGCTGGTCTTTGCGCTGGCCTGGGGCGTGGGGCTGGCGGCCCTGGGGGCGTGGGCCGGGTTTTCGATGGAGGCCGGTGCGTTCGTGGCGGGCTTTACGCTGGCCTCCACGCACTTTCGTGAGGCGATCAACGCCCGTCTGGGCGGGGTGCGGGACTTTTTGCTGCTGTTTTTCTTCATCCACCTGGGGGCCGAGTTGGATCTGTCCACCCTGGGGCACGAGTTGTGGCCGGCGCTGGTGTTGGCGGTGTTCGTGCTCATCGGCAACCCGCTCATCGTGATGGCGATCATGGGCTACATGGGGTATCGCAAGCGCACCGGCTTCCTGGCAGGCCTGACGGTGGCGCAAATCAGCGAGTTCTCGATCGTGTTCGTGGCCATGGGCATTACCCTGGGGCACGTGGACGTGCGGGCGCTGGGCCTGACGACGCTGGTGGGGCTGATCACGATTACGCTGTCCACGTACATGATTCTGTATTCGCAACCGCTGTACGAGCGGCTGGCGCCGTGGCTGGGCATCTTTGAGCGGCGGCGCCCGTACCGGGAGCTGGCGGTGGACCGCCACCCGCCGCGCAGCGACGAGGCCGCGGTGCTGGTCTTTGGCCTGGGGCGCTATGGCAGCCGGTTGCTGCGCGAGCTGTGCCGCCAGGGGGTGACGGTGGCGGGCATCGACCACGACCCGGAAGCCGTGCGCGACCTCAAGCGCGAACGTTTGCCCGTGCATTACGGGGACGGCGAAAACCCAGACTTCCTGGAGTCGCTGCCCTTGCAGGCGACCCGCTGGGTGGTGGTGACACTGCCCTTGGCGTCGTCGATCCGTGCCGTGGTGCACGGCCTGCGCAGCGCGGGCTACACCGGCGCCATTGCCGTTACCGCGCGCGACGAAGCCGCGCTGCAAGAGCTGCAGCAGCTCGATGTGCAGCATATCTATCTGCCGTTTCGCGATGCCGCTTTGCACGCCGCCGAGCACCTGGTGGGTGTGCTGGCGGCGGCGCCTGCCGTTACAGGAGCTCGTCCATGAGCCATGTTGACCTGGCCACCATTCCCGCGCAGCTGCCCACCGGCGGGGTGCTGGTGGCCACCGATTTTTCCGACGCCGCGCGCCTGGCGCAGCAGCGCGCCGCCCGCCTGGCGCGTGAGCACGGGTTGCCGCTGGTGTTGCTGCACGTGCTGCCCACCGACTGGGTGGCGGCCTTGCAGGCATGGCTGGGGGTCGAGCGCGCGTCGCAGCGTATCGTCGCCGACGCCCAGGCGTTGCTGCAAGCCGAAGTGCACGGGCTGCAGGCGGCGCTGGAGGGGCTTATCCATCCCCTGCTGGTGCAGGGGCATCCGGTGCAGACCAGCGTGGAGGTGGCGCAACGCTGCGCGCCGCGCTGGGTGGTGGTGGGCGCCCACGGCCGCAGCACGCTGCGTCACGTGCTGTTGGGCACCACGGCCGAACGCCTGGCGCGCAAGGCGATGAACCCGCTGCTGGTGGTGCGTCAGCCCGCGACGCAGGGGTATCGCCGCGTGCTGGTGCCGGTGGACTTTTCGCCCTGGTCGGCGCCGGCCCTGGCGCTGGTCGATGCCATTGCCCCCCATGCGGTGGTGGAGCTGCTGCATGCCTACACCGTGCCGTTCGAGGAAAAACTGCGCTTTGCCGGCGTGGACGACGACACCATTGCCCTGTACCGCGAAAAAGCACGTCAGCAGGCGGTGACCCATTTGCATGCGCTGGCGCGGCAGCAGGGCTGGTCGAGTACGCGCTATGCCACGCTGCTGCACGAAGGCGACGCGGCACCCGGCATCGTGCACGCCGTGCAGCGCCTTGAATGCGACCTCGTCGTCATTGGCAAGCACGGGCAAAGCGCCGCCGAAGAGCTGCTGCTGGGCAGCGTGACCGCGCACGTGTTGGCGGAGTCGCGCTGCGACGTGCTGGTCTCACCGGCGCGTGCGTTGGCCTAGCGCGTCGTCAGGGCCAGCCGGGCTGCCAGCCCCGCAAAAACCACCGCCGCAGCGCGGTTGAGCCACCGTTGCGCCCGTGCCGAGCGCCGCAGCGCCGCACCGATCCAGCCCGCAAAGACGGCAAACGACCCAAAGGTCAGCAGCGTCGCCACCATGAACAGCGCGCCAAGCTGCAGCATCTGCAGCGCAACGGCGCCCCGCGACGGATCGGCGAATTGGGGCAAAAACGCCAAAAAGAACAGCGCCACTTTGGGGTTGGTCAGGTTCATGACGATGCCGCGCCCGTAGGCCGCCAACGGTTGCAGCGGCGGCACGCGCGCCGCGTCGATGGGGCCTGCGGGTGCGCGCCAGGCACCCCAGGCCAGATACAGCAGGTAGGCGGCGCCCAGCAGTTTGAGGACCCCAAATGCCCATGGAGAGGCGGCCAGAACCGCTGCCAGGCCAAGCGCGACGGCTGCGGTGTGGCCCAGCAGCCCGGTGCACAGGCCCAGCGTCACCAGCAAGCCGGCGCGCCGGCCATGTGTGGCCGACTGCATCAGCACAAACAGATTGTCCGGCCCGGGGCTGAGCGCCAGCAGCACCGCCGCGCCAAAGAAGGCCAAGGCCACGCTGGTGTCGATCATGCGGCGACCCTCCGGCTGTCGCGCAGCGCCCGGGCCACAGCGGGCACCAGGGCCGGGCCGCGGTAGATCAGGCCCGTGTAGAGCTGCACGAGATCGGCCCCGGCCGCCAGCTTGGCCCGTGCCGAGGCCTCGTCCATCACCCCGCCCACGCCGATGATCGGAAAGCCTGGGCCCAGGCGCGCGCGCAGCGCGGCAATCACCCGGTTGCTGGCCGCGGCCAGCGGCTGGCCGGACAGCCCCCCGGCCTCTTGCGCGTGGGGCAGGCCCTGCACCGCGTCGCGTGCCAGCGTCGTGTTGGTGGCGATCACGCCGTCCATGCTATGCCGCTGCAGGGCGTCGGCGATGACGGCGATCTGGTCATCGTCCAGGTCGGGCGCGATTTTGACGAAGATCGGCCGCCGCACCCCCAAGCGGTCGGCCAATTGCGCGCGCCGCTGCGCCAGCGCCTGCAACAGCCCGTCCAGCGCGGCATCGCCCTGGAGCTGCCGCAGATGCTGCGTGTTGGGGCTGGAGATGTTGACCGTGACATAGTCCGCGTGGGGGTACACCCCTTCCAAGCCGAGCAGGTAGTCGTCGGTGGCGCGCTCGATGGGCGTGCTGGCGTTTTTGCCAATGTTGAGCCCCAGCACCAACGGCTGCGTGCCCGGTGCCGCCTGGTGCACGTGGGAGCGGCGCACGTGCTCGACGAAGGCGTCGAGCCCCTCGTTGTTGAAGCCGAAGCGGTTGATGAGCGCCTGCGCCTGCGGCAGGCGAAACAGCCGTGGGCGGGGATTGCCCGGCTGCGGCCGCGGGGTGACCGTGCCCACTTCGACGAAGCCAAAACCCATCACGGCCCAGGCGTCGATGCAGCGCGCGTTCTTGTCCAGCCCGGCGGCCAGCCCCACGCGGTTGGGAAAGCGCAGACCCGCGAGTTCGACCGGGTCGTCGATGCGCGGCTGCCGTATCAAACCGACCAGTGCCGAGTGTTGCAGATGCTCCAGGGTGCGCAGCGTCCACTCGTGCGCCGCTTCGGCATCGAGGCGAAAAAGCAGGGCACGCGCCGGTGCATAAGGGATCCAGGCCATTGGATAATCCAAGCGTCGCAGAGGTCGGTGGTGTCGGCTGGGGGCCGAAACTGCCGATTGTCGCATCGCCATCCACCACGCCCGAGCCTGGAATCCACACGATGAGCACCACGCCTGCCACCCCGGTCATGTCCCAAGACGAACTCAAGGCCCTGGTGGGCCGTGCCGCCCTGGACTACGTCGAGCCCGGCCAGATCATCGGGGTGGGCACTGGTTCGACGGTCAACTGCTTCATCGATGCGCTGGCGGGCATGCGCGAGCGCATCGCAGGCGCGGTGTCCAGCTCCGAGGCGTCGACGCAGCGCCTGCGCGCACACGGCATCCCGGTGTTCGATGCCAACGACGTCGGGGACTTGGCGGTCTATATCGACGGTGCCGACGAAATCGACCCGCGTGGCTACATGATCAAAGGCGGCGGAGCGGCCTTGACGCGGGAAAAGATCGTTGCCGCGCAGGCGCGGCGCTTTGTGTGCATCGCCGATCAGTCCAAGTGGGTGGGCACGCTGGGGCGCTTTCCACTGCCGGTGGAGGTGATCCCGATGGCCACGCAGCGCCTCATCCGTCAGTTTGCGGCGCTGGGCGCGCAGGCGCGCGTGCGCTTGCGCGATGGGGCGCCACTGGTCACGGACAATGGCCAGCACATCCTGGACGTTACGGGCTTGCAGATCAGCGACCCGCCCGCGTTTGAAAGCATGGTCAACGACTGGCCGGGTGTGGTGACCGTCGGCGTTTTTGCCCACCAGCGCGCGCACGTGTGCCTGCTGGGCACGCCCGAGGGGGTGCGCACCATCACGTTTTGATGGCGCCTGCGCACCCTGAGGCGTAACGTGTTAGGCCATGCCCTGGTGGCGCAGCAGGGCGTCGATCTGCGGGTCGCGGCCGCGAAAGGCGCGAAACGACGCCAGCGCCGGCCGGCTGCCACCCACTTCCAGGATCTGCTGCCGGTAGCGCCGCCCCACTTCCACATCCAGCGGCGTGCCGCGCTGGGCGGCGGCTTCTTCGAAGGCGGCGTAGGCGTCGGCGCTGAGCACCTCGGCCCACAGGTAGCTGTAATACCCCGCCGCATAGCCGCCCGCAAAAATGTGGCTAAAGCTATGGGGCATGCGGTGCCAGGCGGGCGGCTGCAGCACGGCCACCTCGTCGCGCACCTGTTGCAGCAGGGCCATGACGTCCCCGTTGGGGGCGCCTTCCAGGTGCAATCGCATATCGAACAGCGCGTATTCCACCTGGCGCAACAGCTGCAACCCGCTTTGGAAGTGGCGCGCCGCCTGCATCTTGTCAAACAGCGCGCGCGGCAGCGGCTCGCCCGTGTCCACGTGCGCGGTCAAGCCTTGCAGCACCGACCATTCCCAGCAAAAGTTTTCCATGAACTGGCTGGGCAGCTCGACCGCGTCCCACTCCACGCCGCTGATGCCAGCCACGTCGTGCTCGTCGACCTGGGTCAGCAGGTGGTGCAGGCCGTGGCCGCATTCGTGGAACAGGGTGATCACGTCGTCGTGCGTGAGCAGGGCCGGCTTGCCGTCCACGCCCTCGGCAAAGTTGCACACCAAATGGGCCACCGGCGTTTGCACGTCCGCCGTGTCCGGTCGGCGCCAACGCCCGCGCACATCGTCCATCCACGCCCCACCGCGCTTGCCCGCGCGTGCCGAGGGGTCGAGGTAGAACTGGCCGATCAGTCGGCCGTCGCGCTCGATGCGGTAGAACGAGACCGACGGATGCCACACCGGCGCGTGGTCGGGGCGGATGCGCACCTCGAACAGCGTCTCGATGATGCGAAACAACCCGTGGAGCACGCGAGGCAGCGGGAAATAGGGCTTGACCTCTTGTTCGCTGTAGGCATAGCGTGCCTGGCGCAACCGCTCGGCGATGTAGGGCCAGTCCCAGGGCTGCGGGTCGTCCAGCCCCAGGGCGTCGCGCGCAAACGCCCGCATGTCGGCCACGTCGCGCTCGGCGTAGGGGCGGGCGCGGCGCGCCAGATCGCGCAAAAACCCCAGCACCTGCTCGGGCGACTCGGCCATCTTGGGCACCAGCGACACGTGGGCAAAGCTGGGGTAGCCCAGCAAGCGCGCTTCCTCGGCGCGCAGCGCCAGGATCTCGCGCAGGATGGCGCTGTTGTCAAAACGTGTGGCATCGCCTTCGGCCTGGTCGCTGGCGCGCGTGCCGTAAGCGCGGTAGAGGCGCTCGCGCAGCGCACGGTCGTGCGCAAACTGCATCACCGGCAGATAGACGGGCAGTTTGAGGCTCAGGCGGTGGCCATCGTGGCCGGCGTCCTGGGCAGCTTTGCGCGTGGCGGCGCGCACGTCCTCGGGCACCCCGGCCAGCTCCGCGTCGGTGACGTCGTCGTGGTAGGCGTCGGTGGCGTCGAGCACGTTTTCGCTGAATTTTTGCGTCAGCTCGGCCAGGCGCTCCTGGATGGCGGCAAAGCGTGCCTTGGCCTCGCCTTGCAGCTCGGCGCCGCCGAGCACGAAATCGCGCAGGGCGTTGTCGCGTGCACGCCGCTGCGCCGCGTTGAGCCGTGTCGCATCGATGGCCTTGTATTTGGCGTAGAGCCGCTCGTCGGCGCCCAGGCGGGTCCAGAAGTCCGTGACGCGCGGCAGCATGGCGTTGTAGGCGGCGCGCAGCGCCGGCGTGTCGGCCACGGCGTTGAGGTGGCTGACCACGCCCCACGCGCGTCCCAGGCGCTCGGTGGCCACGTCCAGGACGGCTGCCAGCGCATTCCAGTCGGCGGGGAAGTCGGGGGCCGTGACCTGCTGCAGCGCGGCGTTGGCGCGTTGCAGCAACGCGTCGATGGCGGGCTCGATGTGCGCGGGTTGCACCGCGTCAAAGCGCGGCAGGCCGTCGAAGTCGAGCAGTGGGTTGTCGAGCAGGGCAGGGTCGATGCGGTCGTTCATGCCGCAAGCATGCCATGGAACGCGCCGTGCCGCGCCGGCGCGCCCCGATCAGCCAGCAGCCGATGCGGATTTCTTGGCGCTTTTTTGCCGCCGCTTGGCCTTTTTGACCAGCCCGCCCGGTGTCAGGCGCTGGTTGCCCAGGACCTTGACGGTCTTGATCTCCGGGCGCTGGCCGCCTTTGGCACTGTACTTGACGACCTTGTATTCGCGCGGACCGGGCTTGCGGTCTTCGTCGACGCGTTTGGCCTTGGGTGGGATCGGCCGCCACAGCACCAGCAGCTTGCCGATGTGCTGCACCGGCGCGGCATGGAGCTCGTCGGCCAGCGTTTGCAGCCAGGCTTCGCGTTGGGCGCGGTCGTCACCCAGCACGCGGACCTTGATCAGGCCGTGGGCGGTCAGCGCGGCATCGACCTCGGCCTTGACGGCATCGGTGAGACCGTCGGCGCCGATCATGACAACCGGCTCGAGGTGGTGAGCCGCGCCGCGGTGCTGGGCGCGCTCGGCGGGGGTGAGGGTGATCTGGGGCATGGGGGCGATTATCCGGGATATGTGGGTTGGGGGCGTCGCCGTTGGGCGCCGCGCGTGCCCGCACGGGCCTATAGTGCGGGGTCATGAAAGTCAAAACGCAAAGCAAGAAGGTCAACAAGGCGTGGCTCAACCAGCACGTCACCGACCCATGGGTGCGGCGCGCGCAACAAGAGGGTTACCGCGCGCGCGCCGCCTACAAACTGCAGGAGCTGGATGAGACGTTTCACCTGGTGCGGCCCGGGTTTGCCGTGGTCGATCTGGGGTGCGCGCCGGGTGCCTGGTGCCAGTATCTGCGCCGTCGCATGGGCACCACGCCGGGCCCCAACGGCCAGCCACAAACGCGCGGGGTCATCATCGGGGTGGACCTGTTGCCCATGGAGCCCGTCGAGGGCGTGCGCTTCATCCAGGGCGACTTTCGTGAGGAGGCGACGCTGGCGGCGTTGCAGGCGGCACTGACCGAGGCGCTGGGCGGCGATGCGGCGCACCGGCTCGACCTCGTGGTGTCGGACATGGCGCCCAACCTCTGCGGGGTGGAGGAGGTGGATGCGGCGCGCATCGAGCACCTCATCGAGCTGGCCGTGGCGTTTGCGGTCGAGCACCTCAAGCCTGAGGGGGCCTTGGTCGCCAAGGTGTTCCATGGCGGTGCGTACGACGCGGCGGTGCGGCTGTTTCGCGCGCACTTTCGCACGGTCAAGGTGCACAAGCCCAAGGCGTCGCGGCCGCAATCGGCGGAAACCTTCCTGGTCGGCCGGGGTCTGAAGGCCTAGCGCGAGCGGCGTGCCGCCCTCCCCGCGATAGCGCAAACCCTATCCCAGTGATCAAAAGGGTTTCGCTTTTGTCAAGTGGGTGCGGGCTTGATAAGGCCTACAATGGCTTCACATGGGTGAGTACCAAGGGCCGGCGCTGGCGCGGCGTGGCCGGTGTGTCATCCCACTACGGTAGGAGCGTTCGTTGAATAACCAGTGGTTTTCCAAGGTGGCGATCTGGATGGTGATCGCCATGGTTCTGTTCACGGTCTTCAAGCAATTTGACGGCCGTGCGGTGCAGGGCGCCGGCTACATGGCGTATTCGGACTTCCTCAACGAGGTCAAGGCGCAGCGCATCAAGAGCGCCACCATCCAGGAGGGCGCCAACGGCACCGAAATCATCGCCATCACCACCGACGACCGGCGCGTGCGCACCAACGCCACCTACCTCGACCGCGGACTGGTGGGCGACTTGCTGGCCAACGACGTCAAGTTCGACGTGCGTCCGCGCGAGGAAGGCTCGCTGCTGATGACCCTGCTGGTGAGCTGGGGGCCGATGCTGTTGCTCATCGGCGTGTGGATTTATTTCATGCGCCAGATGCAAGGCGGTGGCCGTGGTGGGGCGTTTAGCTTTGGCAAGAGCCGCGCGCGCATGCTCGACGAAAACGCCAACACCGTCACCTTTGCCGACGTCGCGGGCTGCGACGAGGCCAAGGAGGAGGTCAAGGAGGTCGTCGACTTCCTGAAGGACCCGCAAAAATTCCAAAAGCTGGGCGGGCGCATTCCGCGCGGCTTGCTGCTGGTGGGGCCGCCTGGCACCGGCAAGACGCTGCTGGCCAAGGCCATCGCGGGTGAGGCCAAGGTGCCGTTCTTCAGCATCTCGGGCTCGGACTTCGTCGAAATGTTCGTCGGTGTGGGTGCGGCGCGGGTGCGCGACATGTTCGAGCAGGCCAAAAAGAACGCGCCGTGCATCATCTTCATCGACGAAATCGACGCCGTGGGCCGCCAGCGCGGCGCGGGCCTGGGCGGTGGTAATGACGAGCGTGAGCAAACCCTCAACCAGATGCTGGTCGAGATGGACGGCTTCGAAACCAGCCTGGGGGTCATCGTCATCGCGGCGACCAACCGACCGGACATTCTGGACGCGGCCCTGCTGCGCCCGGGGCGGTTCGACCGCCAGGTGTACGTGACGCTGCCCGACATCCGCGGCCGCGAGCAGATCCTGAAGGTGCACATGCGCAAGATCCCCATCGGGCCGGACGTCAGCCCCGAGGTGATCGCGCGCGGCACGCCGGGCATGAGTGGGGCCGACCTGGCCAACCTCTGCAACGAAGCCGCGCTGATGGCGGCACGCCGCAACGCCCGCGTGGTGGAGATGCAGGACTTCGAGCGCGCCAAGGACAAAATCCTGATGGGCCCCGAGCGCAAGTCCATGGTCATGCCCGAGGAAGAGCGGCGCAACACCGCCTATCACGAGGCCGGCCATGCCCTGATCGGCAAGCTGCTGCCCAAGTGCGACCCGGTGCACAAGGTCACCATCATCCCGCGCGGGCGCGCGCTGGGGGTGACCATGAGCCTGCCGGAGCGCGACCGCTACTCCTACGACAAGGAGTACATGCTCAACCAGATCGCCATGCTGTTTGGCGGCCGCATCGCCGAAGAAGTCTTCATGAACCAGATGACCACCGGCGCGAGCAACGACTTCGAGCGGGCCACGCAAATCGCGCGCGACATGGTGATGCGCTACGGCATGTCGGAAAAACTCGGCCCCATGGTGTATGCCGAAAACGAGGGTGAGGTGTTCCTGGGCCGCTCGATCACCAAGACCACGCACATGAGCGAAGAAACGATGCGCCAGGTCGATGCCGAGGTGCGGCGCATCATCGACGAGCAGTACGCGCTGGCGCGCCGTCTGATCGAAGACAACAAAGACAAAATGCACGCGCTGGCCAAGGCCTTGTTGGAGTGGGAGACCATCGACGCCGACCAGATCGATGACATCATGGCAGGCCGGCCACCGCGGCCACCCAAGGACATGTCGCCGTCCAGCCCCACCCCGGGTGGAGGGGATTCCGGTGGATCGGCCGCCGTTGCCAAGGGTGATCCCGCACCGCAGGCGCCCAGCGCCGCGTGATCCCGCGCGGGGTTGAGCCCGGCAGCTTCCAGGCCCCGAACGACAGACGTTCGGGGCCTCGCTTTTGGGCGCTCACCGGGCTGGCAGGGTGCCGACCTCGCGCACAATAGCGGGCATGATCCAAGCCCCCGCTTTGCTGTGGCGCACCGCGCGCTTTGCGCTGGACCTGCGCCATCCTTTGGTCATGGGCATCGTCAACGTCACGCCGGACTCGTTTTCCGACGGCGGCGCACACGGCGATCCCGCCAGTGGTCTGCGTCACGCCGAGTCGCTGCTCGCGCAAGGCGCCAATATCCTGGACATCGGCGGTGAATCGACCCGGCCCGGCGCCCCCCCGGTGCCGCTGCAGGAAGAGTTGGCCCGTGTGCTGCCGGTGGTGCGCGAGGCGGTGCGCTGGGGGGTGCCGATCAGTATCGATACCTACAAGCCCGAGGTCATGGCCGAGTGCCTGGCGCTGGGTGCCGATATCGTCAACGACGTCTGGGCGCTGCGCCGCGTTGGCGCGGACGGCCGCAGCGCCGAGGCGGTGGTGGCCCAGCACCCGGCGTGCGGCGTGGTGCTGATGCACATGCACCGCCAGCCCCAAGACATGCAGGTGCAGCCGATGCAGGGCGACGCCGTGCCGCAGGTGCGCGACTTTTTGGCAGCACGGGCGGCGACGCTGCAGGCACGCGGCGTCGCGCGCGAGCGCATCGTGCTCGACTACGGCATCGGCTTTGGCAAAACGGTGGCGCAAAATCTGGCGTTGCTCGCCCGCCAGCACGAGCTGCTTGCCCTGGGTTATCCGTTGCTGGCGGGCTGGTCGCGCAAATCGACCCTGGGGCGCATCACCGGGCAGGATGTGGCGGCCGATCGGGTGGCCGCTAGCCTGGCGGCGGCCTTGTTGGCCGTGGAGCGGGGGGCGCGCATCGTGCGGGTGCACGACGTGGCGGCCACCGTGCAGGCGCTCAAGGTCTGGCAGGCGTTGCACGACAGCGACGCGTGCGCTCGGGCCTGATCGACACGCGGGTTCATTGGTCAATACCCAACATGACACGACAATACTTTGGTACCGACGGCATCCGCGGCACGGTGGGGCATGTGCCCATCACTCCGGACTTCGTGTTGCGGCTGGCGCACGCGGTGGGGCAGGTGCTCAAGCGCACCGAGGCGCGGCCCACCGTGCTCATCGGCAAGGACACGCGCATTTCCGGCTACATGCTGGAGTCGGCGCTGGAGTCGGGCTTCAATTCCGCCGGGGTGGACGTGGTGCTGCTCGGGCCGGTGCCAACGCCTGCCGTGGCCTACCTCACGCGTGCGCAGCGGGCCAGCCTGGGGGTGGTCATCAGCGCCAGCCACAACCCCTATCCGGACAACGGCATCAAATTTTTCAGCGCCCAGGGCACCAAGCTGCCCGACGCGTGGGAGCTGGCGGTGGAAGCGGCACTGGCGCAGCCGCCGGTGTGGGTGGAGTCGGCGGCGCTGGGCGCAGCGCGACGCCTCAACGATGCGGCCGGTCGTTACGTCGAGTTTTGCAAGAGCACGTTTGCGCCCGACCTCAGCTTGCGCGGTCTCAAGATCGTGGTGGACGCGGCCCACGGTGCGGCCTACCAGATCGCGCCGGCGGTGTTCCACGAGCTGGGCGCCGACGTAGTGCCCATCGGCTGCAGCCCCAACGGCCGCAACATCAACGACGGCGTCGGCGCCACGCACCCCCAGACCCTGATCGCCGCGGTGCGCGCGCACGAGGCCGATTTGGGCATCGCGCTCGATGGCGACGCCGACCGCGTGCAGATCGTGGACGCCAGTGGCCGGCTTTTTGACGGCGACGAGCTGCTTTATGTGTTGGCCGACGACCGCTTGGGGCGCGACGAGGTGGTGCCCGGCGTCGTCGGCACGCTGATGACCAACATGGCCATCGAGCAGGCGCTGGCCGCACGCGGCGTGCGGCTGGTGCGCGCCAAGGTGGGCGACCGCTATGTGTTGGAGGAACTGCACCGCCACCACTGGCTGCTGGGCGGGGAGGGCTCGGGCCACCTCATCATCCTGGACAAGCAAACCACGGGCGACGGCATCGTCTCGGCCCTGCAGGTGCTGCAGGCCTGCCTGCGCCAGCAACGCACGCTGGCCGAGGTGCTGCACGGGGTGGAGCGCTTTCCCCAGGTGCTGCGCAACGTGCGCCTGGCCCCGGGGGCCGACTGGCGCTCCAACATCGTGTTGCAGCAGGCCCAGCGGGACGCCGAGGCGGCGCTGGGCGACGATGGCCGGGTGCTGATCCGCGCCAGCGGCACAGAGCCGGTGCTGCGCGTGATGGTCGAGGCCCGCCGCGCCGCGGACGCCGAGCGCTGGGCCGCGCGGTTGGCCGAAGCGGCTGGGGCGGGGGCTTAGGCGGCCGCTCGGCGCCACAGCGCCTGCCCGGCACGGATGGTGTGCCCCGGCTCGATGCCGTCGGCCAGCCGCCAGTGGGCCGGCACGAAAAACAAGATCGTCGAGCCGTGCTCGAACCACCCCAGCTCTTGCCCGCGCGGCAGGTGTGCATCACACGGCAGCTCGTGCGCGCCGCGCCAGCGCAGGTGCAGCGTCACGTCCAAAAAATGCAGCCGGATGCTGGCCACCAGGATCGCCGCCACCGGCACCAGCGCGATGGGACTGCCGTCGGTCAACGTCCCTTCGATCAGGGCGCGCTCGTTGCGGCAAAACAGCCGGGGGATGCGGCGCAGCGCCGGCGGGTTGACATTGAAGACATCGCCGCTGACGTAGCGAACCCGGTGCACATGCCAATCGGCCGGGGCGTGAAAGCGGTGGTACATGGTCGGTGTCAGGCGCAGCGTCACGTAACGGCCGTTGGCGTGCCGCGCCGCGGCGTCTGCGCCCATCAGCTCTTCCAGCCGGTAGGGCATGCCCTTGGCCTGCCAAACGGTGGTGCCGTGCACGTCGCCACAGGCGCCAACGATGGCGTCACAGGGGCTGCACAGCACCGTGGGATCGGGGTCGAACGGGCGCGCACCCGGGCGCAGGGCGCGGGTGAAGACATCGCGCAGGCTGCGGTATTCGGCCGGTGCCGCCTCGCTCAGGTCGAGGTCGGCGCAGCGCCGCCACAGCGCCAGCGCCAGCCGCGTCAGCACGGGATTGTCGATGCGGCTGTACCAGCCCATCAGGTGCGTCAACGCCGCACGCGGCACATGGCGCGACAGCCAATAGTTGAGCGTATCGTGCGCCCACAAGCGGTCGCGCCAGCGGCGCCAACCACGGCGGCCAGAGGCGTTCGTCACAGGGGTGTCAAGGGCCATGCGTACAACTTTCGCATCGGCACTTGAAAGGATCGTGACATGGTGGACAACGCGCTGGGTTGGATGGCCGGCGCCGCGCTGGCTGCCATCCCCCTGGGGTGGCAGCGTTTGCGACTGTCGCGCGCCAAACACCCGTCACTGGCAGGGCACCAACGCTGGGCCAAGCGCCTGGCGCGCTGGCTGCCGGGCTACGCACTGCACGCCCCGCAGGCCTTTGCCTGCGACGGCGCACCGCCTGCCGTGTTACAGCTGCGCCAGGCGGGCTGGCGCGCGCTGGGGGAGCGGCTGCGCGCAGCGGCGCCGTGCACGCTGGCGCTGACCGCGCAGGCGCGCGAGGGCATGCCCGACTTGCGCCTGACCGGCCGCTACCGCGTGCCCTATGCGTTTGCCGAGCTGGCGCGGGAATTGCCCATCGGTGCCTTTTGGGCGCGCAGCGAAGGGCCCTGGTTGATCGACCTCGACGACAACCGCTTTCTGGACCTGACCGGCTCCTACGGTGTCAATGTGCTGGGGCTGGATTTTTACAAGGGCACGATAGAAGCGGGTGCGCACCTGGGCGCTGCGCTTGGCCCGGTGCTGGGCGGGCTGCACCCCTGCGTGGCGGACAATGTCGCGCGCTTGCGGGCCATCAGTGGCATGGACGATGTGACCTTTCACATGTCCGGCACCGAAGCGGTGATGCAGGCCGTGCGCTTGGCGCGCTACCACACAGGACGGCGCTACGTGGTGCGCTTTGCCGGCGCCTACCACGGCTGGTGGGAAGACGTGCAGCCGGGCCCCGGCAACCCCTTGCCACCGCGCGAGACCTACACCCTGGCCGAGATGAGCGAGGCCACCCTGGCCGTGCTGCGCACGCGCCGCGACATCGCGTGCGTATTGGTCAATCCGCTGCAGGCGCTGCATCCCAACCGTGCCGCACCGAGCGACTCCACCCTGGTGGGTGGCACCCGCCAAGCGGGGTTCGACCGGGCCGCCTACACCCGGTGGCTGCAGCGGCTGCGCGAGGTTTGCACCCAAGCCGGCATCGCCTTGATTTTCGACGAGGTCTTCGTCGGGTTTCGGCTCGCATCGGGCGGTGCGCAGGCCTACTTTGGCGTGCAAGCGGATTTGGTGTGCTACGGCAAGACGCTGGGGGGCGGGTTGCCGGTGGGGGTGGTGTGCGGCAAGCGGCACTGGATGGAGCGCTACCGCCCGCAGCGCCCAGCCGACCTGTGCCTGGCGCGTGGCACCTTCAATGCCCACCCGTATGTCATGGGGGCGATGAACGCGTATTTGCGCGCGCTGGACACGCCGGCGGTGCGCGCCGCTTACGATGGGCTGGACGCGCGCTGGCAGGCGCGCGAGCAACGCTTCAACGCGGCGCTGGCACAAGCCGGCGTACCGGTGCGGGTGGCGGCGCTGTCGTCTATTTGGACCGTGCTCTACACCCAGCCCGGGCGCTACCACTGGCTGCTGCAGTATTACCTGCGCGACGCCGGCCTGGCGCTGAGTTGGGTGGGCACGGGCCGCTTGATCTTCCCGATCGCGCTGGAGGATACGGCGTTCGAGGAGGCCCTGCAGCGCTTCGTGGCGGCCTGCCAGCGCATGCAGGCCGACGGTTGGTGGTGGCGCGACGAGACGCTGCCAGCCGACGCCTGGGCCCAGCGCGTGCGCCGCAGCCTGCTGCGCGAGACCCTGCAGGCGTGGTGGCAGGCGCGCTGCGCGGGCGCTCGCACGCCCGACTAACGCGCCGCGCGGCGCGCCACCGGCCTGGTGGCGCTCACCCTGCGCGCGGGTGACCCGGGTCGAGCAGTTGCCCGCGCAACAGGTACAGCGGTGCGCGGTGGTACAGCTTGATGTCGTGGAAAGGATCGGTGAGGATTTTGGTCACCCACACCACGCCGGTGTAGAGGTCTTTTTCGACCCACAGCTGCAGCACGCGCACCAGCAGGCCGCCGACGCCAATGGCCAACCACAGCCAGCCCACGTTGTGCCAAAACCCCACCCAATCGGTATGGGGTTCGAGCCAACCCAAGGCCGTCGGATCCCACAGCAGCAGCAGGGGCGAGGCTGCCCAGATCCCCATCAGCACCACCTTGCGCTTGAGGTTGTAGCCGACCTTGACCGCCTCCTTGTATTCGTGCGAGACCTGGTTGACGTGGTCGTAACCCTTGGGCTCGAAGAAGAAATGCCCCGATTGGCGCGTCACCATCGAAATGCCCCAGGCGATCAGGGCTGCGGTGGCCGGGTCCTTGAACAGCCAGACGTAGGCGATCACAAAGCTGATCGCACTGATCAGGTGCAGCGTTTGGTTGATGCGGCTTTGGTGGTAGTAGCGGTGGTCATCCCAGCGCTGCTCGCGCAGCGTTTGCATGAAGCGTTGCAGCATCATCGGTGGTCCTCGTTGCAGGGTGAGGGAGTTGCGGGAGCGGGGGCCAGGTGGCCGTCGGCAGCGACTTGCAGGTGGCTCACCCGGGCCGCCGTCATCTTCCGGACATCGTGTGACGCGACGGTGACGCCCGCGTGCGCAACCCGGGTTGTCACACGCGTGTCGCACGCCGCGGCCATGCTTGCCTGCATGGATGCACGCCTGATGATCGAGAGCTACCCGCCCCGCCGTGCGCTGCTGCGCGTTTCGGTGGTTACCGAAACCTTCCCGCCCGAGGTCAACGGCGTGGCCACGACCATGGAGCGCATGGTCCAGGGCCTGCAGCGACGCGACCATGACGTGCAGGTGGTGCGGCCGCGACAGGGCGCCGACGCCTACGACCACGACGGCAGCCGCCTGGGGTTGGAGCAGGTGCTCACGCGCGGCGTGCCCATCCCGCGTTACCCGCAGCTGCGCATGGGGCTGCCGGCACAGCGCGCGCTGCAGGCGTTGTGGATGCGGCGCCGCCCCGACATCGTGCACATCGCCACCGAAGGGCCGCTGGGGTGGTCGGCGCTGCGCACCGCGCGCAAGCTGCGCTTGCCCGTGAGCACGGACTTTCGCACCCATTTCGACGCCTACAGCGCCCACTACGGCGTGGGCTGGCTGCGCCGCTCGGTGCAGGCGTATCTTCGGCGGTTTCATAACCAGGCCGACTGCACCCTGGTGCCGACCGAGGGTTTGCGCCAGCAGCTGCGCGCCGCCGGCTTTGAACGCTTGATCGTGGTGCAGCGGGGCGTGGACATCGACCGCTTCACGCCCGCCTTGCGCAACCCCACACTGCGCACGGTGTGGGGCATCCAGCCCGACCAGCGGGTGCTGCTCTACGTCGGTCGGCTGGCCGCGGAAAAAAACCTGGCGCTCCTGGCCACGGCGTTCGACGCCATGTGCGCCGTGCAACCCACCTGGCGCTTGGTGGTCGTGGGCGACGGTCCCCAGCGCGCCTGGCTGTCCCAGCGCTGCCCGCACGCCGTGCTGTTGGGCACATTGGTGGGCAAGGCGTTGGCGCAGGCCTACGCCAGCAGCGATTTGCTCCTCTTCCCCAGCCTGACCGAGACCTTTGGCAACGTGACGCTGGAGGCGCTGGCCAGCGGGTTGCCCGTGCTGGCCTTTGATTACGCTGCCGCGGCCGAGGTGGTGCGGCACGGCGACAGCGGCCTGCTGGCGCCGGTGGGGGACACCGACGCCTACGTGGCCCTGGCGCGTGCGGTGGCGCGCGACGACGCGCTGCTGCAGCGTTTGCGTGCCGGCGCGGTGCACGCCGTGCAACACCGGGGGTGGGAGCACATCATCGAGCGCACGGAAGCGGTCTGGCTGCGCCTGCTCGCGGCCCACGCTGCGGGCCCAACGGTGGTCAAGTCGTCGCCGTGGTGGGACGGTCTGCCTGCCACCGGCGCGTGATGCGCCACAGCAGCGCCAGCCCCAACGCCATGGTCAGCCCCAGCGCGGACAGCAGCGGCACCAGGGGCCAGTCGGCGCGCATGGCCAGCGCCAGCCCGCCCACCATCACCAGCACGCTGGCGTTCTCGTTGAAACCCTGAATGGCGATCGACTGCCCCGGCTGCAGCAGCCGGTGACCGCGGTACTGGAGCAAGGCGTTCATGGGCACCACCAACATGCCGCCCAGGGCACCGATCGCCACCAGCCCCAGCACGGCCACGCCCAGGTCGCGGGTATGCACCGCCAGCGCCAGCAGCGCCCCGAGCAGCACGCCCAGCGGCAACACCCGCCAGGCCTGGCGCAGCGCCACCCGCCGGGCCACCCACAGCGCGCCGCCCACCACGCCCAGCGCGACCGTGGCCTGCAGATACGCGGCTTGGGACAAGGGCAGGTCCAGCCGCAGCTCGGCCCAGCGCAGCACGGCCATCTGCATCAGGGCCGCAAAACCCCAAAACCAGCTGGTCACGGCCAGCGACAGGCCGCCGAGCGGGTCACGCCACAGCCGGGCGTTGTCGCGCCAAAAGCGCGGCCACAGCGCCGGCCAGTCGCGCAGGGATTGCGCGCGCCGCGCCGGACGCGAAGGGATGTGGCGGTTGCACCATGCCGCCAGCCCATACAGCGTCAGCACCGCCGCGAACGCTGGCAGCAGCGCCGTGCTCGGGATCCAACCGTGCAGACCCAGCATCGCCTGCGCGTGCGGCGCCTGCCACAGCGGCGAGACCCACCAGCCGCCCAGCGCCGTACCCAGCAGCACCGACAGCACCACCGACACCTCCACCCAGCCGTTGGCCGCCACGAGGTCGCTCCCGGGAGTCGATTCGGTGATCCAACCGTACTTGGCCGGCGCGTACAGCGCCGCCGCCAGCCCCAGCACGGCAAATGCCGCCAGTGGATGCGCGCCCGCCACCAAGCCTACCACCGCCAAGGCCTTGAGCGCATTCATGCATCCCATCAACGTGTTTTTGCGTACCGCGTCGGCCCAAGCACCCGCGACGGGCCCCAGCAGCACGTAGCTCCAGGTAAACGCGAACTTGAGCAGCGGTGCCCACCACAGGGGGTGATGCTGCTCCTGCAAATAGGCGATGGCGATGATCAGCACCGCGTGGTCGGCCAGTCCGGAGCAGAACTGCGCCGTGAGCAACCAGAAAAAACCTGCCGGCATGGGGTCCACACTCTGACTGCACTGCGTGACAGGCGCGTGAAGGCGCGCTGCGCAGCGCGCGATGTCATGCCGTTGACATGGAACCGCCAAGCCGGCGTCACACCCCGTGTCCAGAATGCCCGACCGTGGGCGACCACGGTGTCGCCCGCCACCCAAGCGGAGATGACGCCCGATGAAAGAGCTTCCGACGCCCACGCTGCACCTGTCCACGCTGGTTGGGGGGCAAACCCCGGGCCGCACGGCCGGGAGGTTGCTTCCAGCGCGCCTGGCCGACCCTGCCCCTGCGCCGGTGGCGCGCCTGGACGTGGCGTGGGCGCGCCACCTCGACGACGTGCGCGCCGCCCAGCGCCTGAGGTATGCCGTGTTTGCCGAGGAGTTGGGCGCGCGCCTGCGCACGCCGCTGCCGGGGCACGACATCGACCTGTTTGACGACTATTGCGAGCACCTGCTGGTGCGGGAGGCCGACAGCGGCCAGGTCATTGGCACCTACCGCGTGCTCACCCCGGCGCAGGCCAAGCGCGTCGGCTGCTTCTACAGCGACACCGAGTTCGACCTGACCCGCCTGCGCGCGCTGCGCGAGCAGATGGTGGAGCTGGGCCGCTCCTGCGTGCATCCGCAGCACCGCCACGGCGGCGTCATCATGGCGCTGTGGGGCGCGTTGGCCGATTTCATGGCGCGCAACCGGCTGGACGTCATGATCGGCTGCGCCAGCATCCCCATGCACCACGAAGGGCCGCATGGCATGGCCGGCGGTGGCCATGCAGCGGCCAGCATCTGGCGCCAGGTGCGCGAGCGGCACCTGGCGCCGGTCGAGTACCACGTGACGCCGCGCCTGCCGCTGCCGGTGCACGAGCTGGACGACACGCTGCCGGTGGAGCCACCGGCGCTGGTCAAGGGCTATCTGCGGCTGGGCGCCAAAGTGATGGGTGCGCCCGCGTGGGACCCCGACTTCAACACCGCGGACCTGCCGATGATGATGCGGCTGGCCGATCTGCCCGCGCGCTACCGGCGCCACCTGCTGGGGGGGTGAGCGTGCGTGCACCGTGGATGGCCAAGGCGGTGGCGGCAGCCGCAGCCGCGGATGGCGCTGCCATGCGCGGGCCCGGGGTCGCCGACCTGGATGAAGATGAGGCGCTGCCCCTTGGGCGCGAGCGGCTGCGGGCGGTGTTCATCTCCGACGTGCACCTGGGCACACCCGGCTGCCAAGCCAAGGCGTTGCTCGCCTTTCTCAAGGCACACCCAAGCGATCGGCTGTACCTGGTGGGCGACATCATCGACGGCTGGCAGTTGCGCCGGCGCTGGTACTGGCCGCAGAGCCACACCGACGTGGTGCAAAAAATCCTGCGCCGCGTGCGCAAGGGTGGGCGCGTGTTCTACATTCCCGGCAACCACGACGAGTTTGTGCGGCATTTCAGCGGTCACCACTTCGGCGGGGTGGAGGTGGTGGAGGAAGCCGTGCATGTCACCGCCGACGGGCGTCGCCTGTGGGTCACCCACGGGGACTTGTACGACGGGGTGATTCAGTACGCCAAATGGCTGGCGTATTTGGGGGACACCCTGTACGAATGGGCGCTGCGCTTCAACCGCCACCTCAACTCCTGGCGCGCGCGCCTGGGCCTGCCGTATTGGTCGTTGTCGCAGTACCTCAAACACCGGGTCAAATCGGCGGTCAATTTCATCTCCCGGTTCGAGGAGGCGTTGGCCGGCGAGGCGCGCCGGCGTGGGCTGGATGGCGTGGTGTGCGGCCACATCCACCGCCCGACCCTGCGGGTGATCGATGGCGTGCTCTATTGCAACGATGGGGACTGGGTGGAGAGCCTGAGCGCCCTGGTCGAGCACGCCGACGGGCGGCTGGAGCTGGTCCACTGGGGGCAGCCCACACCGTCCGTGCAGGAGGCGTTTCGTGCGCGCACCACAGCCCCGCAGGGGTAACGGGGGCGTCATGAAAATGTCATCATCGCAGCGCCCAGTGCCGAAATAATCGGGGGTTTGCGCACCGACCCGCCATCAGCGCCGCCATCACGACCATGACGAATCCCGCTGCCTCCCCGCGACACGCCTTTCTCGATCGCGATCAAAGCATTCTTGCCTTCAACGAGCGCGTGCTCGACTGGGCCTGCCGCGCCGATGTGCCGCTGCTGGAGCGGCTGCGCTTTCTCGCCATCGTGTCGTCCAACCTGGACGAATTTTTCGAGGTGCGCTTTGCGCCCCACCACACCGCGCGGCTGACCAACGAGCAGCGCGGCGTGGCCACGGTCGAAACCTACCGTGCTCTGGTGGAGCGCGTGCACGCGCTGGTGCAGCGCCAGTACGCCATCTACAACGATGAGCTCATGCCGGCGCTGGAAAAGCGCGGCATCCGCATCGTCGTCCACGGCGAGCGCAACCCGCGCCAGCGGCGCTGGGTGCGCGAGTACTTCGTCAACGAGGTGCAGCCGCTGCTGCTGCCCGTGGGGTTGGATCCGTCGCACCCGTTTCCGCAGGTGGCCAACAAGTCGCTCAACTTCATCGTGCGGCTGGGCGGGCGCGATGCCTTTGGGCGCGAAAACGAAATCGCCATCGTCAAGGTGCCGCGCGCGCTCAAGCGCTTTGTGCAGATGCCGGCGGTCAAAGGCTCCAAGCAGCTGCACTTTGTCTCCATCTCCAGCATCATCCGCTCGCATCTGCCCGACCTGTTTCCGGGCCGCACGGTGCTGGAGTTCTCCCAGTTCCGCGTCACGCGCCACTCCGATCTGGCGTTGGATGAGGAAGAGGTCAAAAACCTGCGCACCGCCTTGCGCCTGGGGCTGCAAAAACGCCACTATGGGCAGGCGCTGCGCTTGGAGGTCTCGGTGGGTTGTTCGGACTTTTTGGCCAACTTCTTGCTCGAACAGTTCAACCTGCCGCCCGAGAGCCTCTTTCGCGTGCCGGGGCCGGTCAATCTGGTGCGCCTCAACCAGCTCATCGACCAGATCGACGCGCCGGCGCTGCGCTTCGAGCGCTTCGTCCCCGGCTGGCCGGTGGGGTTGGTGCCGGGCCAGTCGTTCTTCGAACGCCTCAAACAGGGTGACGTGCTCATCCACCAGCCCTACGAGAGTTTCGACGCCGTGCTGGCCTTTTTGCGCGAGGCGGTCGAAGACCCCAACGTGCTGGCCATCAAGCAGACCATCTACCGCACCGGTGCGCGCGGCGAGATGACCGAGCTGCTGCGCGAAGCCGTGCGCCGTGGCAAGGAAGTGACCGCGGTGGTCGAACTCAAAGCCCGCTTCGACGAGGAGGCCAACATCAACCACGCCGAGCGGCTGGAGTCGGTGGGCGCGCAAGTGGTCTACGGCATCGTTGGCCTCAAGACGCATGCCAAGATGATGCTGATCACCCGGCGCGAAGACGGGCGCCTGGTGCGCTATGCCCACGTCTCCACCGGCAACTACAACCCCGGCACGGCCAAGCTCTACACCGACCTGAGCTACCTGACGGCCGACGAGGCCATGACCGCCGACGTGGACCACATCTTTGGCCACCTGGCCAGCCAAAACCGGCTGCCCAGGCTGCACAAAGTGCTCATGGCGCCGTTTCATTTGCAAAAGGGCATGCTCGAGCGCATCGAGGCGGCTGTCGCCGCGGTCAAGGCGGGCCTGCCGGCCCAGATCGTGCTCAAGATGAACGCACTCACCGATGAGCCCCTGGCGCGCGCGCTGGTGCAGGCCTCGCAGGCGGGGGTGCGCATCGATGTCATCGTGCGCGGCGCGTGCATATTGCCCGCAGGTGTGCCGGGCTACACCGAGCAGGTGCGCATCCGCTCCGTGATCGGGCGCTTTTTGGAACATTCGCGGGTGTTTTACTTCCGGCGCGGCGAGGAGGAGGAGCTGTGGCTGTCCAGCGCCGACTGGATGAACCGCAACATGCTGCGCCGGGTGGAGCTGGCCTGGCCGGTCACCGACCCGGCGCTGCGCGCGCGCATCATGGACGAATGTCTGCATCTTTATTTGGCCGATCAGCGCGACGCGTGGCTGTTGCAGCCCGACGGCCAATACGTCAAGGCCGCGTCGCTGGTCGGCAAGGGCACACGCCACGGCACGCTGCCGTCGGCGCAGGCGACGCTGATGGCGCGCTATGGCACGAAAGGCTAGGACGATGGACCTGATCCTGTGGCGGCATGCCGAGGCCGAAGATTGGCAGGAAACCGATGAGGGCGGGGGCGATGACCTCTCGCGCCGCCTGACCGCCCGCGGCGAAAAACAGGCCGCGCGCATGGCCGCCTGGCTCGACCGCATGCTGCCCGATGGTGTGCGCATTTGGTCCAGCCCCGCGGTGCGCGCGGAGCAGACGGTCTTGGCGCTGGGGCGGCGCTACCGCTTGCATCCGGATCTGGCGCCCGATGGCACACCCCAGGGGCTGCTCGAGGTCGTGCAGTGGCCCGATGCGCGCCACGCCAGTTTGGTGGTGGGGCATCAACCCACGCTGGGGCGCGTGGTGGCCGAGCTGTTGGGCATGCGCGCGGGCGAATGTTCGGTTCGCAAGGGGGCGGTGTGGTGGTTGCGACGGCGCCAGCGCCACGACACCTGGCAGACCATCTTGCTGGCGGTGCAAACCCCCGAGCTGCTGTAGCCGGCTGCTGTAGCCGGTGTTTGCCGGCGACGCGTCAGCGCAAACTGGCGCTCAAACGCCATGGGGTTTTGGACCAGGCGTCCACTTCCTCCTGGATCAGCCAGGCCGACTGGGGGTATTGGTTG
The DNA here is from genome assembly GCF_007556705.1 of Tepidimonas thermarum. Taxonomy (GTDB): domain Bacteria; phylum Pseudomonadota; class Gammaproteobacteria; order Burkholderiales; family Burkholderiaceae_C; genus Tepidimonas; species Tepidimonas thermarum. Next base: position 40,149 of record NZ_VJOL01000001.1, on the reverse strand, counting down.
GCCCAACCCGGCACCGTCACCAAACGGAAGTGCCGTGGCGTGTATTGCAGCCGCAGCGCACCGATGTCGGGGTCCTTGCGCGCGTGGCACAGCAGCACCGCCAGCCGCAGACACAGCAGCTGCTTGACGAAGAGTTCATCGTCAAAATACGGCTCCATCTTGCGCAGTTTGCCGCGCTGGCCCAGCACCAGCAAACTCATGCGGTGCAACTCGGGCAGCGAAAACCCCGGCGCATCGACGTGATCCAGAATGTAGGCACCGTGCCGGTGTGCGCTGCTGTGCGAGATGTGCGCACCGATCTCGTGCAGTTGTGCCGCCCAGGCCAGCTTTTGGGAATAGCGGCCGTTGCGCGGGTCGGGGGTGGCCACCTGCTCGAACAACGCAATGGCCACGCGCTGCACGCGCTGCGCCTGGGCGGCATCGACGGCAAATTTCTGCGCCAGCCAGCGCACGGTGCGCTCGCGCACGTCGGTCTGGTCCGATGCGCGGTCGATCAGGTCGTAGAGCGCTCCCTGGCGCAGTGCGCCCTGCGCGCGGTGCACCACCTGCCAGCCAAAGAGCTCGAACAGCGCCAACATCACGCTCAGACCGCCTGCGAGCACGGGGCGCCGGTCGTCCTTGAGCCCCTCCAGCCGCACCGCGTCCACGTGCCCCGCGCGCACCAGGCGGTCGGCTATCCAGTCGATGCCTTCGCGCGTGATGACCCCGGGCGGGTAACCCGCCAATCCCAGCATATCGGCCAAGGCGCCCGCGGTGCCCGAGGACGCGTACACCGTGTCCCAGCTGCCCGGCACGAACACCTCGAGTGCTTCGTCCAGCACCGCGGTGGCCGCCACGACCGCCTGCCGCATCGCGGTTGGGGTGACCCGTCCGCCCGGAAAGTAGCGTGTCGACCAGGCCACGCTGCCCAAGCCATAGGACTCCATGCGCTGCGGACGGTACCCTTGACCGAGGATGATTTCGGTCGAGCGCCCCCCGATGTCGACCACCAGCCGGCGCTCGTCCGAGTGTGGCAACAGGTGCGTGACCCCTTGGTAGATCAGCCGCGCCTCCTCGTGCCCGGCGATGACATCGATCGGGAAGCCCAGCAACTGCTGGGCGCGCGACAAAAATTGGTCGCGGTTGCGCGCCTCCCGCAGCGTTTGCGTGGCCACCGCGCGCACCTGGCGGCGTTCGAAAGTGCGCAACCGCTCGCCAAACCGGGCCAGGCACGCCCAGCCGCGCTCCATGGCCGCGGCGCTGAGCACTTTGTGCTCGTCCAGTCCGGCGCCCAGGCGCACCGTTTCCTTCAAATATTCGACACGCTCGATGTGGCCGGCTTGGTAGCGGCCGATTTCCAGGCGAAAGCTGTTCGAGCCGAGATCCAGCGCGGCCAGCAGGGTTCCGTCTTGCATGCAAAGTGGGTGCAAGCGCCACAAGGGCGACGGTCAGCAGCATACCAGACGCCATTGGGCGGCCGCGCCGCGGCCGGACGCAGGGCTGAGCGGACGCAGCAGGGCCGCGCCACCCGTCGCCGCGGGCGGGCATTGGTTTGTCACACAACCGTCACAGTTGCAACCTACCATGCAACGCGTGGTCGTCAAGCAGCGGCCATGCCGTCCGCCAACATTGGAGAGTATTCATGCGACTGAAAACACTCGTGGCCCTCATGGGCATGGTTACCCTGGGGTTTACCGCCCACAATGCCGCGGCACAGGCGGTCAAAGTGGACCCTGCGCTGCCCACCTACACCAAGGCCGCCGGGGTCTCGGGCAACTTCACCAGCATCGGCTCGGACACGCTCAACAACCTCATGACGCTGTGGGCGGAGGAGTTCAAGCGCCTCTACCCCAATGTCAACATCCAAATCCAGGGTGCGGGCTCCTCCACGGCGCCGCCGGCCCTGACCGAGGGCACCTCCAACTTCGGCCCGATGAGCCGCCTGATGACCGCCAAAGAGGTCGAGAGCTTCGAGAAAAAACATGGCTACAAGCCCACGCCGGTGCCCGTGGCCATCGACGCGCTGGCGGTCTATGTGCACAAGGACAACCCGATCAAAGGTCTGAGCATCGAGGAAGTCGATGCGATCTTTTCCAGCACCCGCAAGTGCGGCTTTCCCTCGGACATCACCAAGTGGGGTCAGGTCGGCTTGACGGGTGAGTGGGCCAACCGCGACATCGCGCTGTATTCGCGCAACTCGGTGTCGGGCACCTACGGCTACTTCAAAGAGCATGCGCTGTGCAAGGGCGACTTCAAGCGCAACGTGGCCGAACAGCCCGGCTCGGCGTCGGTGGTGCAGTCGGTCGCTACACAGCTCAACGCCATCGGTTACTCGGGCATCGGCTACAAGACCTCGGGCGTGCGCGCGCTGCCGCTGTCCAAGAAGAAAGGTGGCGAGCTGGTGGAACCCGATCCCGCCCACGCCGCTGACGGCAGCTACCCGCTGGCGCGCATTCTGTACGTCTACGTGAACAAAAAGCCCAACCAGCCGCTGCCGCCGCTGGAGCGTGAATTCTTCAAGATGGTGCTGTCGCAACAAGGGCAAAACGTCGTCATCAAGGACGGCTTCGTGCCGCTGCCGGCGACGCTGGCCAAGAAGGCCATCGACGAGCTCACCAAGTAACGCCGACGGAGATGCCCACCATGCGACCCATGCAATGGAGCGCCGTCGCCGCTGCAGCGCTGTGGCTGGTGGGCTGCGCCACGCAGCCCACCGGATCCCAGACCTCGACACCGGCGGCCGCAACGTCTGCCGCCGCGGCCCCAGCGGCCCCAGCGGCTGCATCGGCCGCCGCGCCCGCCGCCGCCCCGGCGGCCGTGCAGGCGCAGGAGTTCTTTGTCGTCTTGCCGGAGGACGGCCGCTACTACGCCTTTGGCAGCGCCAAGCTGTACCAAGACTTTCTGGCGCACGGCGAAGTGGCGTTGACGCGCTCGCGCATCGGCGCCGGCCCCAACGGGCAGACCATCGTCTTTGGCATCACGAATGACGATGTCAAAGCCGGCAAGCCGAGCGCGGCCGAGCTAACCTACGATGGCAAGCTGCCGCCCGCGCCGCAGTTTTACGGCGAGGTGTTCAAAAACGGCCGCTACTACGTGTTCGACGACCTCAAGGCGTTGTTGGAATTTGCCTCGCACGGTGAGGTGCCGTACTCCTACACCGACATCGGCGCCGGGCCCAATGGCGCGACCCTTGTGTGGGTGATGGACAAGAACAGCTACGCCAAGGGCAAGCCGACCGAACGGTTGCAACGTTTCCAGGCGCTGCGCGCGGGCAAGTGACGCCGCTCGCTCTAGCTGACTCGGGGCGGGCGGCCTCGTTGCCCCCGCTCCGTTCTTTTGACAGGTCATTTTCGCCGCGTTCATGAACCACAGCACCTCCAACAACGCTGCGCCACAGCGCAGCCTGACCGCGCAGAGCTTGGACCGCGCCATGGCGGGCCGGCTCTGGACCGATCGTTTTTTCAAACACCTGATGACCGCAGGTGGGTTGGGCGTGATCGTGGCGATTTCCGCCATCTTTTTCTACCTGGCCAGTGTGGTCGTGCCGCTGTTTTTGCCCCCCAGCGTGCACCAAACCGGTCAGTACGCCGTGCCGGGAGAGGCGCGCACGGCGTCGGTGCTGTTGCAGTCCGACGAGCGACTGGAGGCGCTGGTGCGGGTGCAAGCCGACGGCCAGGTGGTGTTTGCCGATTATTTTTCCGGTCAACCCAAGGCCACCGTCGGGCTTGCGCTGCCCCAAGGGGTGCCCGTGCGCAGCCAGGCGGCGGCCGATCGCAGCACCAGCACCGTGGCGCTGGGCTTGCAGGACGGGCGGGCCGTGGTGGCCAAAGTGGGGTTCAGCACACGGTTTGACGAACAAGCGCGCCGCATCATCGAGCCGAATATCGAGTATCCCATCGGGCAGGCCCCGGTGGTGGTCGATCCTGAGGGTGCCGCGCTGGTGCGCCTGGCGGTGCAGTCCGGCACCGACGGCACCACGCTGGCCGCGCTGACCGAAGACGGGCGGCTGCGGATCAGCGGCGTGTCGGTGCAGCGCAACCCCATCACCGGCGAGGCGACGCTCGAGAGCCAAAACGGCACCATCGAGCCGGTGCCGCCGGAGGTGCGCGACATCCTCATCGAGTTCAAGCAGCGCGAGCTGTATGTGCTGTCGGGCAATCGGGAGCTGTGGCGCTACGACATCAGCAACCCGTCAGCGCCCACGCTCTTGGAAAAGGTGGCGCTGGCGCCGGCGGGCGAGCGGGTCACGGCGCTGACCATGCTCTCGGGGGGCTTTTCGATCATCGTGGGAACGGAGCGCGGCCATCTCAGCCAGTGGTTTCCCGTGCGCACCGAGGGGACGAACTTCCGCCTGACACACATCCGCGACTTCAAGCCCATGCCGGCGGCCATCACGGCGCTGGAGCCGGAATACCACCGCAAGGGCTTCATGGCTGGGGACGCCAGCGGGCATGTGGGCAGCTACTTTGCCACCTCCAAGCGGCTGCTGTTCGTGCGGCAACTGTCGGATCAGCCCATCGTGCTCATGGGCTATCCGCCGCGTGGCAATGGCTACCTGGCGCAGGATGCGGCCGGGCGCCTGCACGTGGCGCACGTGGAAAACGACTACCCCGAGGTGTCGTTTTACGCCACCTGGCAAAAGGTGTGGTACGAAAGCTACGAGGAGCCGGCCTATGTGTGGCAGTCGGCGGCCGCCAACGCGGACTTCGAGCCCAAGTTCAGCCTCGCACCGCTGACGTATGGCACGCTCAAAGCGGCTTTCTACGCCATGTTGGTGGCAGTGCCCTTGGCGCTGTTGGGGGCGATCTACACCGCGTACTTCATGTCGCCCAAGGTCCGTGGCATCGTCAAGCCCACCATCGAGGTGATGGAGGCGCTGCCCACGGTGATCCTGGGCTTCCTGGCGGGCTTGTGGCTGGCACCTTTCGTCGAAAACAACCTGGCGGGCGTGCTGCTGACGATTGCCACCTTCCCGCTGACGTTTTTTGTCGCGGCCTGGTTGTTCGCGCTGCTGCCGACGGCTGTGCGTCAGCGCGTGCCCGATGGCTGGGAGGCGGCGCTGCTGCTCCCGGTGCTGGTGGTGCAGATTGCGCTGTGTCTGGCGGTGGGGCACCCGATCGAGGCGACGTTCTTTGGCGGTGACATGCCCAACTGGCTCAGCAACGTGGCGGGCATCAAGTTCGAGCAGCGCAACTCGCTGGTGGTCGGCATTGCCATGGGGTTTGCGGTCACGCCAACGATTTTTTCGATCGCCGAAGACGCGGTCTTTTCGGTGCCCAAGCACCTGACCACTGGCTCGTTGGCGCTGGGCGCGACGCCCTGGCAGACGCTGACGCGCGTGGTGCTGCTGACCGCCAGCCCCGGGATTTTTTCGGCCGTGATGATTGGCCTGGGCCGCGCCGTGGGCGAGACCATGATCGTGCTCATGGCCACGGGCAACACCGCGGTGATGGACTTCAGCATCTTTACCGGTTTTCGCACGCTGTCGGCCAACATTGGCGTGGAAATGCCCGAAGCCGGGGTGGGCGAGACGCACTACCGGCTGCTGTTCCTGTCCGCCCTGGTGTTGTTTGGGTTCACCTTTGTGGTCAACACCATCGCCGAACTGGTGCGCCAGCGGCTGCGCCAGCGCTATCAAACCATTTGAGCGCCGACGCTGGAGGGTTTTGCCAAATGAAAGATTGGATCAAGACGGGTTCGCCCTGGATTTGGATGACCGCCGGTGCCGTGGCGCTGTCGGTGTTGGCGGTGCTGTTCGTGCTGTGGATGACGGCGGCGCGCGGGTTGACGCACTTTTGGCCCAAGGCCGTTGCCGAGACGACCTTTCTGGAGGGCGATCAGCGCGTGCGCGTCATTGGCGAAGTGCGCGACCGCGAGGAGGTTGCCGTGCGCCGCCTGCAAGAGGCGGGCTTCAAGATCGAGTCGAGCGAAGCGTTCGTGGAGCGGGTGCTCATCAAAATGGGCAACCGCGATGTGACGGGGCAGGATTTCCGTTGGTATCCCGTGCCGCTGTTGGGCGAGTTGACCTATCCGGCCGACCTCCTGACGGTGGAGCGGCACGAATGGGGCAACTTTTACGGGCACCTCAAGGCGGTCAAAGAGGGCGATCGCGTGGTGGCCGAAGGGCCCCAGGCGTGGCCCGAGTTGCAGGCGCGCGTGCAGCGCGCGCAAGCGCTGTTTCGCACCATTTTGCGCATCGAAAAGGACGATATCGGCAAGGTCAACTACCGCATCGAGCAACTGCGTCTGCGCGAGCGCAGGGCGCAGCTCAAGGGAGAGCTCGACGACGCCCTCAAAGCCGATTTGCAGCGCCAGCGCGAGGCGCTGGATGCGCAGTTTGCGCAGCTCCAGGAAAAGCTGCAGGCCCTGCGCACCGACATTGCGCGTGACAGCTTGATCGCCGAGGTCGCCGATGGTCAGTCGGTTGAGGTGCCCCTGGCCAAGGTCGCCGACGTGTACCAGGCCAACGCGATGAGCACGGGACAAAAAATCGGCCACTACCTGCGCAAATTCTGGGAGTTCTTGACCGACGATCCGCGCGAGGCCAACACCGAAGGGGGGATCTTCCCAGCCATTTTCGGCACCGTGACCATGGTGCTGGTGATGTCGGTGATCGTGACGCCGTTTGGCATCATGGCAGCGGTGTACATGCGTGAGTACGCCAAACAGGGGCCGCTGATTCGCATCATTCGCATCTCGGTCAACAACCTCGCGGGTGTGCCGTCGATCGTGTACGGGGTGTTTGGCCTGGGCTTTTTCGTCTATCTGCTGGGGGGCAACATCGACCGCTTGTTCTACCCGGAGGCGCTGCCGGCCCCCACGTTTGGCACGCCGGGTCTGCTGTGGGCCTCGCTGACGCTGGCCATCTTGACCCTGCCGGTGGTCATCGTCGCGACCGAGGAAGGGCTGGCGCGCGTGCCGCGCTCGGTGCGCGAGGGTAGCCTGGCGCTGGGAGCAACGAAGGCCGAGACGCTGATCCGCACCGTGCTGCCGATGGCCAGCCCGGCGATGATGACGGGGCTGATCCTGGCGGTGGCGCGCGCCGCGGGCGAGGTAGCCCCGCTCATGCTGGTGGGCGTGGTCAAGCTCGCGCCGTCGCTGCCCATCGACATGAATGCGCCCTTCGTGCACCTGGACCGCAAGTTCATGCACCTGGGCTTTCACATCTACGACGTGGGCTTTCAAAGCCCCAACGTCGAGGCCGCGCGCCCGTTGGTTTACGCGACGGCGCTGCTGCTGGTGATCCTGATCATGGTGCTCAACCTGGCCGCCATCAAGCTGCGCAACCACTTGCGCGAGAAATACCGCGGTTTGGAAAGCGTTTGAGCACGATATCCCCGATTTCATTTCCGGGGCCACGCGGCCCCAAGGCAGGCTAGCCGTATGACCGCATCCGCTGAAAAGACCACCTTTGTCCACACCAACGCCGCCTTTCATCAGGCGCCGCCGCTGGCGTCCTTGCCCAAGGCGCTGGAGGTCAACAACCTCAACCTTTGGTACGGCGACAAACACGCGTTGCACAACATCAACATGGGCATCCCCAAGGGGCGCGTGGTGGCGTTCATTGGCCCGAGCGGCTGTGGCAAGTCCACGCTGCTGCGCTGCTTCAACCGCATGAACGACCTGGTGGACAACTGCCGCATCGAAGGCGAAATCCTGCACGAGGGCGTCAACATCTACGACCGCAGCGTCAACGTGGCCCAGTTGCGGCGGCGCATCGGCATGGTGTTTCAAAAGCCCAACCCGTTCCCGAAGTCCATCTACGAGAACGTGGCCTACGGCTTGCGCTTGATGGGGGTGCGCAACAAGGCGCACCTCGACGAGGTGGTCGAAAAGTCGCTGCGTGGTGCGGCGCTGTGGGACGAGGTCAAGGACCGCCTCGACGCCAACGGTTTGAGCCTCTCGGGTGGTCAGCAGCAGCGCCTGGTGATTGCACGCGCCATCGCGCTCGAGCCGGACGTGCTGCTGCTCGACGAACCGTGCTCGGCGCTGGACCCGATTTCCACGGCCAAGGTCGAAGAGCTGCTCATCCAGCTCAAAGAGCGCTTCACGATCGTCATCGTCACCCACAACATGCAGCAGGCGGCCCGGGTGTCGGACTACACGGCGTACATGTACCTGGGGGATCTGATCGAATACGACGCCACGGACAACATCTTCACCCGCCCCAGGCGGCAGGAAACCGAGGACTACATCACCGGGCGCTTTGGTTGATCTTGGGTTGATGCCCGCGCCACCATCCTGACGGCAGAAGGAGCCTTGCCATGGACAAACACATTTCCAGTCAATTCGACGCCGAGCTCAACTCGATTTCCACCCGCGTGTTGGAGATGGGTGGAATGGTGGAGCGCCAAATCCAGTGGGCCGTGCAGGCGCTGCTCGAAGAGGACGAGGAGCTCGTGCGGCGTGTGCTGGAGACCGAGCGCACCATCAACGAGGTCGAGCTCGCGGTCGACGCCGACCTCTCCACCACGATTGCGCGGCGCCAGCCAACCGCGCGCGACCTGCGCTTTCTGATCGGCATTTCCAAAACGCTGGGCAACCTGGAGCGTGCGGGCGATGAGGCGGCGCGCATCGCGCGCATGGCGGGCTCCATCATGCAAAGCGGGCAGGGGCGGCGCTTGCCGGTGGGCGAGTTGCGTCTGGCAGCGGACTTGGCGGCGGGCCTGTTGCGCCGCGCGCTGGATGCGCTGGCGCGGCTGGACGTGGAGGAAGCCGTGGCCATCATGCGCGAGGACGACCGCATCGACGTCGAGTTCAACGGCTTCGTGCGCAAGCTCGTCACCTACATGATGGAAGACGCGCGCACCATCTCCCCCAGCCTGGATCTGCTGTTCGTGGCCAAGGCCATCGAGCGCATCGGCGACCACGCCAAGAACATCGGCGAAATCATCATCTACATCGTCAAGGGGCTGGACGTGCGCCACGCGGCCCTGGAGCAAGTGGAGACGGCGCTGCGATGAGAAAGTTGCCGCGTGTGCTGGTGGTCGAGGACGAGCCCTCGATTGCCGAGCTGATCGCCGTCAACCTGCGGCACAACGGGTTTGCGCCGATCGTCGTCTTCGACGCCGAAGCGGCCCAGCGCGAGCTTGACGCCGTGCTGCCGGATGTGATTCTGCTCGACTGGATGTTGCCGGGGCGCAGCGGCGTGCAGCTGGCACGTGCGTGGCGCTTGGACGACCGCACCAAAGCGGTGCCGATCATCATGCTTACCGCCCGCGCCGAGGAGTCCGACAAGGTGCAAGGGCTGGACGCCGGCGCGGACGACTACATCACCAAGCCGTTTTCGACGCAGGAGCTGCTCGCGCGCATCCGCGCCGTGTTGCGCCGCCGCGCGCCCGAGTCCGTCCCCGATACCGTCCAAGCGGGCGCGCTCGTGCTCGACGCCGTCGCACACCGGCTGACCTGGGAGGGCCGTGAGCTCAAGATCGGGCCGACCGAGTTTCGCCTGCTGCATTTTTTGATGAAGCACCCCGAGCGCGTGCACAGCCGCACCACGCTGCTCGATCGCATCTGGGGCGATCACGTCTTCATCGAGGAGCGCACGGTGGACGTGCACATCAAGCGCCTGCGCGAGGCGCTGGGGCCGGCCGCGGTCATGATTGAGACGGTGCGCGGCGCGGGCTACCGCTTCTCGCCGCGGGCCTTGGCGTCTGAGGCCGACGCGCGCTCGGCGTGATGCTGCGCGGCACGCGTGGTGCGCCGGCCGTCGGCGCTTGGCTATGATGCCGGTGTCATGATCCCACGCACGTTCGAGCTTTTGGCCAGCATGGCCGCTGGCGCGCTGTTGCCTTTGCTGTGGGGCCATCTGGGCTGGGCGTTGGCGGGCACCGTGGTCGGCGCCGTCGCGTGGGCTGTGATCGACGATCGCCGCGCTCAGCGGGTGCTGGCCTGGTTGCGCGACCCCGGCGGCCAGCCGCCACCCGAGGTGGGGTCGGTCTGGGGGGCCGTGGTCGATCGCGCGCGGCGCGAGCTCAAGGCGCGCAACCGCAAGGCGCGCAAAAGCCAGGCACGGTTGCAGGAGTTTCTGGCGGCGTTGCAGGCCTCGCCCAACGGGGTGGTGCTGCTCAGCAAAGAGGGCACCATCGAGTGGTGCAATCTCATGGCGGGTGAGCATCTCGGCTTCGACGCCAAGCGGGATCTGGGGCAGCGCATCCGCAACCTGGTGCGTGACCCGGCGTTCATCACCTACCTCAACCAGCGCGACTTCAGCCGTCCCGTCGAAATCGACGGCCGCCATGCGCGCCCCGGGCATCCGCAGCGCATCGCCGTGCAGATTTTTCCCTACGCCAAGGGGCGGCGCCTCATGCTGACCCGCGACATCACCGCGATTGAGCTGGCCGAGGCCATGCGGCGCGACTTCGTGGCCAATGTCTCGCACGAAATCCGCAGCCCGCTGACGGTCATCTCGGGCTTTGTCGAAACGCTGCAAACGCTCAACCTCAGCGACGCCGAACGCGCCCACTTTCTGGACCTGATCGCCCAACAGGCGCAGCGCCTGCACACGCTGGTGGACGATTTGTTGACCCTGTCGCGCTTGGAGGGAAGCCCCGCGCCGGACGACGCGCAGTGGGTGGCGGCCAATGAGCTGCTGCTCGAGGCCGTGGCCCAGGCGCAGGCGCTGTCGAAGGTCTTGCACGGTGGCGAGCAGTCCCTCGTGCTGCAGCCGGGCCCGGCCCTGGACGTGGCCGGGGCGCGCAACGAGCTGCTCAGCGCCTTGAGCAATTTGCTCTCCAACGCCGTGCGCTACACCCCAGCGCACGGCCGCATCGAGGTTGGCTGGCGCCTGCTGCCCGACGAGGGTGTGGAGTTCTATGTCACCGACAACGGCCCCGGTATCGCCCCCGAACACCTGCCGCGCCTGACCGAGCGTTTTTACCGCGTCGATCGCAGCCGCTCCCGCGAAAGTGGCGGCACAGGGCTGGGCCTGGCCATCGTCAAGCACGTCGCGCAACGGCACGGTGGCCAGTTGCTGATCGACAGCCAGGTTGGGGTGGGGTCAACCTTCCGGCTGCGCTTGCCGCCCGCGCGCGTGTGTGTCGGGCCGGCGGGCTAAAGGGCCGCATCCGCGCGCTCGACGCGCTCGAAGACCAGCCATTTCTCGCGGTTTTCGCGCAGGCGCGGCACCTCGGTGCGCAACTGCCAGCCCGCCAAATCGATGGCGCGCGCCAACCCCGGAAAATCCGCCGGATTGGCCACCAACCAGCGGCAGGCGTCGGCGTCCGGATGCGTCACCCGTCGCACGGTCAGGCCGCCGTGATACTGCAGCCCGGCAATGCGCGCGGCATCCAACCCATGCACCAACACGCAGTCGCCCGCCGGGATGAGCGCGGCGATGCGCCGCGACACGGGGGCTTGCCCCAGGCCCCAATCGAGCAGCGGCAGCCACAGGGTCATGAGCAATACCCAGTTGAGCGTGACACCCGATGCCGACAACACCAGTCCCTTCCACAGCGCCGGCGCATGGCGCCCCAGGCGCCAGAGCACCACCCCCAGCCAGGCGGCGCTCATCGCCATGGCCGGCAGCAGCAACGCCACCTCGACCGTGGGCTCGAACCCGGGCACCAACCGCGCGACGTTGGCGGCGGGCTTGGGGGGGACGCCGGTTTGCATGGCCACCCAAATCAGCCAAATGAGCACCGCGGCGCCCGTGAAAAACAGCACCGCGAACCAATCGATCAGCGCGTTGACACCACGGCGCAGCGTCGGCAGGGCAAAGGCTGCCAAGGTGGCCAGCGGCGGCAGGGCGTGCAACAGCGTGCGCTCGTCGCCCCCGTCGTGCAGCGTGACCAGCAACACCAACGCCACCACGGTGGCGGGCCAGCCGATGTGCGCCTCGCGCCAGCGCCCCCGCCAGCGCCACAGCGTCCAAAGGGCAAATGGCGCCGTGGGCCACCAAAACCAGGCCAGCTGTCGCAGCCCATCCACCCACGCCGTGGCGTTGCCCCAGACATGCCAGTACGGGCGCCACAGGTCGGTGGCGCGTTCGGCCGCCGCGGCCAGCAGCCACACCGCCAGGGCTGCGGCGATGCTGCCCAGCGCGGCGATCCACAGCCGCGGCCAAGGCACGCCAGCGCGCCGCCACCACACGAGCCCGGCGCAACTGACCAGCGCCATCAAGCCCGGTGCGCCCGACAGGGCCCAGCCCCACGCGCTCAGCCACCACAGCGCCAGTGGCTCCCAGGCGGCACGCGCGGGCTGCGGCGCCTGCGCGCGCAGGCCCAGGCTGACCGCGTAAAACAATCCCGCGCCAAAGGCCAGCTGCGCGGCCGAGGGAGCGATTTCATGCGCCAGCCGCGCCAGCCCCAGGGTGGCCACCAGCCCCAGCAGGGCGCCGTCGGCCAGGGCGCGGGCGTAGTCGCCTGGGGGAACATCGTCGCCGAAAGCAGGGCGCAGCGGCTGCGCCCCAGGATGGCAGGCCAGGCGGTACGTGGCGTACCAGGTTGCCGCCAACGTCAACCCGAGCAGGGCAATGAACGGCACGCGCGCCGCCAGGGCACCCGGCAGCGGCAGCGCTTGCATGGCCCAGGCGCCGAGCCAATACGGCAACCAAGCCAAGGTCTTGGCGGCTTCCCCCAGCACCTGCGGCGTCCACCACGGCCCGCCGTGGGCCATGTCCAGCATCACAGCAAACGCGTTCAGGTCGTCCCCCCGCCAAGGATCGCGCCCGACGAAGCCGGGCAGCACATAGGCGATCATCAGCAACCAGGGCACCCAGCGCGGCAGGCGCCGGGCGGCGTCGGCGGTCACGAGGGCAGGGGTGGGATGCAACACTGGGCGCAACGGACAGCGGTGGCGCGGCACGCAAGCCTACACCATCGGGTGGGCAATAAAAAAGCAGCCGCGCGGCTGCTTGGGGTGGGACGCAGGCAGGCGCTTACTTGCCAGCGCGCGCGTAGCGGTTGCGAAACTTCTCCACCCGGCCACCCATGGTGTCCACGCTCTTTTGCGTGCCGGTGTAGAAGGGGTGCGATTCGCTCGACGTCTCCAGCTTGAACAGCGGCAGCTCGCGGCCGTCGTCGAGCTTGATGGTTTCTTTGGTCGGGGCGCACGAGCGGATGATGAACTGCGCGCCGTTGGACAGGTCCACGAAGCACACTTCGCGGTAGTTCGGGTGAATGCCTTCTTTCATGGTCGCTTCCTGCTGCAGTAGCCACAGCCGGCCCATCCGGCGCACTTGCTGCAAAATCCCAAATTATAACGGTGTCGTCCAGAGGCTGTCCCGCCGGCGCACGTGTCCGGCGGCGAATCACCCCCCCCGGCGCATGAGCTCGAAGAACTCCTGGTTGTTCTTCGTTTGCTTCATGCTCTTGAGCACCATCTCCATGGCCTCGATCTCGTCCATGTTGTAGAAGAATTGGCGCAGGATGCGGGTCTTTTGCAGGATTTCGGGCGGCAGCAGCAATTCCTCGCGTCGGGTGCCGCTGCGGCTGAGTTGGATCGAGGGGAAGACGCGCTTTTCGTACAAGCGGCGATCCAGGTGCAGCTCGCAGTTGCCGGTGCCTTTGAATTCTTCAAAAATGACCTCATCCATGCGGCTGCCGGTGTCCACCAGCGCGGTGGCGATGATGGTGAGGCTGCCGCCTTCCTCGACGTTGCGTGCGGCACCAAAGAAGCGCTTGGGCCGCTGCAGCGCGTTGGCGTCCACGCCGCCGGTGAGCACCTTGCCACTGGAGGGCAGCACGTTGTTGTAGGCGCGCGCCAGCCGGGTGATGGAGTCGAGCAGGATGACGACGTCTTTTTTGAGCTCGACCAGCCGCTTGGCGCGCTCGATGACCATCTCGGCGACGTGCACATGGCGCGCCGCCGGTTCGTCGAAGGTGGAGGCGATCACCTCGCCGCGCACGGTACGCTGCATTTCGGTGACCTCCTCGGGGCGCTCGTCCACCAGCAGCACCATCAGGATCACCTCGGGGTAGTTGGCGGTGATGGCGTGCGCGATGTGCTGCATCATGACCGTCTTGCCGCTCTTGGGCGGCGCGACGATGAGCGCGCGCTGGCCCTTGCCGATCGGCGCGATGATGTCGATGATGCGCCCGGTGATGTTTTCTTCGCTCTTGAGGCCCTCGCGCTCGAGCTTCATCTGCTCCTTCGGGAACAGCGGCGTGAGGTTCTCGAACATGATCTTGTGCTTGTTCTGCTCCGGGGGCAGGCCATTGATCTTGTCGAGCTTGTTGAGGGCAAAGTAGCGCTCGCCATCCTTGGGGATGCGCACATCGCCCTCGATCATGTCGCCCGTGTGCAGGTTGAAGCGCCGGATCTGGCTGGGCGAGATGTAGATGTCGTCGGTGCTGGCGGTGTAGCTGGCGCTGGGATCGCGCAAAAACCCGAAGCCGTCCGGCAGCACTTCGAGCACACCATCGGCAAACACCTGCTCGCCGGCCTTGGCGCGCTTTTTGATGATGGCAAACATCAGCTCCTGCTTGCGCATGCGGCCGGTGTTCTCGATTTCGAGCGCCTCGGCCATTTTGAGCAGTTCGGAAACGTGCAGGGCCTTGAGTTCATTCAGGTGCATGGGAATCGACTCCGGAGGGGGAGTGTGGCATTGGCTGCCTGCGGCCGGGTGCCAGCCGCTGCAAGACAAATCAAACGTGTGGGAGCCGGTACGTCGGCGGTCAGTGCCCACTCAGCCGGTGACGGGACCGGCCGGGACGGGACGGCAACGGATGCGTTGCGTCCGGCGGTGTGATTATGACACCAAAACCAGGGGTTGCCGGGCATCGGCGCGCGCCGACGGCCGGCGATGGGCCGCGCGGGCCGCCGGCATCATGCCAGGTACGGCTCGACGAACGCCGTCAGTTGCGCCTTGCTCAGCGCGCCCACCTTGGTGGCCGCGAGCTGGCCGTTTTTGAACAGCATCAGCGTGGGGATGCCGCGGATGCCATACTGCGCCGGCACCGAGCGGTTTTCGTCCACGTTGACCTTGGCGATTTGCAGCTTGCCCTGGTACGCGCTGGCCACTTCGTCCAGGATGGGGGCGATCATGCGGCACGGTCCGCACCATTCGGCCCAGAAGTCCACCAGCACCGGCGTGCTGGACTGCAGCACATCGGCGTCGAAGGTGGCGTCGGTCACATGTTTGATGAGGTCACTGGCCATGGTGGTGCGTGCAAGGGTGGCAAAACAAAAAAACGAAGGTGACGAGCCTTGACCCCGGCACTGGCTACACGGTTAGGGCTGCTTGGTTCCCCACCTGACCCGGTTGGCCGCTTCACCATGCGGGAAGGCCCGTCACCTGCCATTGTATGCCACCGCTAGAATGGGCGCATGTCCTATCTGGTTCTGGCCCGCAAATACCGTCCCAAGACGTTTGCCGAGATGGTCGGGCAGGAACACGTGGTGCAGGCGCTGGGCAACGCGTTGCGCGCGCGCCGCTTGCATCACGCCTACCTGTTTACGGGCACCCGCGGGGTGGGCAAGACCACCGTCTCGCGCATTTTGGCCAAGTCGCTCAACTGCACCGGGCCGGATGGCCAAGGCTACATCACCGACACGCCGTGCGGCGTGTGCGACGCCTGTCGCGAGATCGATGCGGGCCGCTTCGTCGACTACACCGAGCTCGACGCGGCCTCCAACCGGGGCGTGGACGAGGTGCAAACGCTGCTCGAGCAGGCCATCTACAAACCGGTGCAGGGGCGCTTCAAGGTCTTCATGATCGACGAAGTGCACATGCTGACCAACACCGCCTTCAACGCGATGTTGAAGACGCTGGAAGAGCCCCCCGAGTACCTCAAGTTCGTGCTGGCCACCACCGATCCGCAAAAAGTGCCGGTGACGGTGTTGAGCCGCTGTCTGCAGTTCAACCTGCGCCCCATGGCGCCCGAGACCGTGGCCATGCACCTGCGGCGGGTGCTCGACGTCGAAGGTGTGGTCGCCGATGACGGCGCGATCCGCCTGTTGGCGCGCGCCGCACGCGGTTCGATGCGCGATGCGCTGAGCCTGACCGACCAGGCGATCGCCTTTGGCGGCGGGCGCCTGGAGGAGTCGGGCGTGCGCCAGATGCTCGGGGTGGTGGACAGGGCGCCGGTGTATGCGCTGTTGCACGCGCTGGCCGCTGGCGACGCGCGCGCCCTGGTGGCCACCATCGACGACATGCGCGCGCATGGGGTGGCACCGGGCGCCACGCTGGAAGAGCTCACCGCCGTCCTGCAACGCCTGGCCGTGGTGCAGTGGACGGGCGAGGGGTCGCCCGATGAGCCGGCGCTGGTAACCCTGGCGGCCGCATTGCCTGCCGACGTCACGCAGCTGCTCTACAGCCTGTGCCTGCACGGCCGCGCGGAGCTGGGGCTGGCCCCCGACGAGTACGCGGCGCTGACCATGGTGTTGCTGCGCGCGCTGACCTTCATGCCCGATGCGCAGCCGGTCGTGGTGGCGGCCGCCGTTGGCGCGCCGATGCCGCCGACGGCGTCCGCCGCGCCGCAAGCCACGGAAAAAAAAACACCGCTGACGCCCCCGGTGGCACCGACACCGGCACCGACACCCGCAGCGCCGTCTGAGACATCCGCACTGCCGCCAGCCGTGGACCTGGCGGACGACTGGGAGCGCATCGTCGATGCGCTTGAAGCGGCGGGTCGCCTGCAGGCCCTGGCGCGCGAGCTGGCGCTGCAGGGTGTGCTGGTCGAGCGCCGTGACGGGGCCTGGCGCTTGCGCGTGCCCCGGCAAACCCTGGCCCAGGACGGCCCGCGCGAGCGGCTGGAGGCTGCCATGGCCGCCCACCTGGGGCTGCCAGAGGGCTGGCGCCTGTCGGTCGAGGTGGGGCCGGCGCCGGACTCACCCGCCGAGCGCCGCGCGGCGCGCCAGCGTGCGCGCCAGGCCGAGGCCGAGGCGGCGATACGCGCCGACCCCCTGGTGCAGACGCTGATGCGCGAGTACGGCGCCACCATCGTCCCTGGTAGCATCCAGCCCGTCGACGGCTCCCCAGCCGCGTGAACCCTCTCCCGTTGCATTGCAAGAAAGTCGCATCCATGTTCAACAAAGGACAACTCGCGGGTCTGATGAAGCAGGCCCAGGCCATGCAGGAAAACCTCAAGCGCGCGCAGGAGGAACTCGCGCAGCTCGAGGTCACCGGCGAGTCCGGCGCTGGGCTGGTCAAGGTGGTCATGACCGGCAAGCACGACGTCAAGCGCGTCACCATCGACCCGTCGCTGCTTGCCGATGACAAGGACATGCTCGAGGATCTGGTCGCGGCGGCCTTCAACGCCGCCGTGCGCAAGGTCGAGGAGACGACGCAGGAGCGCATGGCCAAGGTCACGGCGGGCATGCCCGGCCTGCCGGGCGGCATGAAGTTTCCGTTCTGAGCGGCGCTGTCCGCCCGATCAGCGGCCATGGCACCTCCAGCCTCGCGGCGGCTCGATCAACTCGTGCAGGCGTTGCAGCGCCTGCCCGGCGTCGGTCAGCGCTCGGCCTCGCGCATGGCCTACCACCTGTTGCAGCACGACCGCGACGGCGCGCTGCAGCTCGCCCACGCGCTGCAGGCGGCGGCCGAGGGCATCCGGCACTGCCGGCTGTGCCACACCTTTGCCGAAGAGGATGTCTGCCCCACCTGCGCCGATCCGGCGCGCGATCCCGCGCAGCTGTGCATCGTCGAGACCCCGGCGGACCAGGCCGCGATCGAGCGCACCGGCAGCTACCGGGGGCGCTATTTCGTGCTCATGGGGCGGTTGAGTCCGCTCGACGGGATCGGGCCGGATGACATCGGCGTACACCCCCTGCTGCAGCGCCTGCAGGCCACGCCGGCCGTGCAGGAGGTGATCCTGGCCACCAGCTTCACGGCCGAGGGTGAAGCAACCGCGCACATCATCAGCCGGCTGGCGCAGGCGCTGGGCCTGAAGGTCACGCGGCTGGCCCGGGGGGTGCCCGTGGGCAGCGAGCTCGAATACGTGGACCTGGGCACCATCGCGCACGCCTTGGCCGACCGCCGCTAGCATCCCGGGACACCCCGCAGCCCCGTAGCGATGCGACGCGGCCCACCACGCGTGGCGGGGCGGGTCGTGGTAAACGTGTAAGGGCGATCCCTGTTGGGGCTGGACCGGATGGGCACGCGTGCCTGGGCGACATACCCTGCACACCGAGGCCCACCGGCCGGCGGGCCCGTCACAGGGAACGACAGGGATGGATCGGCGGCGGTATTTGCGCGCGGCAGCGGTGGCGGCGATGGCCGCCGCGGCGTCCGGGATCGCGCGCGGCCCGCTGGCGTGGGGGCAGCCGTCGGTGCGGCTGTTGTGGCAAGCCGACGCCGCCCTCAAGGTGTTCCCGGTGCTGCTCGCCCTGCGGTTGGGGTTTTTTCACGCGGAGGGGGTTGCGGTCGCGGCCGGGCCGTGGGATGCGCGCACCCAGCCACCTGCGCCGGCCCCTGGCGCAGGTACGGTGCGCGTGTTGGCGGGCGATTTCGACACCGTGCTGCGCCAGCACGCCCGAGGCCAGGCGGAACAAGCCTTTTTGGCGCTGGCACGCACACCGCTGCTGGGGCTGGCCGAGCGGCACATCCCTGACGCCGTGGACGCCGCACCGCTTGCCTGGCCCAACGCCCGTATCGGCATCTTGGCGTCCCATGCGCTGCCCCCGCGCATCGTCGCGCTGGCGCTGCAGCGCCAGGGCCTGACCGCGCGCGCGGGCCAGCTCGTGGCGCTGGCCGACACCGCGCAGATCGAAGCCGCGCTGCAGGACGGCCGTCTGGACGCGGTGTGCATCGACGACCCCTTGCTGACCCGGTTGCAGCGCCGTGGCGCCATCCGCGTGGTGATCGACACGCGCCAGTGGAGCGAGAGCCAACGCCTCATCGGTGGGGCGATGGTGGGGGCGTGTCTGAGTGTGGCAACCTCGCAGGTTGCGACCCATGGGGCCGAACTGCAGGCCACTGCGCGCGCCGTGCAACGCGCCTTGCGTTGGCTGCAAACCGCCAGCCCCCTGGATTTGGCGGACCACGCCGATTTGGCCGGATTGGCGGGCGATGCCACCGCCTTTTTGGCGGTGTTTGCCCATATGCGCGAGTCGTATTCGCCCGATGGCGCCGTGGGTGAACCGATGGTGCTCAATACCCTGCGGGTGTGGCAGGCGCTGCCCTTCGGCGCCGGGGACGATCGCCTCGCCCCCACGCGCCTGTACACCCCGCGCTTCGTTGCCACGGCGGATGCGCCCGGTGCGCCCTGGGCGCGTGGATAATCGGCACCGTGGCTGCCCCGTATTCCGCTTCCGCCCCGGCTGAGCAGGGCGATTTGTTCGCTGCCGCGACGCCCGCATCCGACCCCGAATGGCAGCGCCTGCAGGCGCTGCGCCAGGCCCTGCACCACCATGCGTGGCGCTACTACGTGCTCGACGACCCGGAAATTCCGGATGCCGAATACGACCGCCTGTTCGCCGAGCTGCGCGAGCTCGAGGCCCGGCATCCGCAGTGGGTGACCCCGGATTCCCCGACCCAGCGCGTCGGAGGGCAGCCGCTGCAGGGCTTTGCGCCGGTGCGCCATGCGGTGCCGATGTTGAGCATTCGCACCGAAACCGACACCGAGCCGGCGGCGGCGCTGGCCTTCGATGCGCGCATCCGCAAGGACCTCGGGTTGGGGCCGGATGAACCGCCGGTGCTGTACGTGGCCGAGCCCAAGTTCGACGGCCTGGCCATCGGCCTGCGTTACGAATACGGCGTGCTGGTGTGCGCCGCCACGCGCGGGGATGGCGAAACCGGCGAGGATGTGACCCCAAACATCCGCACCATCGGGCAAATACCGCTGCGCCTGCAGGGCGAGGGCGCCCGTGTGCCCAAGCTGGAGGTGCGCGGCGAGGTCTACATGCGCCGCGACGACTTCGAGGCGCTCAACGCGCGCCAGCGCGAGCGCGGGGACAAAACCTTCGTCAACCCCCGCAACGCCGCGGCCGGCGCGGTGCGCCAGCTCGACCCGCGGATCACCGCATCCCGGCCGTTGAGCTTCTTTGCCTACGGGCTGGGCGAGGTGTCCCCGCCGGCCGAGGGTGGCCCGGCCTTCGAGACCCATTGGGACGTGCTGCAAGCGCTGCGCGGCTGGGGTTTCCCGGTGACAGACCTGGCACGCCGCTGCGCCGGCGGCGAGGCCCTGGCCGCCTACCACCGCGACATGGGCGCGCAACGCGACGCCCTGCCATTTGACATCGATGGCGTCGTCTACAAGGTGGACCGGCTGGACTGGCAGCGCACGCTGGGCTTCGTGACCCGCGAGCCGCGCTGGGCGATCGCCCACAAATACCCCGCGCAGGAGCAGCTCACCCGGGTGCTGGCCATCGACGTGCAGGTGGGGCGCACCGGCAAACTCACGCCGGTGGCGCGGCTGGAGCCGGTCTTCGTCGGCGGCGTCACCGTCACCCACGCAACGTTGCACAACGCCGACGAGGTGGCGCGCAAGGACGTGCGCGTGGGCGACACCGTGATCGTGCGGCGCGCCGGTGATGTGATCCCGGAAGTGGTGGCCGTGGCGCCGCCGCTGCCCGAGCCGCGCGGCCCGGCCTTTGCCATGCCCACGTCCTGCCCGGTCTGCGGCAGCGCCGTGGTGCGTGAGCCGGGCGAGGTCGATCACCGCTGCTCGGGTGGGCTGTATTGCCCGGCGCAGCGCAAGCAGGCCATCCTGCATTTTGCGCAGCGGCGCGCGATGGATATCGAGGGGCTGGGGGAAAAGCTCGTCGATCAGCTGGTGGATGGGCAGATCGTGCGCGGCGTGGCCGATTTGTACCGCTTGGGGCTGTCGTCGCTGGTGGGGCTGGAGCGCATGGCCGAGAAATCGGCCAGCAACGTGTTGGCGGCCATCGAAGCGTCCAAGTCCACGACGCTGGCGCGCTTTTTGTTTGCACTGGGCATACGGCATGTGGGCGAGCGCACCGCGCGCGATCTGGCACGCCACTTTGGCCGCCTGGACGCGATCATGGACGCCTCGGTCGAGCAGTTGCTGCAGGTCCCGGACG
This sequence comes from Tepidimonas thermarum, assembly GCF_007556705.1. Taxonomy (GTDB): domain Bacteria; phylum Pseudomonadota; class Gammaproteobacteria; order Burkholderiales; family Burkholderiaceae_C; genus Tepidimonas; species Tepidimonas thermarum. The sequence continues at coordinate 19,248 of NZ_VJOL01000001.1, read as the reverse complement.
TGGGCCCCGTGGTGGCGCAAAGCATCCACACGTTTTTTGCCCAGCCGCACAACCGCGAGGTGGTCGAGCAGCTGCGCGCCAGTGGCGTGCACTGGCCCGAGCACGAGGGCGCCGCTGCCGAGGCTGCGGCCGCGCCCTTGGCGGGCAAGACCTTCGTGCTCACTGGTACGCTGCCGAACTGGTCACGCGAGCACGCCACGGCCCTGATCGAAGCCGCAGGTGGCAAGGTCAGCGGCGCGGTCAGCCGCAAAACCGACTATGTCGTGGCCGGTGAGGCCGCCGGCAGCAAGCTCGACAAGGCGCGTGCGCTGGGCGTGACCATCCTGGACGAGGCGGGCCTGCGCGCGCTGCTGCAGGAGGCCAACCCCGTCAATCCCGAAAGCGGTAGTGATCGCGGTTGAGGACGGCAGCCACCGCCGTGACCTCTTCGGGCCACATTTGCAGGTTGAGCGCACTGTTGCATTGCTCGACCATGCCGCGCAGCAGCCCCGGTGTGTTGATGCGGCCCAGCGGGCGGTAGATGGCACTGCCGTCGCCGCCGACTTTTTCCGCGTGGCACTGCGCACAGCGGTGCTGGCGGATGAGCTGCTCGCCAGCGGCCAGATCGGCGTCGCGAAAGATCGCCGGGACCTCCGCCTGCGCCAGCCCAGCGGCCAAACCCGCACAAGAGGCCAGCGTGGCACGCTGTATCTGGTGCATGACGCGTCGAACGGGTGTCAGCCACCCGACAGAGCTGATGTGCCGTGGCATGGTCGTCGCGCTCCCTTGAACGGTCCATGGGGTTGCCACCCGCGGCCATCCGCCGCGTAGCGGCCATCCCACTATACGCCGTTGTGCGGGGTGTCGTCCAGAACCGCCAGCAAATCCTGCGTCAGCTGTGCCTGCTCGCGTGCCACGTGCAGGGTGGGGCCGGTGATGAGGAAGGTGTCTTCGACCCGCTCGCCCAGGGTGGTGACCTTGGCCAACTGCAGCTGCACCTGGTGGCGGGCGAAGACCGCGGCAATGCGGTAGAGCAGCCCCCGGCGGTCGCTGGCCGAGAGGCTGAGCAGCCACCGCTGACCGCGTTCATCCGGCTGCAGCTGCACGCGCGGGACGACCGGAAAGCTGCGCACGCGGCGCGAGACGCGCCCGCTGCCCGGCGGTGGCAGCGGCGCGGCCGAATCGAGGGCGGGGGGCAGGCCGCTTTCGACCAGGCCGACCAGTTCGCGGTGGTGCTCGGTCGGCGTTTCGGTGGCCACCTGGAAGGTGTCGAGCGCGTGGCCATCCGCGGTGGTGTGAATCTTGGCGTCGAGGATGGAAAACCCCGAACGGTCGAAGAAGCCGCAGATGCGCGCAAACAGGTCGGAGCGGTCCGGCGTGTAGACCAGCACCTGCAACCCCTCGCCTGCTGGCGAGGGGCGGGCACGCACCAGCGTGACCGGCGCATCCGGGGCGGCCTGGGCCAGCGCGCGCGACAGGTGGCGGGTGTGCCAGGCGATTTCATCGGCGCTGTGCCGCATGAAATAGCCCACGTCCAAGCGCGACCACAGCGCCTGGTGGGCCTGATGGGGCAGGGCGTGCAGCGCCAGCAGCGCCAGCGCTTCGCGCTTGCGCGCTTCCACCTCGGCGTGCGGGTCGGGCGCGCTGCCGCCGAGCACGCGCGCGGTGGCGCGGTAGAGGTCCTCGAGCAGCTTGGCTTTCCAACCGTTCCAGACCTTGGGGCTGGTGCCCCGGATGTCGGCCACGGTCAGCAGGTACAAGCCGGTCAGGCGCCGCTCATCGCGCACCCGTTCGGCAAACGCCTGGATCACCGCCGGGTCGCTGAGGTCTTGCTTTTGCGCGACCTGGCTCATGGTGAGGTGTTGCTCGACCAGAAAGTGAATCAGCGCCGCATCCTCGCGGGCGATGCCGTGCTGACGGGCAAAGGTCAGCACGTCGCGCGCGCCCAGCAGCGAATGGTCGCCCCCGCGCCCCTTGCCGATGTCGTGAAACAGCGCCGCCACGTACAGCACCCAGGGTTTGTCCCAGCCGGCCGCCAGCTGCGAACAAAACGGGTACTCATGCGCATGCTCGGGCATGAAGAAGCGGCGCATGTTGCGCAGCACCATCAGGATGTGCTGATCCACCGTGTAGACGTGGAACAGGTCGTGCTGCATTTGGCCCACCGCATTGCGAAACGGCCACAGGTAGCGCCCGAGCACGGACGTTTGGTTCATGAGCCGAAAGGCGTGCGTGATGCCCTGCGGCTGTTGCAGGATTTGCAAGAAGGTGCGGCGGTTGACCGGATCGCGCCGAAAGGCGGCGTTCATGACCGGCCGGGCGTTGTAGAGTGCGCGCAGCGTGCGCGCCGACAGGCCCTTGATGCCGGGGACTTGTTGGTAGAGCAAAAAGGTTTCGAGGATGGCTTGGGGGTGCCGCCAGTACAGGTCGTCGTGGGCCACCTCCAGCAAGCCGCCTTTGTCCCCAAAGCGCGCGTTGATCGGCCGGGGCGGGTCGAGGCGGTGTGCGTCGCCTTCGAGCCGCTCCTGAATGTTGAGCAGCAGCACCTGGTTGAGCTGGGTGACGGCCTTGGCGGCCCAGTAGTAGCGGCGCATGAGCCGCTCACTGGCCATGCGCGCGCGCCGCGCCGAGTGTTCGCGGCCGTTGCCCGCCGGCGCTGGCGCCTCGATGCCAAACGCGGCTGCCAGCGGCGTTTGCAGATCGAACACCAACCGGTCTTCACGCCGCCGCGCCAGCACGTGCAAGCGCGCGCGAATCAGGCTCAGCAGCGCCTCGTTGCTCTTGAGCTGCCGCACCTCGTGCGCGGTGGCCAGCCCGCGCTGCGCCAGTTCGTCCCAGGTGTGGCCCAGACCGGCGGCCTTGGCGACCCACAGAATCACCTGCAGGTCGCGCAAGCCCCCGGGCGACTCCTTGCAGTTGGGCTCGAGCGCGTACGGGGTGTTTTCGTAGCGCTGGTGGCGCTGCTGCATCTCGAACTGCTTGGCGCGGCAAAAGGCCAGCGGGTCGATTTGGTCCGCCAGCGCCTGCCCCAGGACAACGAAGCGGTGGCGGTCACCGGCGAGCCAGCGGCTCTCGAGCAAAGCGGTTTGCACCGAAATGTCGGCACCGGCCTCCCGCAGGCACTCGGCCACCGTGCGCACGCTCGAGCCCAGCTCCAGCCCGACGTCCCAGCAGTGCCCGATGAAGCGCTCCACCGCCTGTCGCAGTCCTGCGTCGGCCTCGGGCTTGGCGTCATCGGGCAACAGGACGAGCACGTCGATGTCGGAAAACGGAAACAGCTCGCCGCGGCCGTAGCCCCCCACCGCCACCAGCGTGAGCGACGCTGGCAGGCCAGCGCGACGCCACAGCGTTCTGAGGGTGCGGTCGGTCAGCCGGCTCAGGCGCCGCAGCAAGGGGGCAACGCTGCGGGCACGGCCGCTGAGCCCGGCGATGGCTTGCAGCAGGGCCTGTTTGTCGTCGCGGTAGCGCTGCCGCAGCGCGGCGATGTCGTCAGACTGGGGAATGGGGGTTGGGGCTGGCACACGCATGGCACCGCCACTTGCAAGAACCGTGCCGTCCCGCCGATCAGGCCGGCGTCGGCGGGGCGGCGGGCGCTGCGGCGACGAATGCAGGCGGTGCCGGTGTGCCGGCCGAGCAGGTCAGCACCTCGTAGCCGTCGTCGGTGCACAGCACGGTGTGCTCCCACTGCGCGGACAGCGAGCGGTCTTTGGTGACGATGGTCCAACCGTCGCCCAGCTCGCGGATGTCGCGCCGGCCCTGGTTGATCATGGGCTCGATGGTGAAGGTCATGCCCGGCCGCAGCTCCATGCCCGTGCCGGGTCGTCCATAGTGCAAAACCTGCGGGTCCTCGTGGAAGCGCCGGCCAATGCCATGGCCGCAAAACTCACGCACGACGCTGTAGCCGGCACCCTCGGCGTAGGTCTGAATGGCGTGGCCGATGTCGCCCAAGCGCACGCCGGGGCGCACCAGCTGGATGCCTTTCCACATCGCTTCGTACGTGATTTGGCACAGCCGGCGTGCGTGCGGCGGCACGTCTCCCACCAAAAACATGCGGCTGGTGTCGCCGTGCCAGCCGTCCTTGATCACGGTGACGTCGATGTTGACGATGTCGCCTTTTTTGAGCGGTTTGTCGTTGGGGATGCCATGACACACCACGTGGTTGACCGAGGTGCAAATGCTTTTGGGGTAGGGCGTGTAGCCGTTGGGTGCGTAGTTGAGCGGGGCCGGCACCGCGCCTTGCACCTGCACGATGTAGTCGTGCGCCAGGCGGTCGAGCTCGTTGGTGGTGACGCCGGGGCGGACAAACGGCGTCAGGTAGTCCAGCACCTCGGCCGCCAGCCGGCCGGCGATGCGCATGCCTTCGATGCCTGCGGCGTCCTTGATGGTGACGGTCATGTCGTGAATGGTGTGCGTGTGGCTGGCCCGTCCGGAGGGGCTCGAACCCCCGACCCACGGCTTAGAAGGCCGTTGCTCTATCCAGCTGAGCTACGGACGGCAGGGGTTGTGTGTAAGGGTGGTCGGAGCGAAAGGATTCGAACCTTCGACCCTCTGCTCCCAAAGCAGATGCGCTACCAGACTGCGCTACGCTCCGACGTCCGACAGCCGCATTGTACCGGCTTGCCCGCCGGCCTGCCGGCGTTACCCCTGGGCGCGACCGTCGTTGCCAAACAGCACCGCCCGCGCGCGGTCGTCCAGGGGCTTGCGCGCATCGGCCAGCACCTGCAGCCCGCGCTGGACGGCAGGGCGCGCGGCAATGCGCTCGAACCACGCCTGCACCGCTGGGTAGTCGGACAGGTTCACCCCCTGGTTCTGCCACGACCGCACCCAGGGGAACGTGGCCACGTCGGCGACGCTGTAGCTGCGCCCGCCCAGCCAGGGGCTGGCTTGCAGGCGGCGCTCCATCACGCCGTAGAGGCGCTGCGCCTCGCGTGTGTAGCGTTCGATGGCGTAGTCGATCTTCTGGGGCGCATAGAGCCGAAAATGGTGCGCCTGCCCCAGCATCGGCCCCACCCCGCCCATCTGGAACATCAGCCACTGCAGCACCTCCCAGCGCTGGCGCTCACCCCGGGGCAACAGTTTGCCGGTTTTGCTGGCCAGGTACAGCAGGATCGCCCCCGATTCGAACATCGCGATCGGCTTGCCATCGGGGCCGTCGGGGTCGACGATGGCGGGGATTTTGTTGTTGGGGCTGATGCGCAAAAACGCCGGGCTGAACTGGTCGCCCTTGCCGATGTCGATAGGGTGCACGCGCCAGTCCCGCCCCAGACGCAGGCCGCACTCCTCCAGCGCGATGTGAACTTTGTGTCCATTGGGCGTGGGCCAGGTATAAACGTCGATCATGGCGGGTGTGGCAAGACGTGGGTGGGATGCGCATTCTCACCCAAAGTGCTAGAATAGACCAGTCACGACCGAATGGGCGGGTGCATACCGGCCCATTTTTTTTGGTCGAACGCGTTGGGGGCGTGCACGGGGCCGGGCGGCCGCGTGCCGCGGTGGGCGCGGTGGCAAGCAGGTGACGCAGGGGCGACGAAAGGACACATGGGCTGGCAGCAAGCGGTAGAGCAGACGGTGGTCGGGCTCGGGTATGAGTTGGTGGATCTGGAGCGGTCCGCCGGTGGTTTGCTGCGCGTGACCATCGATTGGCCCTGGGAGCCGGGGCTGCCGCAAGAGCGCTTCATCACCGTGGAGGACTGCGAGCGCGTCACCCGGCAGCTCCAGTACGTGCTGGAGGTCGAGGGCGTGGACTACAAGCGGCTGGAAGTCGGCTCGCCCGGCATCGACCGGCCGCTGCGCCATGCGCGCGACTACCAGCGCTTCGTGGGCGAGGTGGTGGACCTGACGCTGCGCGCGCCTATCGGCGCGGCCGGGCAGGGGGCCGTGGCGCCGTCGCGCAAGAAGTTTCGTGGCGTGTTGCGCCAGGGCGATGCGCCCGGCACCTGGCGGCTGGAGTGGGTCGAGGACGCGCCCGCCCAGCCGCAGCGCGGCGCGCCGCGCCGGCGGGCTGAGCCGCAGGTGGTGCAGGTGCTGGGTTTTACGCTCGACGAGGTGCGCGAGGCGCGTCTGGCCCCGATCGTGGATTTCAAGGGGCGTCGCCCGCGCGACGCCGCCGACAACGCATAAAAGAGTACGCAGGCAGTGAAAGGCAGGCCAAAGCAATGAACCGCGAAATGTTGATGTTGATCGATGCCATCTCGCGCGAGAAGAACGTGGAGCCGCGCGTCGTGTTGGGCGCGGTGGAATCGGCCCTCGCGTCGGCGACCAAAAAGTTGCTTGGCGGCGAGGTGGACGTGCGCGTGTCGATCGACCCGGATACCGGTGCCTACGAAACCTTCCAGCGCTGGAAGGTGGTGCCCGATGAGGCCGGCCTGCAAAACCCGGATGCCGAGGAGCTGTACTCCGACGCGGTCGAGGACCACCCGGGCATACAGGTCGGCGACTACATCGAAAAACGCATCGAGAGCGTGCCCATTGGCCGCATCGGCGCCATGGCGGCCAAGCAGGTCATCCTGCAAAAAATCCGCGACGCCGAGCGCGAAATGCTGCTCAACGACTTTCTGTCGCGTGGCGACAAGATTTTCGTGGGCACCGTCAAGCGGCTGGACAAGGGCGATGTGATCGTCGAAAGCGGTCGCGTCGAAGGGCGGCTCAAGCGTAGCGAGATGATCCCGAAGGAAAACTTCCGCTCGGGCGATCGTGTGCGCGCGCTCATCATCGAGGTCGATCCCACCCTGCGGGGTGCGCCGATTTTGCTCTCGCGCGCCGCGCCGGCTTTCATGATCGAGCTGTTTCGCCAAGAGGTCCCGGAGATCGAGCAGGGGCTGCTGGAGATCAAGGCATGCGCGCGCGATCCCGGCAGCCGCGCCAAGATCGCGGTGCTCTCGCACGACCGCCGCATCGACCCCATCGGCACCTGTGTGGGCGTGCGCGGCTCGCGCGTCAATGCCGTCACCAACGAGCTCTCGGGCGAGCGGGTGGACATCGTGCTGTGGAGCGACGACCCGGCGCAGTTTGTCATTGGCGCGCTGGCCCCGGCCAACGTGCAGTCCATCGTCGTCGACGAAGAACGGCACGCCATGGACGTGGTCGTCGATGAGGAAAACCTCGCCATCGCCATCGGCCGCGGTGGCCAAAACGTGCGGCTGGCCTCCGAGCTGACGGGCTGGAAGATCAACATCATGACGGCCGAGGAGTCGGCGGCCAAGCAGGCGCAGGAGCGCCAGGCGCTGCGCGAGCTGTTCATGAGCAAGCTCGACGTCGACGAGGAAATCGCCGACATCCTGATCGAGGAGGGCTTTACCAGCCTCGAGGAAGTGGCCTATGTGCCGCTGCAGGAAATGCTCGACATCGAGGCCTTCGACGAGGACACCGTCAACGAACTGCGCGCGCGTGCCAAGGACGCGCTGCTGACGCTGGAAATCGCCAAGGAAGAAAGCGTCGAAGAGGTCTCGCAGGATCTGCGCGAGCTCGACGGTTTGACCACCGACCTGATCGCCAAGCTCGCCGAAGCCGGCGTGCACACGCTCGACGATCTGGCCGATTTGGCCGTCGACGAATTGATGGAAATCACGGGACAAAGCCGCGAAGAAGCGACGGCCCTGATCATGAAGGCGCGCGAACACTGGTTCGCTGACGACGCATCGTCACCCGCGCGTTCGTGAGCAGCCCTGCCGAGGAGAAGGACACCGTATGTCGAGTAACACTGTCGCCGAATTTGCCGCTGAATTGAACAAACCCGTCTCCCTGCTGCTGGAGCAGCTGGCCGCCGCCGGCGTGCACAAGCGGGGGGGCGCCGATCCTGTCACCGAAGGGGACAAGCAGGCCCTGCTCGCGTACCTCAAGGCAGCGCATGGCCACGCGGGGCAAGAGCGGCGCAAGATCACGCTGACCAAGCGCTCGACGACGGAAATCAAACAGGCCGACGCCACCGGGCGTGCGCGCACTATCCAGGTGGAGGTGCGAAAGAAGCGCACGTTCGTCAAACGCGACGATGAAGGCGTGGCGGCCCCGGCGGTGGCGGCGCAGGAAGAGGCCGAGGAAGCGGCGCGTGCTGCGGAGCTGGCGCGGCGCGAGGAAGAAGCGCGCCTGCAAGCCGAGCGGCTGCGCCAAGAAGAGGAGGCGCTGGCGCGCAAACGCCGCGAACGCGAGGAAGCCGAAGCGCGCGCCGCCGAAGAAGCGCGCCTGGCGCGCGAGGCGGCCGCGCGCGAGCGCGCCGAGCGCGAAGCCGCAGCAGCCCGCCAGGCCGATGCCCAAGCGGCCCAGCCGGCTACCGACACGCCGGCTGCGCAGACGCCCGCCAACGAAACACCCACCACCCCGTCAGCGCCGGCGGCTGATGAAGCCGCCCAGCGCCGGGCCGAAGAGCAAGCACGGCTGGCTGCCGAGCGCGCCGCCGAGGAAGCGCGCGCCCGCGAGCTGGAAGAGCGCCGCCGCAAGGCACTGGCGGAAGCGGAAGCGATTCGCGCCATGATGGCACAGCCGCGCAAGGTGCTCGTGGCCAAAAAGCCGGAGGAGCCCAAGCCCGCCGCCGAAGCCAAGCCGGCCATCAAGGGCACGCTGCACAAACCGGCGGGCACCCCTGCGCGCAGCGCGGGCGGCGCTGCGCCCACGGCCAAGAAGGAAGTCAAGTCCGAGGCGCTGTCGTCGTCGTGGAAGGACGAGGCGGGCAAGAAAAAAGAGCTCAAGACCCGTGGTGACGCCGCGGGGGCGCGGGGCGCTGGCGGCTGGCGTGCTGGCCCCAAGGGCAAACCGGGCCGCTCGGACCGGGACGATCGCGCATCGGCCGCACCGGCGGTGGAGCAGCGCGCGCTCGAGGTGCATGTGCCCGAGACCATCACCGTGGCCGAGCTTGCGCACAAGATGGCGGTCAAAGCCTCGGAAGTCATCAAGGTGCTGATGAAACTGGGCCAGATGGTCACCATCAACCAGTCGCTGGACCAGGACACGGCCATGATCGTCGTCGAGGAGTTGGGCCACAAGGCGGTGGCGGCGGCCCTGGACGACCCCGAGGCGTTTTCGGAAGACGAAGCGGTGCTCTACCAGGGCGAGCCCGTGCCGCGCCCGCCCGTGGTCACCGTCATGGGCCACGTGGACCACGGCAAGACCTCGCTGCTCGACTACATCCGTCGCGCCAAGGTGGCCGCGGGCGAGGCGGGCGGCATCACCCAGCACATCGGCGCCTACCACGTGGAGACGCCGCGCGGTGTCGTCACGTTCCTGGACACACCGGGTCACGAGGCCTTCACCGCGATGCGTGCCCGCGGCGCGCAGGCCACCGACATCGTCATCCTGGTGGTGGCGGCGGACGACGGCGTCATGCCGCAAACGCGCGAAGCCATCAAGCACGCCAAGGCGGCCGGGGTGCCGATCGTGGTGGCGCTGACCAAAATCGACAAGCCCGACGCCAACCCCGAGAAAGTCAAGCAGGAGCTGGTCGCCGAAGAAGTGGTGCCCGAGGAGTACGGTGGCGACTCGCCGTTCATTGGCGTGTCGTCCAAGACCGGTCAAGGCATCGACGAGCTGCTGGAAAACGTGCTGCTGCAAGCCGAGGTGCTGGAGCTCAAGGCGCCGGTCGACGCCAAGGCCAAGGGCCTGGTGATCGAGGCACGGCTGGACAAGGGGCGCGGTCCGGTGGCCACCGCCCTGGTGCAGTCGGGCACGCTGCGCGTCGGGGATGTGGTGCTGGCGGGCCAGACCTACGGCCGCGTGCGCGCCATGCTCGACGAAAACGGCCGTCCGGTCAAGGAGGCCGGTCCCTCCATTCCGGTGGAAATCCAGGGCTTGGCCGAGGTGCCGCTGGCGGGCGATGAGTTCATGGTCATGGCCGACGAGCGCCGTGCGCGCGAAATCGCCACCTACCGCGCCGGCAAGTACCGCAGCACCAAGCTGGCCAAGCAGCAGGCGGCCAAGCTGGAAAACATGTTTGCCGAGATGACGGCGGGCGAGGTCAAGACCCTGCCCATCATCATCAAGGCCGACGTGCAGGGCTCGCAGGAGGCGCTCTCGGCCGCGCTGCTCAAGCTCTCCACCGACGAAGTGCGCGTGCAGCTCGTCTATGCGGGCGTGGGCGGCATCAGCGAGTCCGACGTCAACCTGGCAATCGCCTCCAAGGCGATCATCATCGGCTTCAACGTGCGCGCCGACGCCAACGCGCGCAAAGCGGCCGAGGCGGCCGACGTCGAGATCCGCTACTACAACATCATCTACGACGCGGTCGACGACCTCAAAGCCGCGATGGCCGGTCTGCTCTCGCCGGAAAAGCGCGAGGAAGTCATCGGCATGGCCGAAATCCGCAGCGTGTTCGTGGCGTCCAAGATTGGTACCGTGGCCGGCTGCATGGTCACGCAGGGTTACGTCACGCGCAGCGCGCATTTCCGCCTCATCCGCGACAACGTGGTCGTCTACACGGGCGAGCTCGAATCGCTCAAGCGCTTCAAGGACGACGTGCGCGAGGTCAAGGAAGGCTTCGAGTGCGGCATCAAGCTCAAGAACTACAGCGACATCAAGGAAGGCGATATGCTGGAGTTCTTCGAGATCAAGGAAGTCGCGCGCACGCTGTAAGGAGTGGCCATGGCGCCCAAAAAAGGCCCCAACCGCGGCTTGAAAGTGGCCGACCAAATCCAGCGCGACCTCAGCGAGCTGATCCCGCGCGAGCTCAAGGACCCGCGCGTGGGGATGGTCACCATCCAGGCCGTGGAGGTCACGCCCGACTACGCGCACGCCAGGGTGTACTTCAGCGTGCTGGTGGGCGATCCCCAGCAAACGGAAGAAGCGCTCAACCAAGGCGCGGGCTTTTTGCGCAATGCGCTGTTCAAGCGGCTGCACATCCACACCGTGCCGACGCTGCACTTCATCTACGACCGCTCGATCGAGCGCGCCGCTGACATGAACGCGCTGATCGCCAAAGCCATCGCCTCGCGCGGCAAGGACGAGGACGCGACATGACGGCCGAGCCCCGTGCACGGGTGCCGCGGCGCCCCGTGCATGGGGTGCTGCTGTTGGACAAGCCCGTGGGCCTGTCGGCGCAGGCGGCGGTGTCCAAGGTCAAGTGGCTGCTGGCCGCCGAAAAGGCTGGGCATACCGGCACGCTCGACCCGCTGGCCAGCGGCCTGCTGCCGGTCTGCTTGGGCGCGGCCACCAAATTTGCCCAACTGCAGCTCGACGCCGACAAAGCCTACGACGCCACGCTGCGCCTAGGCGTGCGCACGACCACCGGCGATGCCGAGGGCGAGGTCGTCGCCACCGCCGCCGTGGACCCCGACGCGCTGTGCCCGCAGCGGCTGGCGGCGCTGGCGCAGCGCTTTACCGGCGTGATCGAGCAGATCCCACCCATGCACAGCGCCCTCAAAAAAGAGGGCAGGGCGCTCTACGAGTACGCACGCGCCGGCGTGGTGGTCGAGCGCGCACCGCGCCAGGTGACCATCCACGCGTTGACGCTGGCGCCCGTGGCGGACGACCCCACCGCGCTGCGGTTGCAGGTGCGCTGCAGCAAGGGCACCTACGTGCGCACCCTGGCCGAGGACATCGGTGCGGCGCTGGGCTGCGGGGCGCATTTGACCGCGCTGCGGCGCACGGACACCGGCGGACTGTCGCTGGCGCAGGCCATCACGCTGGAGGGGTTGCAAGCCCTGTCGCCCGCGCAGCGGCTGCGCGTACTGCTGCCACCCGAGGCGCTGTTGCCAGGTGTGCCGCAGGTGCAGCTCGACGAGCGCGAGGCGGGCCGCTTTTTGAGTGGGCTGCGCCGACGCGGACCGTGGCCGCCCGCGCCACTGGTGGCCGTCTTTGCGCAGCGCCCGCGGGCGCTGTTGGGCACGGCGCGCTGCGTGAGGGGCGAGCTGATCCCCCTGCGGCTGCTGGCACCGACCGAAATTTCCCAATATCTCCAACAAACGGCATCATGACCCGAGCCATCCGCAACATCGCCATCATCGCCCACGTCGACCACGGCAAAACCACCCTGGTGGATCAGTTGCTGCGCCAATCCGGCACCTTCCGCGAAAATCAGGCGGTCGGCGAGCGGGTGATGGACAGCAACGACCTCGAGCGCGAGCGCGGCATCACCATCCTGGCCAAGAACTGCGCGGTGCGCTGGCAGGGCACCCACATCAACATCGTCGACACGCCGGGACACGCCGACTTTGGCGGCGAGGTCGAGCGCGCGCTGTCGATGGTCGACGGCGTGCTGCTGCTCATCGACGCCCAGGAGGGGCCGATGCCACAGACGCGCTTTGTGACCAAGAAGGCGCTGGCGTTGGGCCTCAAGCCCATCGTCGTCGTCAACAAGGTGGACAAGCCCGGCGCACGGCCCGACTACGTCATCAACGCCGCCTTCGACCTGTTTGACAAGCTGGGCGCCACCGACGAGCAGCTGGATTTTCCGGTGGTCTACGCCTCGGGCCTCAACGGCTGGGCGTCGCTGACCGAGGGGGAGCCGGGCCAGGCCTGGGGCACCGACATGGCGCCGCTGTTCGAGACCATCCTGCGCCACGTGCCCGCGCACCAGGGCGACGCAAGCGCGCCGCTGCAGCTGCAAATATCCTCGTTGGACTACTCGTCCTATGTCGGTCGCATCGGCGTAGGCCGCATCAACGCCGGCACCCTCCGCCCCGGCATGGAGGTGTTGGTGTGCGAAGGGGCCGAGGGCCCGCGCCGCAAAGGTCGCATCAACCAGGTCCTGACCTTCCAGGGCCTGGAGCGCGTGCTGGCCGACAGCGCCGGCCCCGGTGACATCGTGCTCATCAACGGCATCGAAGACATCGGCATCGGCGTGACCGTGTGCGATCCGCTGCAGCCGCAGCCGCTGCCCATGCTCAAGGTGGACGAGCCGACGCTGACGATGAATTTTTGCGTCAACACCTCGCCGTTGGCGGGGCGTGAGGGCAAGTTCGTCACCAGCCGCCAGATTTGGGACCGGCTGCAGCGCGAGCTGCAAAGCAACGTCGCGTTACGCGTGCGCGAGACGGCGGAAGACGGTGTCTTCGAGGTCAGCGGCCGTGGCGAGCTGCACCTGACGATCCTGCTGGAAAACATGCGCCGTGAGGGCTACGAGCTGGCGGTGTCCAAGCCGCGCGTGGTGTGGCAGGAGATCGACGGCGTGCGCCACGAGCCCATCGAGCTGCTCACCGTCGATGTCGAAGAGCAACACCAGGGCGCGGTGATGCAGGCGCTGGGCGAGCGCAAGGGCGAGCTCGTCAACATGGAGCCCGACGGCCGCGGTCGGGTGCGCCTGGAGTACCGCATCCCCGCGCGCGGGCTGATCGGTTTTCAGACCGAATTTCTCAACCTCACGCGCGGCACCGGGCTGATGTCCAACATCTTTGACGGCTATGAGCCGTACAAGGGCGAAATCGCCAGCCGCAAAAATGGCGTGCTCATCAGCCAGGATGATGGCGAGATCGTCGCCTACGCGCTGGGCAAGCTCGACGATCGCGGCCGCATGTTCGTCAAACCCGGCGATCCGGTGTACGAGGGGATGATCGTGGGCATCCACAGCCGCGACAACGACCTCGTCGTCAACCCGGTGCGCACCAAGCAGCTGACCAACTTCCGCGCCAGCGGCAAGGACGAAGCGATCAAGCTCACGCCCCCGATCGAGCTGACGCTGGAATTCGCGGTCGAGTTCATCGAGGACGATGAGCTGGTGGAAATCACGCCCAAGAGCATCCGGTTGCGCAAGCGCCACCTCAAAGAGCACGAGCGCAAACGCGCTGCCCGGGAAGGCGCATGACGCTGCGCCACGGGCAGGCCGTCGCCCTCATGGTGGTGGTGACGCTGTTGTGGGCGACGGCGGGCGTCGTCACCCGGCAGCTCGAGCAGGCGCAGGCGTTTGAAATCACCTTTTGGCGCAGCGCGTTTACCGCGTTGTCGCTGGCGCTGATCCTGCCCGCGTGGCAAGGCTGGGGCGTGTGGCGGCGCATCGCCAGCGTTGGGCGCACGCTGTGGGTCTCGGGCGTGTGCTGGGCGGTCATGTTCACGGCGTTCATGGTTGCGCTGGCGCTGACCAGCGTGGCCAATGTGCTGATCACGCTGGCCGCCGGCCCGTTGTTGACCGCCTTGGTTTCGCGCCTGTTCTTTGGACAGCGGCTGGCACGGTCGACGTGGGGTGCCATTGGGGTGGCAGGGGCGGGCATCGCCTGGATGTTTGCGCGCCAGCTGGGGGAGGGCGGCTGGCTGGGCAGCCTGGTGGCGCTGGGCGCGCCGTTGGGCGGTGCCTTCAATTGGAACCTGGTGCAGCGCAGCCAGCGGCAGGGCCGCGGCGTGGACTTGGTGCCGGCGGTGTTGATCGGCGCGTTGCTGTCCGCCGCCCTAACCCTGCCCCTGGCGTGGCCGCTGCGCGCGAGCGCACACGACGTGGCCTGGTTGGCCGGGCTGGGCCTGTGGCAACTGGCCGTGCCGTGTGTGTTGGCCGTCGTGTGCGCGCGCGCGTTGCCGCCCGCGGAGGTGTCGCTGCTGGCGTTGCTGGAAGTCCTGTTTGGCATCGTGCTGGCCTGGCTCGGCGCCGGTGAGGTGCCCACGCCAGCCGTCTGGCAAGGCGGCGCCCTCGTGCTGGGGGCATTGCTGACCCATCTGTGGTTGACCTATCGGTAGGAGACACATCCATGACCTCACCCTGGAGCGATTTCGTCCGCATCGAACGCACGCCCAATGGCGTTGGGCGCATCACGCTGGAGCGGCCCAAGGCCCTCAATGCGCTGGACCTGGGCATGGTGCGCGCGCTCACCGAGGCGTTGCGGGCCTGGCGTGACGACCCCACCGTGGTGGCGGTGGCGGTGCGCGGCATGGGCAAGGACGGGCCCTTCGGCGCGTTTTGCGCCGGCGGCGACATCCGCTTCTTCCACCAGGCGGCGCTGGCGGGCGATGCGCGTCTGGAGGACTTTTTTACCGAGGAATACGCCCTCAACCACCTCATCTACACCTACCCCAAACCGTACCTCGCGTTCATGGACGGGGTGGTGATGGGCGGCGGCATGGGCATCAGCCAGGGCGGGCGTTGCCGCATCGTCACCGAGCGCACCAAGATGGCCATGCCCGAGACCAACATCGGGCTCTTCCCCGACGTGGGCGGGGGTCACTTCCTGGCCCGCTGCCCAGGGCACGTGGGTGAATACCTGGGCTTGACGGGCACCGTGATCGGCGCGCACGCGGCGCTGTCGTGGGGACTGGCCGACGTGGCCGCGCCATCTGCCGATCTGCCGCGCGCCTGGGAGGCGCTGGGTACGCTGAGCGCGAACAGCCCCGCCGCGTTCGAGGCGGCGTGGGCTGAATGGACACGCCGCGCCGGCTGGCAGCACGCGCAGGCGCGCACGGTGGCCCCGTTGGCGCCGGAGCTCGACGCGGCCTTTGCGGCCGACACCGTGCCTGCCATCGTGGCCGCGCTGGACCGCGCCGGCACCGAAGCTGCCACGCAAACCCTGGCGCTGCTGCACCAGCGCAGCCCGTTGATGCTGCACGTCGTGCTGGCGCAAATCCGGCGCGCGCGCGGCATGGCGCTGGCCGACGTGCTGCGCATGGAGCGCGACCTGGTGCGGCACTGCTTTCACCCGCACCATCTGGGGCGCACCCCGGCGCAGAGCGAAACCGTCGAAGGCATACGCGCGCTGGCGGTGGACAAAGACCACGCCCCGCGCTGGAACCCCGCACGCATCGACGACGTGACCACGGCCATGGTCGAGCCGTTTTTTGCCAGCCCGTGGCCGGCGCACGCCCATCCGCTGCGCGATTTGCGTTGATGGTGCGCTGACACGCGGGGCGGCGACGCATGCCGGCGCCTGCCCGGGCCGCACACACGCCCGCCCGGCGATACAGGGCAGGGGCGGGTGGTTCAGCGCAGGCGCTGCTTCATGGCGCGCTCGACCTCGCGTTTGCCCTCGCGCTCCTTGATGGTGTCGCGTTTGTCGTGCTGCGCCTTGCCGCGCGCCAGGGCGATGTCGCACTTGACGCGGCCGTTTTTCCAGTGCAGGTTGAGCGGCACCAGCGTGTAGCCTTTTTGCTCCACCTTGCCGATCAGACGCCGGATCTCGGCCTTGTGCATGAGCAGCTTGCGCGTGCGGTCGGCATCGGCGCGGATGTGCGTGGACGTGCTGCGCAGCGGGTGGATCAGACAGCCGATCAGAAACAGCTCGCCCTCGCGCACGACGACGTAGCCTTCGGTGATTTGCACCTTGCCCTCACGGATGGCTTTGACCTCCCACCCTTGCAGCACGACACCGGCCTCGTAGCGTTCCTCGATGTGGTAGTTGAAGAACGCTTTTTTGTTCTCGGCGATTCGGCTGTCGGCGGGGGTTTTGGACGTGTTGGACGACATGGGACCTACAATCGGGGCAGGGCCGACGATTGTATGAAACCGAAAACCGTCCGCAAGTCCGTGCTCGTCTGGCACAGCCCGCACGAGATGTTCGAGCTCGTCAGCGACGTGCAACGTTACCCGGAGTTCCTGCCCTGGTGCGCCTCCGGCCAGGTGCTCGAGCGCACCGCCGACGGCATGGTGGCCTCGATCGGCATGGCCTTTGGCGGTGTGCGCAAAAGCTTTACCACGCGCAACGTCCACGAGCCCGACCGCCGTATCCACCTGCAACTGGTCGAGGGGCCGTTTTCCCAGCTCGAAGGCGATTGGACTTTCACCCCCGTGGGCGGCGACGCGCAGCGTGCCTGCCGCATCGACTTCACGATGACCTACGGCTTTTCCAGCAGCGTGCTGGCCGCGCTGGTGGGCCCGGTGTTCGACCGCATCGCCGACACGCTGGTGGATGCCTTTGTCAAACGCGCCGATCAGGTGTATGGGGGATGACGTGCGGGTGACCGTGGTCTGGGCGAGCGCGCCGCGCACCGTGCACGAGGTGGTGTTGGAGCTGCCCGACGGGGCGACCGTGGCGCAGGCGATGGCGCGCACCGGCTGGGTGGTCGGCCCTGTGGACGACCCCCATGCAGACGTGGCGGCGAGCATCTGGGGGCGGCGCGCGTCGCCCACCACCGCGCTGCGCGACGGGGATCGGCTGGAGCTCACGCGCCCGCTGCGCGTCGATCCCAAAGTCGCACGGCGCCAGCGGTTTGCGCGGCAGGGCGCGCGGGCGGCGGGTCTGTTTGCGCGGCGGCCCGGTGGCCGATCGCCGTAAACGCACGCTGCCGCAGCGCTCCCATGGGAGCGGGCGCGTACAATAGTGTTTTTGGAGCTCCCCCATGCGCCTGCTCGGAAAAGCCCTGACGTTCGACGACGTTCTGCTCGTTCCTGCGTACTCTCAAGTCCTGCCCAAGGACACATCGCTGGCCACGCGCCTGACGCGCGACATCACCCTCAACCTGCCACTGGTGTCCGCCGCCATGGACACCGTCACCGAGGCGCGGCTGGCCATTGCCATCGCGCAAGAGGGTGGCATCGGCATCATCCACAAAAACCTCTCGGTGCAGGAGCAGGCGGCGCACGTGGCCAAGGTCAAGCGCTACGAGTCCGGGGTGCTGCGCGACCCCGTGGTCATCGCCCCCGACACCACGGTGCGGCAGGTGGTCAAGCTCTCGGATGAGCTGGGCGTCTCGGGCTTTCCGGTGGTCGAGCACGGCCGGGTGGTGGGCATCGTCACCGGCCGCGACCTGCGTTTTGAAACGCGCATGGACGCGCCGGTGCGCGAAATCATGACCCCGCGCGAGCGCCTGGTCACGGTGCCCGAAGGCACCACGCCCGAGGCGGCCAAGGCGCTGCTCAACAAGCACAAGCTCGAGCGCTTGCTGGTCGTCAACGACGCCTTCGAACTCAAGGGCCTGATCACGGTCAAGGACATCACCAAGCAGCTCAACTTCCCCAATGCCGCGCGCGACGAAAACGGCCGCCTGCGCGTCGGCGCCGCCGTGGGCGTCGGCCCCGGCACCGAGGAACGCGTGGAAGCCCTGGTCAAAGCCGGGGTCGATGCCATCGTGGTTGACACCGCGCACGGCCACAGCCAAGGCGTGCTGGATCGGGTGCGCTGGGTCAAACAGCACTACCCGCAGGTGCAGGTCATCGGCGGCAACATCGCCACAGGCGAGGCCGCGCGGGCGTTGGTCGAGGCGGGCGCCGATGCGGTCAAGGTCGGTATCGGGCCGGGCTCGATTTGCACCACGCGCATCGTCGCCGGGGTGGGCGTGCCGCAGATCACCGCCATCGACAACGTGGCCACGGCATTGCGCGGCACCGGTGTGCCGCTGATCGCCGACGGCGGCATCCGCTACAGCGGCGACATCGCCAAGGCGCTGGCGGCCGGCGCGCACACGGTGATGATGGGGGGCATGTTCGCCGGCACCGAGGAGGCCCCCGGCGAAGTCATCCTCTACCAGGGGCGCAGCTACAAGAGCTACCGCGGCATGGGCTCGATCGGCGCCATGAAAGCCGGTAGCGCCGACCGCTACTTCCAGGAAAACGACGAGGCTGCCAACCCCAACGCCGACAAGCTGGTGCCCGAGGGCATCGAGGGCCGCGTGCCCTACAAGGGGTCGGTGGTGGCCATCATCTTCCAGATGGCGGGGGGCATCCGCGCAGCCCTGGGCTACTGCGGCTGCGCCACCATTGACGAACTGCACGAGCGCGCGGCCTTCGTGCAGATCACCGCAGCGGGCATCCGCGAAAGCCACGTGCACGACGTGCAAATCACCAAGGAAGCGCCCAACTACCGGCTCGACTGATCCCGCCCGCCACCTGGGGCCGCCGCATCGGCGGCCCTTTGCATGTGCGCCCGGCACGGGCGCACTCTTGGAGGTGAAAGTCCTCCCGTAAGTTGATCACAGCGAACGAAGCGAAGCGCAACTGCAAGAGGGTGACCGATTGTGGGGAGGAAGCGTGGAGCGAAGCTGCGAGCCGATGGACAAGAACCGGATAGAAGGCGCTGCGGAGCAGGGCGAGCGGGCATGAATTCGCGAAGCTCTTGTGATCAAGGCGAAGTGGCGTAAATCCGGCGGTTGTGCAGCGAAGGAGTGCGTTCTTACCCGGGGAGATCTCGCCTTATGCCTGAAAGGGCGACGGCCTGTGCCGGAGCGAGAAGTCAGCAGAGGCCATAGTAGCTGCCAGTTTGGGGCGAAGGGCCGAACGAGGAGAAGTGTTCGAGACCATGTCGATGTTGGAAGCAAGGCGTCAGAAGTCTGCGCAAGCAGAGCGGGCGGGCATAGCGCACGGTGAAGCTGGGCGTGATCCTGTCAGCGACGAAGCGTCCAGCCCGCGACAGGACACCGAGAACACAGGGCTGGGACTGCTGCAAGCTGTCCTGGCGAGAGAGAACCTGCGGCAAGCGTGGAAACGAGTCAAAGCCAACA